>JBMOJO010000004.1:0-49001 GCA_049315745.1 Saprospiraceae bacterium | reverse complement strand
AACCCCAAATGATTATTTGGCGCGAAGCGCCGAAAAAATACTTTTCACACAATCCCTTATAAAATTTCGCCGCTGGCGGCATTTTGCTCATGAAACAGCGGCCTCCTCGCAAAAAAAACGAGGCTGCCCTGAAGCATCAGACTTCAGGGCAGCCTCGTTTTTTTTGCGAGCCGTCTTTACTGTAGCTTGAAGCGAACAGGCAGACGGAACTGGACTTTCACCGGACGGCCACGCTGCTTGCCTGGCGTCCACTTCAGACCCTGCTGGTTCATCAGGCCAACAACGCGAACAGCTTCCTCGCCGCAACCTGCGCCGATATCGCGCAGGACGCTGGCGTCCTTTACCGTACCATCGCGGTCAACGACAAACTGAACTACAACCGTACCTTCCACCCCGTTTTCGCGTGCGATTACGGGGTATTTCAGGTTTTTACCCACAAACTCGAACACTTTGCGGTCAGAACATTTCTTCCGCGCATCTTTGTCCGGTTCGGTCTCGCAACCTGGAAACAAAGGCATATCCTCGACTACGACAAAGATTTCCTCATCATCCTTTGGCGGCGGAGGCGGCGGAGGGGGTGGGGGCGGCGGAGCCCTTACCGGTTCGGGAGCCTTTACCACTTCTTCGTTGGCCTCAACGGATTGATCCACAAAGTCGGGTTGGTCTTCCTCCTCGATCAGCTCTTCGGGTACCTCCTCGATAACGGGAGGTGGTGGGGGCGGCGGGGGCGGGGGCGGCTCTGCAGTACGTGGCGGTTCCACTTCGATATCCTCTTCGATAAGGATGAAATTGTCTCCGCCGGCAGACTGCTCGGCATACTCCGTCCAACCCAGTGCCAGCACGGTAAGCCCAAGCGCCAGTGCGATCCCGAAGTTGAAAAAGACCCCGCTGAGGCGGAACGCGTCCACCTCGGGGTACTTAGTCCGCCCATCGAGTTCGATACTGTGCTTGCCAGCGTGCTTTGTGATCAGCCCTCCCTTGGATTTTTTTGCATAATCGAACTTGAGATACAGGATGACCCCGATCACCAGCGCGAACAGCAAAACCAGGCCAATGAAGAGCGCATTTCCGGATACTTCGATATCCATACTGACAAGGTTTTACGATATGAGTAAAATAGTAAACGCCTTAAAAAAAACACTACAACCGCTGTGCCCTGAACGCAGGGGCTCTCAACTGCCCGAAGAACGGGCTCGTTGCAAGGCGGGCCGCAGAGGGTCAGAAAGGGGCTACTTTGCTTCCTTGCCGACCTTTCGCAACAAACATTTCAAAACGAAAGATGCACCCCGGCCTTTTTATGGTGGGAAAGCATTGAAAAAAAATCACCCCACCTTGGATGCATAAGCTTCTGCATCCATTAAATCATCCAGTTCTGATAGATCGCTCATCTCAATTTTGACAATCCATCCTTCCCCGTAAGGGTCATTATTGACCAACTCGGGCTGATCTTCCCCTTCCGCACTGATTTTCGGATTAAACGCTACGATTTTTCCGGAAACCGGCATGAACATTTCAGATGTTGTCTTTACGGCTTCTACCGTACCGAATACATCGCCTTTAGCGAGGTTATCGCCCACGGCGTCCACTTCGACAAAGACAATATCGCCGAGCTCGCCCTGGGCAAAATCCGTGATGCCGGCGTAAGCCGTATTACCTTCGGCGATGCGGATCCACTCGTGGTCGTCGGTGTAACGCAGGTTATCGGGGAATGTCATTGTTTTGAAAATTTTTTGGTAAAAGACCGGGTAGGACGCTACCACCCCGCCAAAAATAAAAAAATATTCTTTGCCCCGTGAAAGGGCAAAGAATATTTTTTGAAGCAACCTGCAAAGAAGCGCAAAATATCTGTCGAGTGGACACTTGGCCGGCCTCAATGCACTTTAAATTAGTTGTACAAGACCGATTACGCCCGGGTCGCCAGGAAATCTTTCACCCATCCGGTCGTGACCGATTTTGGCCGTTCCAGCGGGAAGCCCAGCGCCCTTGACCAACAGAGGGCAGAAAGTACCCCGAGGGCACGGGAAACGCCAAAGAGGACGGTATAGTAGCTGTATTCCCTCAATCCGTAGTGTACCAGCAATGCGCCTGAATGCGCATCTACATTTGGCCAGGGGTTTTTGATCTTGCCGAGGCTCTGAAGGATAGGCGGCACTACGTCGAATATTTTCCAGACGATCTCCACAATATCGTCTGCCTCGATATATTTTTTGGCAAAATTCATCTGGGCGATGAACCGCGGGTCTGGACGGCGCAGCACGGCATGGCCATAACCGGGCACGACCTTGCCTTCTGAGAGGGTTTTTTTCACATAATCCACAATCTGATCGTCCGTCGGCCGGGTAGTGCCTATAGCTTCCACCATTTCGAATATCCATTTGATCACTTCCTGGTTGGCCAGGCCGTGCAAGGGGCCTGCAAGCGCATTGATCCCCGCTGCCAGGGAGAGATACGCATCGCTGAGCGTAGAGCCGACTACATGGGTGGTATGCGCCGAAGCATTGCCTCCTTCGTGGTCTGCATGAATGGTCAGGTAGAGGCGCATCAGCGATTTAAAGTAGGAATCCTCGAAGCCGAGCATGTGGGCGAAGTTGCCGCTCCAATCCAGGGAGGGATCAGGCGGGATATGGTTACCACCGTGGAAACTCCGCCGATAGATGTATGCGGCTACCCGGGGCAGCTTGGCAATCAGGTTCATGGTATCCTCATACGTCGCATCCCAGTAATCGCCTTTGCTGAAACCCTCATCGTAACGCCGTGCAAAAATACTTTCGGACTGCATCGCGTTGATTGCGATGCTGAACTGGGTCATCGGGTGGGTATCGACAGGCAGTGCGTCGAGCACCCGAAATACATGTTCAGGCACTTCACTACGCTGGCGCCATTGTTCCGAGACCCATTCTGCCTCTTCCCTTCCCGGAATTTCGCCCGTCAACAACAGCCAGAACAAGCCTTCCGGCATTGGCTCCCGGTTACCAGATCCTTTAGGTAAAAATTCTTTTAGCTGGTCAATCGCATAACCACGGAACCGGATACCTTCCATTGGATCCAGTTCCGAGGGCTCCCAAACCATCATTTTGATATCCCGTGCGCCACCGTAAATCTGGCCCAGGGTTACCTCCTCCACTTTCGTATCGCCGTGCGCCTTGAGCAATTCCTTGATCTCTGCCTTCAGGATACTTGCCTTTTCGTAAAATTTCTGCTTTAAGGGATCCATTGATATTATGTTTTAAAAATATACACACCAACCGGCCACATGCCCCATCCGTTTGCCCTCCCCCTGCCCGATCCCGCCCGGGCGCAACTACTTTTATGCCGTTATATTTTACCGCTGCAAGGGTGGAATTTATTGTGCCGGATCCCAAGTATGCGGGTACTTGATACGGAAAGTGCCCGGCGCCTGGACAGCTTCCCGTCTGGTGGGGTTAAACGACCCAATATCTCTACATTTTCCACAAATTATATATCATCTGTACCTTTTTTGTTTAACAAATACATCAAATTCTGCAAATTTGGGCTATTAATATGCAACAGGCCCTTAAAAAGCAAAGCGAATGTACATTATCGGAAACGTTTTGGTAAGCGACGAGATCATCGAGGAATCCTTTCTTTGCAATCTGCAGGCCTGCAAAGGGGCCTGTTGCTGGGAAGGCGACTACGGAGCGCCCCTTGAAAAGGAGGAACTGGAGGTGCTGGACAACATTTATCCCGAAATAAGGCCTTTTTTAAGCCCTGCGGGAAGGGCGGTATTGGAGCAGGAGGGCAAATACCTTTACGAAGCCCAGCAAGAGGAGTATGTCACCCCACTCATCGCGGGAGGGCCATGCGCTTATATTACTTACAACGAAACGGGTATTGCCCAGTGTGGTATTGAAAAGGCATTTCTTGCCGGGGCCACAAACTTCCGAAAACCGGTTTCCTGCCATCTCTACCCCATAAGGGCAAAGCGCGAAGCTGCCGGATTCGAGACGATCAACTACGAGCGCTGGGAGATTTGTAAAGCTGCCTGTACTGCAGGAAAAAAAGCAAGCCTGCCGCTCTACCGCTTCGTAAAGGATGCGCTCATCAGAAAATACGGCGAGGCATGGTACGACGCCCTCGAAGCGGCGGCTTCCGGCGGGGAATAAAAAAAGGTCAGCACTTGTTTGCGCTGACCTCAAAAAACACCTAAAACCCTATTAACTAACCTAAAATTTTTGACACACTGTGTGTACTCACTGAATTTCGACGGTCTGCTCTTTTTTGAGCGCTTCAACGGCTTTTGGGATGTTGATTGTCAAGACCCCATGCGCATACACCGCTTCGATATTTTCAGCAACTGTACCATTTGGTAAACGGAATCGGCGCGAAAAAGTTGCAAAATTAAATTCCTTGCGCAATATTTTTCCGCTTGCCCCTTCTTCCAACACCCCCTCTTTATTCGCAGACAACAACAGTGTCCTGCCATCGATCTGGAGGTTGAAGTCTTTTTTTTCCAGCCCGGGTGCGGCAAGTTCGATTATGTACCCCGATGCCGTTTCCAATATATTTACCATTGGCTGGGAAACAAAACTGTCGCCGCCTAAGAAAGACCCGATTTCCCGGTTAAAAAACTCGTTTACAAACCCTGCTAAGGGATTTTCTACTTGCGGGGGATAATATTTTATTGGTTTCATTTTTTTGGTTTTGGGACAACAGCCCGGTGCATCCATCCAGCGAAACGCTTTCCGTCTGCGATACCGGGCCTGTTACCTTTTTTAAACAGTTTTGAAACAATTTATGCTGAACAGACAATGTAAAAATTTTGTCAAATTTGGCTGCTGCACCGTCAGCCTACTTGTACCTGTAAGGCAGCTTTTTTAGGTATCCAGATTTCGAGGATGCCTTCCGCACATTTCGCCTGAATTCCCTGTACCTCCGCATTTTCAGGTAGCTGGAAACTCCTGCTCAGATGCCCGTGACCAAATTCCCTGTGCAAAACACGACCTTCGCCTGCTGCTTTTTCAGGGTAAATACCTTTGACCGTCAGTTTGTTTTCTTCGACCATGAGACGGACATCCTCCTTGCCAAGCCCCGGAACTGCGATCTGGAGCCTCCAGCCTTCTTCCGTAGCCTGGATATTTGCAAATGGGGCCGCCCATTCGGAATGCGTCGGTTTAACCCCTTCACCACCAACGAAGCCCGTCTTCAATACGCCTGGTTTTAATACTACCTGAATCATATTCGCATTTTTTAATTGTTAAATAATTTTCTACCAATCGTATTGCAAATCATGTTCCAGCAAGCGTAAAATGCCATTAAGACGCAAAGGAGGAAAAACAAAATGCCAAATTGTCATTTTTTTTAAAAATTTATGTCATTTTGGCATTTTATTTTTGCCCAAACTTGTTGTGACGAGCCGGCAGAACGCAATAAAAGGCTAACGTCAGCGGATGACGATTCCACCGCTGCCGGTCGGATCATTACATATCGCACAGACTTGTTTTCATTTAGCGAAAATTCGCTATCTTTGGCCAAAATTTTAATGCTATGACGATAGATGCGATTCTGGACCAATTCAAAGCGAGGGCTTCAAGTATGCCGACAATTGGCAAAACCCTGAAAATCGTACTCGACGAAGGGACGGTATTTATTGACCTGAGCGGTGACACGCCCAGTATTTCCAACGAAGACCGGGAAGCCGACTGCACGATTACAACCACAGTCGAGACACTGGAACAACTGCGCAGCGGCAGCCTGAACCCAATGATGGCGGTGATGGGCGGGAAAGTCAAGATCAAAGGGGATATGGGCGTGGCGATGAAGCTGCAGTCCATGCTTTCCTGAAATAGCATGCCGCGGGCTTTCTCCCAAGCGAATAGCTGCCTTCAGTGGCGAAATTATGCGTTGGGGGGGGTTGTGTAAAAAGGTTTTTTACGGCGCTTCGCGCCGAATTATATTTTGAGACGCTTCGCGAAATCGTGAAAATGACGCGTCTCTCAGAAGAATATTCTGCCGCCGAAGGCGGCAAAAACCTTTTTACACAACTCCCGCTCAAAACGTTATTTGGCGCGAAGCGTCAAATAATGACCTGAGCGGCGGCTGCTTCAACCTTTTACGCTGCAAAACCAGGCCCTTATCACGCGCGCCCGACGCGGATGGGCAGCCTGAAACCTTCTACTAATTCGACCTCTTCTGCCCCTTCAGCGGGATGATCTGTCACGGACAGGGAAGTCGCGAGGGTCTCCTCCCGAATATAATCTCCGAACCATTGCACTGCAAGGGCGACATCGGGGTGCTTGCCGATCTCAATATCGATTTTATCGGTTACATTAAACCCCCTGGCTTTGCGGATCTGCTGAATTTTACTCACCAATTCGCGCGCCATGCCTTCTGCTTCAAGCTCGGGGCTAAGGGCCGTATCCAGGGCCACGGTGATATTTCCATCAACGGCTACCTGCCAGCCCGGGATATCCTCAGTGAGGATTTCATAATCTTCAACCGTGGTCTCGTAGCTGTTTTCGCCAATCTGTAGAGATATTTTGCCGGAGGTTTCCAGTTGGCGGATTTCTGCTGCACCCCAGGAAGCGACCAGGTCTGCGGCTGCTTTCATATCCTTGCCCAGCCTTTTACCCAGGATTTTAAAATTCGGCTTTGCTCTCTTATTGATCAAGCCGGAGGTGTCCGTAACGTATTCGATCGTTTTTACGTTTACCTCCGAAAGAATCAGATCTTTTACCGCATCAATTTGGGCAATAAACGCGGGATCGAGCACCGGAAGGAGGATCTTTTGCAGGGGTTGCCGCACCCGGATTTTTTCTTTTTTCCGAAGGCTCAACACGAGGGAAGAAATACGCTGGGCATAGTCCATGCGCTGCTCCAAAGCAAGATCGCTGCAGGAAGGATCCGGTTTGGGAAGCAGCGCAAGGTGTACGGAAGTATGTGGCGCTTTGCCGGTAGCTTCGTTGAGGTTGCGGTACAGCCAGTCGGCGAAAAAAGGCGAAATCGGCGCCATGAGCTTAGCGAGCGCAATCAGGCATTCGTACAACGTCTGGTATGCCGCTATCTTATCATCGGAATAATCCCCCTTCCAAAAGCGCCGGCGGCAAAGGCGGACGTACCAGTTACTCAATTGCTCGTCCACAAAATACATCATTTTCCGCGTCGCCTCGGTGGGTTCGTATGCGGCCAGGTCGGCATCTACTTCCTGCACCAGAGCGTTGAGCACAGAAAGGATCCAGCGGTCTATTTCCGGCCTCTTCCCGTATGGGATATCTGCCTCTGCATAGTTGAATCCGTCAATATTTGCGTAAAGCGCGAAGAAGGAGTAGGTGTTGAAGAGCGTGCCAAAAAATCTCCTTTTCACTTCTTCAATACCTGCCTCATCGAAGCGGAGGTTGTCCCAGGGCTGGGCATTCGAAATCATGTACCAGCGCGTAGCATCGGCGCCATACGCATGGATGGTAGTGAAAGGATCAACGGCATTGCCCAGGCGTTTTGACATTTTGACCCCGTTTTTGTCGAGTACCAGCCCGTTGGAAACGACGTTTTTGAAGGCGACACTGTCGAAAACCATGGTAGCAATGGCATGTAGAGTGTAAAACCATCCCCGGGTTTGATCCACGCCTTCGGCAATAAAATCAGCGGGGAAATTTTGCCTGAATTTTTCCTGGTTCTCGAACGGATAATGCCACTGGGCGTAGGGCATTGCCCCGGAATCAAACCATACATCTATTAGATCGGGTTCCCGGTAAAGTGGGGCGCCATCATCGGCTACGAGCACCAACTCATCAATGAACGGCCTGTGAAGGTCTTCGGGCACAGCCTGTGCAAGACCGAGGCGGCTATTGGCTTTTTCTATCTCCCCCTGCAACTCTGCTACTGACCCGATACATTTTTCCTGCCGGGCGTCCCTGCTGCGCCAGATTGGAAGGGGTACCCCCCAAAAACGCGACCGGGAAAGGTTCCAGTCCTGCAAATTTTCCAGCCATTTCCCAAAACGACCCTCCCCTGTGGCAGCAGGCTTCCAGTTGATTTCCTTGTTGAGGGCGTACATCCGGTCTTTCAGCGAAGCAGCGCGCACAAACCAACTGTCGAGCGGATAATATAAGACCGGCCGGCCGGTACGCCAGCAGTGTGGATAGGGATGGACATACTTTTCGGAGAGGAAAAGCTTGCTTTCCGCTTTCAGCTTTATGACAATGTCCACATCTACCGGCCGCTCTTCTTGCTGGCCGTAGTCCTTGACATAGCGCCCCGCAAAATCGGTTACTTCTTTTACAAAGCGGCCCTGACGGTCCACAAGCGGGGCAGGATTGCCATTTTCATCCTTCACCAAAATAGCCGATATGCCGTATTGCCTTCCGACCCTGAAGTCATCGGCGCCAAAAGTAGGTGCGATATGGACGATCCCCGTTCCGTCTTCGGTCGAAACGAAATCGCCGATCAGCACCTTGAAGGCCGGGCCATCGGGTACTACATACGGCATGAGCTGCTCGTATTCGGTGCCCTCCAGCTCCGCGCCGGTCATCTCGGCGACGATTTCTACGTAGGGTATCGGTTTGTTGCCCGCCTTAACCTCTGACGGCTCCAGATCCGGGCGGCATTCGCTGAAGTAAGCCGGCATACGGTCTTTAGCCAGGATTACGGATATCGGCTCCTGGGTGTATCGGTTGAACGTGCGTACCTTGACATAAACAATATCCTTACCAACGGCAAGGGCTGCGTTGGAGGGCAGCGTCCAGGGGGTGGTAGTCCAGGCAAGGATATATTCGTTCTGTGTGCCTTTGATCCGGAATTGGGCAACGGCGGTGGTATCCGAAATATCCTGGTAAGCCCCCGGCTGGTTGAGCTCATGGGAACTCAGGCCCGTCCCTGCGGCCGGGGAGAAGGGCTGGATCGTATATCCCTTATACAACAGGCCCTTATCGTAAAGTTGACGGAGCAACCACCAGCAGGTTTCTATATAATCATTGGTATAAGTAATGTATGGGTTGTCGAGGTCCACCCAGTATCCCATGCTACGCGTAATCTCGTCCCAGCGGTCTTTATACTGCATGACCGTTTTTCGACACAGCTCGTTGTACGCTGCTACGGAGATGGTCTTGCCGATATCGTCGCGGGTAATACCGAGGGACTTCTCCACGCTCAGCTCGATAGGAAGGCCGTGGGTGTCCCAGCCGCCCTTGCGCTCCACACGGCGCCCTTTCATCGTCTGATAGCGGCAGAAAATATCCTTAATCGTCCTGGCCATGACGTGATGGATACCAGGCATCCCATTTGCAGAAGGTGGGCCTTCATAAAATACAAAGCTCCGGGAGGCATCCCGCTCTGTGATACTACGCTGAAAGATATTTCCGGCTTCCCAAAATGCAAGGATTTCCCGGTCTATTTCTGGCAGGTCAAGTGTTTTGAATTCTCTATACATTGCGCTTGGATTATGCGGGGGAAGATTAGCCCCTACCCCTGCTCGATCCGCAAAAATAGAAAATGCAAGGGAATTGTTCCGTTACCAAAGGGCAAAGCTGCCCTATTTTTCGAAATAAGCGATGGTACCGCCAACCCAGTCGAACTGCGCATTATAGCGCACGCCGACCATTTCCCCCTTGCTCATACGGCCGAGATTGGTCAGCAGCTGCGGGCGCGGCTGCCCTTTAGGCCAGATATACATCATTCGCAGCTCAACTTTTACCCCACCGCCCGGGGAAAGTACTGCGGGATGGTAGTCCACCCTTTCCTGGAGCAGATAATTTTCTTTATTGGGAATTGCGTCCAGCATTTCCCGCGTGACGTGGATACGCACCCCCTGGCCTGCGAAGGAAAAGAGGGGTTTGAGCACATAAGCATCCAGGTTGTCGGGATAGGCTTTGAGTTCGTGGAGGTAAAAGCTTTTAGGGATGTACTCCCCCTGTAGCATCGGGAGGGTGAATTTACTGATGCGGAAGAACCAGTTGGGATGGGCAATCCACTCCACATCCACATCGTCGGTGAGGTGGAACGCCGTTTTCAAGCCCGGCATCGTATCCAGCTCATCGAATATGACCCGGTTGTAGATTCTGCGGATCTCCGTTTTTTTGCCTGCTTTTTCATAATATAATGTACGGCCCGACTTTTTCACCTGGGTAAGGCATACTGTGGGGATACCGGTGAAGCGTTCTGTAGCCGCAAAATCAATGCGCGTTTTTTGCTTTTCCGGAAAAATTTCCATCAGCGCCACTTGCTCAGGGGGTATCCCTTCGCAAAAAAAATCTTTGAGCCGCCGAAAATAACTTTCCTGATCCAGGTCATCAAAGAAGGCAGAGAAGCCTTCCGGGTGAAAAAAAAAGCGGGGGTACAGGCGTTCGAGATAACCCTGGTAACCAAACAAGGAAGCGAAACCCTGAAGCTCGATCAGACGGGGGACGAGTTGTCCATGGCCGTCGCGGCAAATCGCATAATCCAGGATCAGGAGCGAAGGGTGCGCGTCCTCGTTGGGCGCTTCCTGTCCCGGGGGGATGGCACGCTGGGTTTTTTCTTTAAAGCGGGGGTCCATGAGCTGGGCGATAATCTGCTCCCCTGCCGCTATGAGCTTTTCCTTCAGCCCATTTGGGACAAAGACAGGGGTTTCGGCAACCCTGAAGTCCAGTTGACCCGGAAAATCTATCTCAAACTGCCGCAAAAATGCTCCGTATTTGTCCGGATGAAAGTGGCGGTTATAGGTTTCGCGTATATTCCCGATCATAATACAGGATTTTTTAGTTTTTATCCGGGATGCATCAGATTACAGGTATTGGCTCAAGGAGGTTGAAAGCGGCATTTTCAAGAAAATTAGGCAGGATGACCGTAACTGTCAGGGAAATTTTATCCGGGTCATCGAGGCGTTCGATCATCTCATAGTATTTTTCTTCACCATGGTTATTGATGACGATTTGCTTTTTTTCCGCTGTGAGAAAATAGTGGAGCATACCCTCCGAATCCGCTTCCGGGTGAAATTGGGTACCGAAAACCTCCCGCGAAAAACGAATAGCCATAATGGCACGTTCCAGCGGAATATGAGGGCGTATTTTTTCCAACGCGAGCACGCGTGCGCCCAGTGCCTTGATCCGTTTATAGTTTGGGGCAACAACCTGATAATCCCGGGAGTCCACAACGTAGAAAGGTTCGGGGAGCCCGCGGAAAAAACTTTCCCGAAAACCGTGCTGCGTCCTGTGTACCGGCATTACCCCAAAAGAAGTGGACTTTCGCTTGCTGACAACGGCAAGGCCCAGGTGCAGGGCGACCATCTGAAAGGAATGGCAGATAAGGAAAAGATATTTCTTGCGCTCATGATATCGGTTGTGGGCAAAAATGGCATCTACCAAGTCAAAAAAACGCTTTTCCCATGCAGAATCACCAGGAAGCGGGCTTCCCGGGCCTCCACTGGAGATATACACGTCGTATTCCAGACCGGGCACTTCCCCCGCGCCCCGTACATTGAATACCTCGAACGTACCTGGTACGCGGTGGTGCTGGATAAAACCCCCGACCAACTGCCGGATACAACGCATCCCTTCGTTGGCATAGTTGTCGTACATATCCAGGATCGCAATCTTAAGGTCACCTTTCATTTCGCAAGAAACACTGTATTAAAAAAACGGCGCTCTACCCGTAGCGACACAGTCCGGTTTTCGCTGTATGAGGTGAGTGCGCCCTACTGCAGCACAAAGTAGCAAAACTAAAAAACACCCGCATAAGTTTCGGAAACCATATAATCCACCACAGACTTGAGGTTTCCGGTCTGCCGGAAAACCGCGAGCTGCCGGTCTGCCCCGGTACCCTCAGCAGCTATCCGGATTAATCGCTCCACATCCTCCCGGCTCCCGAGCGGGTCGAGTACATCATCTACAAAATCAATCAGTTCATTGAGCAGGGATTGAAAGGGGACTTCTTCCTGTTTGCCAAAATCAATCAGCTTGGCGTCAATGCCATAACGTGCGGCCCGCCATTTATTTTCACTGATCAGCGGGCGGCGGTAGGGTCTGAAGTTGAGGTTGCTTTGCATTAATTTGTACAGCTTGGCAACTATTGCCTGGGCAACTGCCGCGAGCGCAATTGTTTCGTCCACACGGAGCTGGGCATCGAAAATCCGGAACTCGACCGTATTGAAAAATGGATGCAAGCGGAGGTCCCACCAGATCTTCTTCGCATTGTCCATACAGTTGGTCTTGATCAGGAGGTTGATGAAGTTGTCGTATTCCCCTGCGCTACTGAAGAATTCCGGTATCCCGGTGCGTGGAAACTTGTCAAAAACCTTCGTCCTGAAAGATTTATACCCGGTATTGCGGCCTTCCCAGAACGGGGAATTAGTGGAAAGCGCGAAAACGTGGGGCAGGAAGTACCTGGCCGTATTCATGATCTGGACCCCAATTTCCCGGCTGGGGATCCCGACGTGCACATGCAGGCCAAAGATCAGATTGGAACGGGCAGCCTCTTGCAGCTCTTCGATAATCTGGTCATAACGAGGGTTGGGCGTAATCGGCTGCTCTTTCCAATCAGAAAAAGGGTGAGTCCCTGCCGAGACAATCCTGAGCCCGACTTTATCGGCAAGTTCGAACACGTAGCGCCGCAGTTTTACTACATCCTCCCGCGCTTCGTGGATATTTTTACAGATTACCGTACCC
Source organism: Saprospiraceae bacterium (assembly GCA_049315745.1). Classification (GTDB taxonomy): domain Bacteria; phylum Bacteroidota; class Bacteroidia; order Chitinophagales; family Saprospiraceae; genus JADJPL01. The sequence continues at coordinate 36,408 of JBMOJO010000004.1, read as the reverse complement.
ACCTCCACGACCGCCTGGTGCATTTCCGCTTTTACTTGTTCCTGCAGCTTGGCCTGTCCATCTTCGACAATACGGGACATGTGCGAGCGGAGCTCGCGGGTCGCAGGATCTATGGTCTGGAATTCCTCTTCAATTCCAAGGGTAAAGATAGAATAGTCCATGTGTCGGGAATTATTGGGTGAACGACTAAAATATTGCTATGACAACCCCATGCTATTCCGCCTTCTTTTTGCCGCGCACCTTAGGCGAAGAAGCTACTCCGGATACCATATCTTTAACGGCATCCTGAACAAAGGTGCCCCAGGTGAGGTGCGTACGCCCTTCCCGGTGGGCCTTTGCTTTGCGGATAGCCATGTTGGCCGCAGCTTCTACTACCCAGTCGAAGTTGGCCTGCCCGACTGAATTGACATCCGCATCCGGGGCGGGGTTACAAAAGTCTATTGCATAAGGCACCCCATCCCGAACGGCAAACTCTACCGTATTGAAGTCGTAGCCCAGGGCCTTGTTTAGGCGCAGTACATAATCGTGGATGGTAGCCAGTAATTTTTTGCCGGCCGGACCGGTAGTCTTCATTTCCGTGGCATACCTGAGATGGTGCGGGTTACGCGGCTCGTAAGGCATGATGCGTACGTCCTCGAGGCCAATACAATAGCAGCGGAAATAGTCGTCGAATACGATTTCTTCCTGGAAAAGCATGACGAGTTGTTCGGTCTCCGCATGTTTGCTCCAAAGATCGTCCGTATCGTTTACCTTATAAACACTTTTCCAGCCACCCCCGGCATGGGGTTTCATATAGACAGGGAAACCTCCAATATATCCAAAGATACCTTCCCAATCGAGCGGCATTTTCAGGTTCCGGAAGGATTGTTCGTTGGTGTCTGCAGGACGTTCACTGGAAGGCAGGAGTACAGTTTTGGGAACGGGCACCCCCAGGTGCTCGGCAAGGCAATTGTTGAAAAATTTTTCGTCCGCACTCCACCAGAAAGGGTTGTTGACCACCGCCGTACCGCAAAGCGCCGCATTTTTGAGGTATGCGCGGTAGAAGGGGACATCCTGCGAAATACGGTCTATGATCACTGCGTAGGCCGTTGCCTCCCCCTGAATAACTTTATCAATCGAAACCGGTTCGGCGACGATCCCGGGTTCTGCCTTTTCGTTGATACGTTCGACAAACGCCCATGGGAAAGTATTTTCCTGTCCAAAAAGGATACCTATTTTTTTCATGGTATTGAAATTTGATGAAATGACCTTGTTGCTTTAGCCTGACTCAGCGGTTTTGCCGGCATCTGTAGCCTTATCCGATGCGGGAAAGATAATCCGGGAACATTTCCCGCCACACCGGCCAGTCGTGGGTGGCGCCAGGACGGATATCCAACCAATGCCCGATACCCTTTTTATGCAGGATCCCCGACATCCACTCGTTGTCGCCCCGGCAAAAATCGTGTTCTGAAGTGCCCAGGACGATTTTCATCTGATAAAAATGGGCGTTATGGGCATCGGGGATAAAATCCGGGGGGCAATTGAAATATACGTTCTCGTCATGGTAGCCGCCCAGATGGGATTTTATATCAAAGGCCCCTCCCATACTAAAAAGGTACGCCACCTGCTCCGGATGCCGGAAAGCAAAGTTCAGCGCATGATATCCCCCGAAGCTACAGCCTGCCGCGCCCACTTTTTCAACATTACACTCCCATTTTACCCGCGGCACGAACTCTTCGTGCAACATGCGGTCATACAGGATGTGGTTGAGCACCCGGTGGGAAGGGTGCAGGTGCTTTGCATACCAGCTTTCTTTGTCAATGCTGTCTATACAGTAAAGCTTGATCTTTCCGCTTTCTACCAACCAACGGGCGGATTCCACGAGCTTGAAATCTTTGTTCTCGAAATATCTGCCCATCGAAGTCGGAAAGACTACGACGGGATAGCCCCAATTCCCGAACACCAGGTATTCGATCTCCCGGCCCAGGGCCTGCGAATGCATTTTATGATAGGTCTCGTGCAAGGTAAATGGGTTTTTCCAAAGGATGTGCCACCAATCTTTTTCGAATAAAAATGCACGTAAAATTAACAATTTTGACAACATTTACATTCTGGAAGTTGCCTTTCATTCAAAACACCTGTGCGACGGGTTATCGCGAGGGAGAAATGAGCGATTTGTCGTCCATGCGAAAGCTTTTTGGGGAGCATAGCCGGGCTACGCCACTGAAAAAGGACAAAGCGTGGGCGAAAAGGCGCAATTTTCAACCCACGCCCCCCGCAATAGGTTTATTAACCCTCGGAATACTTTGGAATTATTGACCAGGATAGAAATAAGCCGAACATCCAGGCATTTGCAGCGACAGGTACGCATCACCCTCCTTCTCCCCCCTGGTTATTACCGGAGTGAGATGTACTATCCTGTTTTGTTTCTGCACGATGGGCAGGATATCAATGGATTAAAGCTGGAAAAGACACTCAACGCCATGTTCCGGCAGCAGCTGATCTTTCCGCTGATTGTGGCAGGTATCCATGCCGGCCACGACCGCAAGCAGGAATATGGTGTCGCCGCCCGTCCGGATTTTGCCGGACGCGGGGCAAAGGCAGCCCTACACGCAAAATTCCTGACCGAAGAGCTACGCCCCTACCTGCTCCGGCACTACCGGATCAAAGCGGATGCGGCGCACCATTTTCTGGCAGGTTGCTCCCTGGGCGGGCTGTCGGCCCTTGACCTTACCTGGCGCCACCCGGAGTATTTTTCCCGGGTAGGGGTTTTTTCCGGTTCTTTCTGGTGGAGAAGCCGGGATCTTGGCGACGGCTATGATGAGGCCGCCCATCGCATCATGCACGCGGAGATTCGCCGGGGGGCTTTTCAAAAAAACCTGAAATTCTGGTTTCAGGCCGGCACGGAGGACGAAAGCAGCGACCGCAACCAAAACGGCATCATAGACGCCATTGACGATACCCTCGACCTAATTTTCGAGCTCGAAGAAAAAGGCTATCGGCGTGGGCCTGATATTGTTTATGTCGAAATAGCCGGGGGCAGGCACAACCAGGAAACCTGGGGTAAGGCAATGCCCGATTTTCTGTCCTGGCTGTGTGGTCAATAAGCAAGGTTATGTACAAACAACTTCTGGGTTTTCTGATCATTTCTGTTGGGCTGCGCATTCTCACTTTCTTTCGCAGCGTCATTGACCACGATGAGTCCACATACCTCGTAATCGGGGATGCGATCCTTCATGGCGCCCGTTACTGGGTAGATATCATAGACGTCAAGCCGGTGGGGGTTTTCTGGCTTTATGCGGGATTTCTGGGGGTCTTTGGCCATTCCATTGCGGCAATGCGGCTCATGGCCGCTATTTTCCTCGGCCTTACAGCCTTTTTATTGTCAAAAACCAAGCTGGCCATGGGCAGTACGCCGGGTGCAGCTTTCGGGGCAGGGCTCATTTTCCTGATTCTAAATTCTGTTTATACTTACTATGGGGTCAGCCCTAATACCGAGACATTTTTCACTTTTTTCACTATGCTCGCTTTCTGGATGGCCCTGCGCAGTACCACAATTTTCGCCTGGGGGCTTGCAGGCCTCGCATTCGGGCTGGGCTTCATCATCAAGTACGTGGTAATGTTCGATGCGATCGCCCTTGGGTTTTTCCTGCTGATCAACCCTTCAATGGGGTTGCCCCGCCGGATATGGGGCCTTGCAGCCATGGCGCTGGGTGCCGCACTGCCTTTCGCCTGTGTCTTTGCCTGCTATGCTTACTGGGGTGCAACAGACAAGTTCATCTTTCATACGTTCATGGTCAGTAAAAATTATCCCGTGGACGCAAGCTTTTGGGCACATATCAAAAGCTTTGCCGACCTCAACCTTCGGTTTCTTCCTTTTGCCCTTTTATACTACCTGACTTTCGCATATCCCAAAACCCTGCCGCCCGTTAGGCGCCTGGGGATCCTCTGGAGCCTGGCAGCTATTGTGCCGGTCTTGCTGCCCGGAAAGTTTTTTGGCCACTATTACATCCAGTTTTTTCTGCCCTTCAGCTTCGTAGCCGGAGAATTTTTCAGCCGCCCGATAGAAGAAACCCCACGTTTTTTACGCCCCTTTTTCCGTCGGAATATTGCTGTGCCGTTGCTGGTCACAGCACTTGTGCTCAATTTTTATTTCCAGAAAAAGGACTACATTGACCGGCAGGACACGCCCGCGGAGTTGGCAAAAATGTTGCGGCCAAAGCTAAAAAGAGGGGATCTGGTCTATGCCGGAAATTATCACCATATCCTGTATTTCCTGCTGGACCGGCCCAGCCCTTCCCCCTATGTGCACCGCAGCCTGCTCTGGACCGAAGAACACCGGAATGCACTCAACATACAGGTGGACGACGAAATCCAACGCATATTTGCTGCTGATCCCGTTTTTGTCATCGTGCAGGATAGTATCCCCCATCTGTTGTTCAATGAACGTCTGAAGGAAAAATACACAGCGCAAACGCGGATCAAAACCGAAAATGGCCGTGCCGTTTTACTGTACGCCAAACAAAAATCGCAACAATCTGAACAAAATCAACAGCAATGAACAGAGCAATCCGATTTATCTTTCCTTTCGCGGCCTTCGCCTTTGCGGCAGGGGCCCTTGCCGCTCAAAATATCAAATGGGCGAAAGACGGCAACCGCTATTTTGTGGAGGAAGGAACCCGAATCGTCAGTTATTCACTGCCCGGGCTGATCCCGGAAACCATCGCGAATATTGATTTATTCGTGCCCGACAAAAGTACGATGCCCATTTCTATCGAGGATTTCCATCTCAGCGAAGACGGGGAAAAAATCCTCGTTTTTAACAACAGCAAGCGGGTATGGCGGTACAATACCCGGGGAGACTACTGGTTGCTCGACCTCGAAGCCAGAAAACTCCGCCAGCTCGGTCAGGAAAGACCATCAGCGTCGTTGATGTTCGCCAAATTATCGCCAGACGGGAAAATGGCAGCATACGTCAGCGAAAGAAATATCTATATCGAAAATATCGCCGACGGGCAAGCCCGTAAGGTCACCACCGACAACGGCACACCTAAACTTATCAACGGGACATTCGACTGGGTCTATGAAGAAGAATTTTCCGTGCGCGACGGCTTCCGCTGGTCGCCCGATAGCAAGCACATCGCCTACTGGCAGATAGACGCCAACGCCATCCGCGATTACTATATGTTAAACACCACCGATTCTGTCTATAGCAGGATAATCCCCGTGGAATATCCTAAAGCAGGAGATCCCCCCTCCCCTGCAAAAATCGGTGTCGTGGAAATAAAATCCGGCCAAACCGTCTGGCTCAATATTTATGGGGATCCGCAGGAAAACTATCTGCCGAGAATGGAATGGGCACCGGACGGAAAGCAACTCATCGTCCAGCAGCTCAACAGGAAGCAAAATTCCAGCAGTATCTGGCTATGCAGCGCACAGTCCGGGACGTGTAAAGAGGTCTTCACAGAATCCGACCCCAGATGGGTCAGTCATATCAATGAATGGAGCCGCAAAGTAGAGGGCTGGGACTGGATCGAAAAAGGTAAAGCTTTTATCTGGACCAGCGAAAAAGATGGCTGGCGCCACTTGTACCGCGTCGGGCTCGACGGCAAAGTCTCCCCCCTGACCCCCTGGCCCTTCGATGTTATTGAAACGCTGCTCGTTGACGAAGCCGGCGGCTGGATATACTATTACGCCTCCCCCGACAACCCCGTACAAAAATATCTTTACCGGTCGGCACTCGATGGCAGTGGCAAGCCACAACGCCTCTCCCCTGCCAACGAAGAAGGTACCCATACCTATCAGCTCTCCCCTAATGGCCGCTTTGCCCGCCATACTTTTTCCAACTACTATACCCCCAACATGCGCGGATGGATTACCCTGCCCAGTCACCAACCATTAGACGGCGCCGCGCCCACCGGGTCTAAAATAGACTTAAAAGCCAAAGCGGACAGCAAAATATCTTTCTTCAAAATCAATACGGACGACGGGGTCGAGATGGACGCATGGATGATAAAACCTCAACCTTTTGATCCATCAAAAAAATATCCGCTAGTGTTTTACGTCTATGGCGAACCTGCCGCTACCACCGTCAATGACCGGTTTGGAGCTGCAAATAGCTTTCTCTATAACGGAGATATGTCCGCAGATGGCTATGTCCATATTTCCATAGACAATCGCGGAACCCCGTCGCCAAAAGGCCGGGAATGGCGTAAATCCATCTATCGCAATATCGGTCAACTAAACATCCGCGACCAGGCCATGGCCGCAAAGAAAGTCCTGCAGTGGGATTTTATTGACACTTCGCGCGTGGCCGTATGGGGCTGGAGCGGCGGAGGCTCCAGCACCCTGAACCTGCTCTTTCAATACCCCGAAATTTATAAAACAGGCATCTCCATCGCCCCGGTCACCAGTTCCCGCCTCTATGACAACATCTACACCGAACGCTATATGGGCCTGCCACAGGAAAATAGCCGCGATTATGACGCAGGGGCTGCGATTTCCCATGCCAAAAATCTCCAGGGGAACCTCCTCCTCATCCATGGTACCGGCGACGACAATGTACACTACCAAAACACCGAAATGCTCATTGACGAGCTGATCCGGCATGGAAAGCTGTTCTCCGTAATGCCCTATCCCAATCGTACGCACGGGATTTCTGAAGGGGCGGGTACCTCTGCCCACCTCACAAAACTCGTCACACATTTCCTGCGGACGCACTGCCCACCCGGACCCAGATAACAATGGAGTTGTTGCGCCGGGAATGATAGGATGAAATATATGTGCCGTATTTCCTTTTAGCGTATCTTGAAAAAAACTTGAAAAATGCTTATCTTGTAGGAAAATATTAGACTTGTTGCGATGGGCTATCGCGAGGGGAAGAACGGGTCTTTTTCCGTCCACGAGTATTCCTTCGCAGCAAGTCTGCTCGTTTTGTTGCCACCTAAACCTTACTTCGATGTTGGATTTTACGGACCATTCGCCGCTCCTCGACCTTTTATGGACAGCCCAGGATGACCACGGGTACATTTCCGACCAGGATATTCAGGACATCTCCGAAAAGCTCGACCTATCGGCGATTGACGTCGAGGGGGTGTGCTCCTTTTATCATTTTTTCCATCGCCGGCCGGCGGGGCGCTATACGATCTACCTCAACACCAGCATCCTGAGCGAAATCAGCGGTATGGCAGAAGTAAGAAAAGCCTTTGAATCTACTACCGGGGCATCCTGGAACGGCGTGGACAGAACGGGGCAGTTCGGTCTCTTTGGCACTTCCTGTATCGGGCTCAGCGACCAGGAACCTGCGGCCCTGATCAACTTCATGCCTTTTACCCGGCTCACCCCTGAAAAGGTCGCCCAGATTGTCGGGGCAATCCGGCAGGGCATCCCCATCGAGCAGCTCGCCGACCAGGTGGACAATACGATACGATATTCTCCGGTCAATGACAAAGCTGTTATTTTCCGGGACTTGACCCCGGGCAAGTCGCTGCAAAAAATGTCGCTCCTCACTCCAGAGGAAGTGCTTGAAGCGATCCGGCTATCCAGGCTTCATGGGATGGGCGGGGCATTTTTCCCTGTTGCACAAAAATGGGAGAGCTGCCGCAGACAAGCGGGTAGCACGAAATATCTGGTGTGCAATGCCGACGAAGGCGAGCCCGGCACTTTCAAGGACAGGGCATTGATGACCCTTATGCCCGAGCTTCTTATCGAGGGTATGATTCTTGGGGGATATGCCATTGGTGCGGCACACGGAATAATTTACCTGCGGGCGGAGTACCGATATTTACTCCCCCGACTGGAAGCGACGATTGCCCGATACCGCCAAATGGGCTGGCTGGGAAAGGATATTCCTGCCAGGTCGCCTTTTCCCTTCGATATTCGTATCCAAATCGGTGCCGGGGCTTACGTCTGCGGAGAGGAGACCGCGCTGCTCGAATCCCTGATGGGCAAAAGGGGCGAACCCACTACCAAGGTTTATTATCCTGTGGAGCGGGGCTATCTCGGGCTGCCAACGGTCGTCAACAACGTCGAAACGCTGGCTACCGCTGCCCGGATCGTCGAGCTTGGAGCCCGGCATTACCTTGGTCTCGGCACCCCGGCAAGCCCGGGTACCCGCTTGCTAAGCGTCACAGGGGATTGTCTCTACCCCGGCATTTACGAGATCGAATGGGGCCTGAGCGTAGGCGAACTGCTCGAAATGGCGGGTGCCGGTGAAGCAGCGTACCTTCAAATTTCCGGCCCTTCGGGCACGGGGATCTCCGCACAGGAAAAACACCGCAGGTTTTGCCTGGAAGACCTGCGCTGCGGCGGTTCGGTTATGATTTTCAATTCTAAACGCGATTTGCTCAAAATCCTCATCAATTTTACAGCGTTCTTCAAAGCGGAATCCTGTGGGGTCTGTACCCCTTGCCGAGCAGGCAGTTTTATTCTGGCCCGCAAATTAGACCTCATCGAACGGGGCCTGGGCAGGCCCTCCGATCTGGAAGAGATTAAACAGTGGGGGCAGCTCATGACCATTTCGTCCCGTTGTGGACTGGGCAAAACCGCTGCCGGGACACTCTTGCAGGCCCTGGAAAAATTCCCGGTTTTTTTCCAAAACCTCGTACACGATAAAGGAAGAGAAAAGGGCTTCGACATGGATAAGGCCCTCGACGACTACCGGGAAGCCGCCGGACTATCCTCGACCCTCCAATCACCTGATTAACCTCTATGTTCATCATCAATGCTTTTTTATGGCCGAACACATCATTTCCTTCACCATAGATGGTAAAAAATGTGAAGCCCCCGAAGGGCAGAACCTCGTAAAGGCCGCTGAAGCCAATGGTATAAAAATCCCTTCGCTCTGCTACTACGAGCACATTGACCCGCCCCTCGGAACATGCAGGGTGTGCATGGTGTCACGCGATGGCAGGCCCGCCGCTGCCTGTACCCTGAAGGTCCATGAAGGCATGAATATTGTAGTGAACGACCCCGTACTTGAGGATGCCCGCAAGGCAATGGTCGAAATGATGTTTGCGGAAGGCAATCATTTCTGCCCGGCATGTGAAAAAAGTGGCGATTGTGACCTTCAAGGCCTCGGATACCAGCTGGGCGTAAGCGCCTCCCGTTTTCCACACCTCTTTCTCGACAAGCGGATAGACTACCGCCCCAAAAGGATCATCGTTGACCACAACCGCTGTATCCTTTGCCGTCGCTGCGTTGAAGAAGTTAAGGCCGAAGGAAAATATCCCGTCTTTGGTTATCAGGAAAGAGGGGTGCACACCTGTGTGCAGGTGGACTATGAAAAAGAAGCCTTGCTCACTGAAGCAGAGGCCCTGCAAGCCATGCATATCTGCCCGGTAGGGGCGATCCTCGTGAGGGGGGAGAGCCAGCCAAGGCCGCGCGGAGAACGAAAATACGACCTGCAGGATGCCGAAACGGTCGTTCAGCCGGCGCCTGTGGCCATAACCTCCAGCAAGGGCCACCAGAAAAAAGTAATCGCCACAACTTCCCTTGCAGGTTGTTTTGGCTGCCACATGTCGCTGCTCGATATTGACGAAGCGCTCCTGGAGCTCATCGAGCTGGTCGAAATCAGTAAATCCCCGCTCACAGATTTTAAAAAATTCAATAAGCGCTGCGATGTCGGGATAATAGAAGGAGGATGCTGTAATGCCGAAAACGTGGAAGTGCTCCGCACTTTCCGCGATAATTGCGATATCCTCGTCGCCATAGGGGAATGTGCAATATGGGGCGGCCTGCCTGCTATGCGCAATTTCATCCCCCTCGAAGAATGTCTCGACGAAGCCTATGGCCATGCAAATTCCGATACTGCGGACGGAAAAATCATTCCCCAGGATGAAGACCTCCCCGAACTGCTCGACCGCGTCTATGGCTGCAATGAAGTTGTGGAAATTGACTACTACATCCCCGGTTGTCCACCCGATGCGAGCCACATCTGGAAGGTACTGAAGAATATCTTGTTTGGCACAAATTATTCGGTCATCCACTCGGAATTCAAATACGACTAACCTTCGCTTATGGGCAACACAGGCAAAAAAATCGTTATTGACCCCATCACCCGGGTCGAGGGGCACGGCAGGGTAACCCTGCACCTGGATGAAGACGGCAAGCTCGGACAGGCCCGGTTCCATATTGTCGAATTCCGGGGCTTCGAGCGTTTCATACAAGGCCATCCCTACTGGGAAGTGCCCGCGCTCGTCCAGCGCCTTTGCGGCATTTGCCCCGTCAGCCACCACCTTGCCGCAGCCAAGGCTGTTGACCGCCTGGAGGGCCTCGACCCCGAGCAACTAACCCCCGCAGCCGACCTTCAACGTCGCCTGCTGCATTACGGCCAAATCTTTCAGTCGCACGCCCTGCATTTTTTCTACCTCGCCGCCCCTGACCTACTTTTTGGGACAGATGCCCCCGCAGAACAGCGGAACGTAGTTTCCCTCGCCAATCATGACAAAGAACTTGCCCGGCAGGGTATCCTCATGCGTAAATTCGGGCAGGAAATCATCCGCACCATTGCAGGAAAACGCATCCATGGTGTCGCAGCGGTGCCCGGTGGCGTGTATAAGGTGTTTACGCCCCAGGACCGCGATTTTTTCCTCAACGGCAAGGATATCCCATCTGTGGATACCATGATCGAATGGTCGCTGCGGACACTCGACCTGATCAAAAAATACCACGAAACACATCGCCCCTGGCTCGATACTTTCGCCAGCTTTCCTTCGGGGCACCTGGGCATGGTCAATAGCACGGGCGGAATGGAGCTCTACCATGGCCGTCTTAGGGCAATTGATGAACATGGCAACCTGACACTCAAAGATGTACCCGACGATCATTATCGCAGGTATTTTTCCGAAGGCGTAGAACGCTGGACCTACCTCAAGTTTCCCTATATCACCCATCTGGGCAGGGAAAAAGGATGGAACAGGGTCGGGCCGCTATCCAGGGTAAACGTCTGTACCTTTATCCCTACCCCGCTTGCCGAACAAGCGCGCCAAACCTTCAAAAATATCACCGGCGGGCAGCCCAACCACCATAGCATGTACTACCACTATGCCCGCATCATCGAACTCCTGCATTGTGCAGAAATGATGAAAGATATTTTATCCGACGAACGCCTCCTCAGCCCCGAAATCGTCGTCACCGGCGAACGCCGGTCTGAAGGAATCGGCGTTGTAGAAGCCCCCCGCGGTACGCTCATCCATCATTATGAGGCAAATGAAAAAGGTAAAATCACCCGGTGCAACCTCATTGTCTCTACTACGCACAATAATGAGGCGATGAATACTGCAGTCCGGGAAGTCGCCCGCCACACCATAGACCGCCAGCCCGAGATCACCGAGGGTATGCTCAATGGCATCGAGGTAGCTATCCGCGCTTTTGACCCCTGCCTGAGCTGTGCAACCCATGCAATCGGGCAGATGCCCTTGCAGGTACAGCTCTATGACGCCGCCGGCACATGCCTTCATGAAAAAATCAGGGATTAGGTTACCAATGGCGCCTGCAGACCAGAAAAAGATGTTGCTCTTTGCTATCGGCAATAGCGCCCGGGGAGATGACGGTCTCGGCTGGGCTTTCGCCTCATCCCTGGAAAACAAAATTACTTTCCCCGGAGAAATCCTGCTGCGCTATCAGCTACAGATCGAAGACGCAGAACTTTGCGCACGTTATCCCTGTATTCTGTTTGTTGATGCGTGGAAATCTGACGGGGAAAATTCAGCTGATCTCCAACCCTGCCTGCCCGTACCGGACGCATCGTTTACGACCCACGCCGTAACACCGCAAGGTATCCTTCAATTATGCCTTGACCTGTACGATGCAAAACCAAAGGCCTGGTTATTATTGCTCAAAGGCAGCTCCTGGGGGCTGGGGGAAAAGCTGAGTCGCTCGGGGCAAAAAAGCCTAAAGGATGGTCTGGCCCTTTTTGAGCAGCATCTTGCCCAAAATTCGTTTTTTTAAGTATTTTTGAGGGTAAAGCTTTTGGGAGAGACTTTAGCGCATCATTTCGTGGCAGGCGCGGTGTTTAAACGGCTTCCTCCTGCCATGTTGACCCCGCAGACACGGGTCCATTTGGCGCGCAAAAGCATAAAAACAACAGCATGCCACTACTATTCACTACTTATCTCGATTCTCCCTTTGGCTACTGGGAAATTCAGGGCAGTGCACTGGGCATTTCCAGGGTGCGAAAAGTACCCATATCTACTTTTGCGCCAGGACCCGTTCCCGATGTGCTTAAAGACGGTGTGTCGCAGCTGGCAGGCTATTTCCGGGGGCAAATCAGGACATTTGACCTAAAGCTGGATTTCGGAAATGCCACTCCATTTCATCGTGCCGTATGGAATGCCTTGCTCGAAATCCCTTATGGGCACACTACCAGCTATCTTGCCATAGCTGCCGCATTGGGCAATCCGAGGGCTGTGCGGGCTGTTGGCCAGGCCAATGCCCGCAATCCTGTCGCAATTATCGTACCCTGCCATCGGTGCATTGCCGGCACCGGGAATTTACAAGGCTATTTTTATGGCCTAGACCTGAAGCGTGCGCTATTGGAATTCGAAAATCCTGCCAGCTTTGCGCGGCAGGGAAACCTCTTTTGATGATGCGCGACCTGTTCCTGACCGACCGCTTCTTCTGGTGCTGCGGAGCTTTTTCCCTCGCTTTCGTGCTGGGCTTCGCCCTGCCCTGGTCCTTCCTGCCCGTCATCGCTACAGGGATCCTTTTCCTTCTGCTCATTGTCCTCGACGCATGGTGGCTTTTTGCCCATGTTCTGCCCGTTGATTGTGTGCGCAGGCTGCCCGGCATCGCGGGTACCGGGGATGAGAGCCTCGTAACGCTCGAGTTGCTCAACCGTAGCCGCTCCATCCTCTCCTGCAGCCTTATCGAAGAACTGCCCGTACAATTACAGGAAAGGGATTTTGAAAAAAAGATCGTCCTGCCACCAGGAGAAAAAACTCAGATCACCTATACCTTCCGGCCGACCCGTAGAGGAAAATTCCTTTTTGGTGGCTCCATCCTGTTCCTTTCTACCCGCCTCGGACTGCTGCAGCGACGCCTGCGGGCCAATACAGGCCCCCGGGAAGTGCGGATATTCCCCTCTGTATTGCAGATGAAAAAAATGGAACTCAAGGCCCTGAACCGTATTTCCACCCATTCCGGGATCAAAAAAATACGACGTATCGGCCATGGATATGAATTCGAACAAATTAAAAGCTATGTGCCTGGCGATGATTACCGCAGCCTCAACTGGAAAGCCAGTAGCCGAAAGGCCGAACTCATGGTCAACAAGTACGAGGACGAGCGTGCCCAGCAGCTCTATTGTCTGATTGACAAAAGCCGTGTTATGCACATGCCCTTCAACGGGCTTTCCCTCATGGAGTATGCTATTAACGCTACCCTCGCCATCTCGAATGTCGCCTTAAAAAAATATGATAAAGCGGGCCTCATTACTTTTTCCGATGTGCTGGGCAGTGCCGTGAAAGCTGATTCAAAGCCCCTGCAGCTTCAACTCCTGCTAAACCAGCTTTACAGGGAAGCCGAACGTCCTGCAGAGGCCAACTACGAGCTGCTGTATTTCGCAGCCCGCAAACTGATCACAGGCAGAAGCCTGATCCTTTTATTTACCAACTTCGAGAGTACTTACGCACTGGAACGAGCCCTTCCCATACTCAGAAAAATCAACCGGTTTCATTTACTCGTTGCCATCGTATTCGAAAATTCGGAGATTGCCGGCCTGGCAGAAGACGAAGCCCGAACCCTCGAGGATATCTATGTGCAAAGTGCCGCACAGAAATATCTGATGGAGAAAAAGCAGGTCGTGCAGAAGTTGCATCAGTTTGGCATTCAAACAATTTATACTAAACCCGAGGAGCTTTCCGTTAATGCCATCAACAAATACCTCGAACTAAAATCGAGGGGACTCATATAAACAGATTCATCTCACAAAACCTCACCACCTATGACAACTTCAAAAACCAACCTTGAAACCCTTCTGCAGTCCGGTTATGAATTCCAACTGGGAAGTTACCTTTCCGATGGCTGGGAAATTTTCAGGCGGGGGATCTGGTCGTTTGCGGGATTCACCCTCTTGTTTTTCGGTATTCAATTTGGCATGGGCCTGATCCCTTTCATCGGGACTGTGGGCTCCCTGTTTATTTCCGCACCGCTTTCCGCAGGCTACATACTGGTCGCCCACCACCTGGATAAGAAAGGAAACCCAGCATTTGGCGTTTTTTTCAAAGGTTTTGACTTTTGGGTGCCCTTAGTCCTCCTCGCCATTATCCAGTCGGTATTGCTCGCTTCCCTGCTCCTGCCCATCATGATTACGGGTTTCGGCGGTTTTGACAAACTTCTGGAGTATTTCACCGCCAGCCCCTCCGAAAGGCTACTCAACGATTTTTCCTTCGAACCTGATTCTTGGACGTTTTTTACGCTGCTGCCCTTTATCTATTTATCTATATCCTGGCGGTGGTCCTCCTTTTTTATCCTTTTTTATCGCATGCCCCCCCTGGCCGCTTTGGAGGCCAGCCGAAAAGTCATCACCAAGCGATTTTTTATGTTCTTACTTTTTTATATCATTATCGCGCTGGTCGTATTAAGTGGGGTCATCCTGCTGTTTATCGGGGTACTTTTCACCCTCTCTTTTTTCTATTGTGCAGATTATGCTGCCTTTGCAAGCGTAACCCGGTTGAACGAAACACAGGAAGAAGACATCAGCGAACATTTGGTAGCGTAGTCGCTTCACGATCAATCAATTAGACCTGTTGCCACGGAATTCTCATGGGGTAAAAATGTGCTATTTTTCGCCCAGCGATTACCCGTCGCAACAAGTCTAATTGCCCGGTGGTTTCCCGGAAAGCGTCCCTTCTTCCACCAGCATCGTGCCGTCAATACCGTTGAGTTTGATGTTTTTGAAGCTTTGGGTAGCTTCGAAACCGTGGCTGTAAACAGTATCGGCAGCAGTAGTCACGACGGCGAATTTATTGGTATATACGAGTTGCTGCCGCTCGTCCCAGGTCAGCTCGGGGGTATCCAGGGTTTGCCGATCTTTGCTTTTCCAGAAAACCTCTCGTTGCAGGATAGTCAATCCCCTGGATTCATACCGCACGGCGAAGGCAGCCGTCAGGATACTGGTTACCTGCCCACCGGCATCGAAGAATTCCACGGCTATGCCCTTGGGGAATTCCTGGCGGGGATTTTCGTACCCCGCATAGCGCAGCATCAGAGGGCCCTTTATGCGTACCCGGACGATTGCAGAATCGCTGTACAGTATTTCCACATTCTCGACCTGTTCTGCATCCGGCTCAATATCTGCTATACTTTCATTGGGGGGCGGGGTTTCCCTTCCACAGTCCCATACCAGTACGATCAGTAAGAGCAAGGCCGCGTCGCGCAACCTTGCAGGGCCTCGTTGGTTTTTTTGTCTCATGTGTGTGCGATTGGCTGAATAAATCCACCGGGGCGACAACAAGTCAAAGCAATACCTGACTGCCAACATCTGTCTGCTTTCCTATCGCATCAAGGTGACATCCCCCTTTACAAGCAGGACTTCCCCATCAATAAACTCCACCTCTGCATAGTAGGTATAGACTGCAGCAGGCAATGCCTTGCCTTTGAAGACACCATCCCACCCGAGTGGCTCGGAACCCGGCGGGATATCGGCCGCTTCAAAGAGCAATTCGCCCCAGCGGTCAAAAATGCGGAGTATTTTGATATTTCGCGCGGCAGCGCCCCCATAAATCGTAAAATAATCATTCGCCCCGTCCGAATCCGGGGAAAAAGCATTAGGGATGAACAAAGAACGGTTTTTGACAACGATTACGGAGACCTCATCCACCGCAACACACCCCTGGGGGTCGGTGACCGTAACTGAAAAAACGGTATTCTTAACCGGGATGGAACGCGGCGTAGCGCAGGAGCTACAGTTGAGCAAGTCTGCAGGCGCCCATTGGTAAGATACAGGGAAACTACTCGGTACCGCGCGCAATACAGCCTCTTCGCCCAAATCAACCAACTGGTCGGGCCCGGCATCTACCTGGAGAAGATCGGGCTGAGGGACGTTAAGGATCTGTGCCGCCGTACATCCCCTTGAATCTTTTACGGTTGCCACGTAAGGCCCGGCAGACAATCCGGTAAAGGCATTACCCCCCTTAAAACTCACTCCTCCTATACTATAAGTAAAAGGGGGCGTTCCCCCTGCCCCAAGAAATACGATTTTACCGGAATTATCTCCAAAACAAACCAGCGGCGTTACCTGTGCATCGAGTATGAAAAGTTCCGGTGGCTCGTTAATGATGAGGAAGCTGTCGGCAACACAATTGTTGCCGTCCTTAACGGAAAAGCGATAAGTACCCATGCTTAACGACCCGCGCAGGGACCCTGCAACGCCATTCTCCCAACTATAGGAATAGTTGCCCACGCCTCCTTTGCCTCTAATTTCCGCCTGTCCGTCTTTTCCGCCAAAACAACTGATATCCCTACGGTCTATTTCGACCCCCAATCGGGGGAAGTCCTCTACCCTGAAATCAAATACCCCTTTACACAGGTTGGCATCCCGCACTTCCACCTGGTACCTGCCTGCTTTCACTTCGTTCAGGGAATTTGCCCCCTGAAACCCTTTGCCATCACCCCAATCATATTGAAAAGGCCCCAGGCCGTTCGTGATATTCACCACGATCGCACCGTCGCTGAACCCATTACAGGAAGGAGGCTTCACCGATTGCACAGAGGGGTCGAGGACGAGCTCGAGTTCGCGAACGCGCACCAGGGTATCGAAGAGACAACCATTGGCATCGCGTGCCGTAACGAGGTAATCCCCTACACCAAGGTTGATCGCCTTGTTCTGCGCAGAGAAAGCCCTACCCGGAAACCGAAACTGAAAGGGCGGGGTTGCCCCGGTAGCATTAATTTCCAAAGCGCCGTCCCTGCCGCCATTACAGGTAGGCATATTAATCTTTGCCGTAATCCCAACGGGTGGCGGATCGGAAAGGCTAAACCTTAATACGGTATCGCAGGTCGAGCGGTCGGAAACCGTAACCTGGTAAGCGCCTGACTTCAGATTTTGCAACTGCCGGGTATCCTGCCCATTGGCCCATTTGTAGGTAAGTGGCGCATAGCGGCCGTTCACGTTTAGGCTTATCGAACCGCTTTCACCTGCCGGGCAAAGCGGGTTGGCCACGTTGGCCCCCGTGCTGAAATGATCGCCACAACATTTTACCCGAAGGGTTTTGACATTGCTTACCACACATCCGGAAGCCGTTTTCACGTTCAGTACGACATACTTGTCGCCGGGCTCTTCATAAGTCAGCTGATGTGGCCCTTTGCCTGCCAGCGTATTAGGCGCGGCCGAGGGCCCGGAATACCACTCCCAACTGGCAATACCGCCTGAAAAAGCGGAGGAATCGGTCAGGTTTATGGGTTTCCCTACACATGCATCCAGTTGGTCTATTGTGAAATTGGCCGTTGGCCCGACGAAGGTGCCCGTACCGCCAAATTCGATCGTGAACCCACTTCCGGAACGGCTAAAATTATTGACTACCAGCGCATAACTCCTGCCGGCCACCATATCGAGCGGCGCAACAAAATTATTGCTGCCGGCGTCACAGCCACAGTACTCGATATTGTCCCTTTCCCCATCGCGCAGGCCGGTGGCGCCGGTACAAGGGCGCCAGGTGTTGAAGGGCTGCCCGACATTCTCGCCGGCAGACATACAGCGCAGCGCACGTTTCCCGGCACAGTCGTTAATACTGTTGGGCAATTCGAAAACAACGAAATCGAGGTCATCGGTAGGGTTCAACGGCGTAATCTTGAAGCTAAGGGTGCCTGACTGCTGGCACGTCCAACGGAACCATGTGGATTGTTCTTCTTCGGGCTGACATCCGAACCGGCCACAAACACCGGTGACTTCGTTCGGGTTAAGCCCTTCTCCCTGCACGAAGTCAACCGTAAAAGGATCTTTACTGCAAAGGATACTCGCAGAAACACAGTCACTCGATGCCTTCGGCGACTGGTTAAAGCTGTTGATACAGATTTGAAAGGTTCCCTGCGCCCCGCCTCTTGCACTCACCCGAATATAATACACTGAACCAATGACCAACCGTCCGACAAAAGTCTGGGCCGTATTTGTATTAAATCCGTCAGAAATACAACCTACCTGGGTCAGGTTTGTACATGTGCCAGAATAGACCGCAATCTGGGGCGTACGCAAGGTGCCCCCGGGGGAAAGGGCGGTACTCCCGATGACGCTGATGTTTACGTCGGAGGAACGCGCTACGAAAGCGAACCAAACATCGCGGGCATTGGTTTCATCTGGAAAGCAACTCGCCCTGGCGACATTCGACAACGTTGCCCCCTGGTTATTGAACTCTCCGGGCTGGGAACAGAAATTGACCACGTTGTTCAAAAAAATAGCACGGCTGCACTCATCGTTGGCGACCTGCCCCCGGGCCGTGAAGCAGGAAGCGAGCAGGCAAAATATCAGAATGAAAAGACGCATAATCGTTTTTGATATTCACTTGGAGCAGATAAAATCATTCGCGCTGTTGATGTCTGGTAAATAACAAATAGTTTCGCGCTTATTTCATTAAATTAACGTTAAAATAGATTTTTTGTCACCAGAATTTTTGCACCGGGGCAGCGCAGTTAGAAAAATAAGGTAACTTAGTAGGCTCCGATGCCTTTCGGGAAGCAAAACTCAGCTGCCGCATCAACCACCCAAATCTCCTTCTGCCACAAAATCGCAGGGCAGGCTTTTGGGGGATAATACGAAGCAATATGAATATTTCTATCATTCCTAACTTCATAACGCTCGCCAACCTCAGCGCAGGGGCGTTAGCAACTTTATGCCTGCTTTACGGACGCCTGGAAGCTGCCATCTGGTTGGTTGGGGCATCTGTGATCGCTGATTTCCTCGATGGCGCTGTTGCCCGCAGGCTTAATGCCCACTCTGCACTCGGCAAACAACTGGATTCTTTAGCGGATATGGTTGCTTTCGGCGTTGTGCCGGGCATCCTGATGTATGGGCTCATTGCCGTTTCCTGGAACGACGGGCAGTGGCCGGGGGATATTTTCATGCCGGCGTTGCCAGGGCTGTTGCTCACCATATTTGCAGCCCTGCGGCTCGGCAAGTTCAATATTGACGAAAGACAGGGCACCGGGTTTATTGGTTTGCCCACACCGGCCTGCACCATTCTGGTCGCGGGCCTGCTGCTTATTTTTAACAGCCATGAAGCAGCGTGGGCACAATTTTTGTTCAAGCCCTGGATGTTATACGGAATTACTGCCCTTCTCTGCTGGCTGATGGTTGCCGAAATACCGATGCTCACCCTCAAATTCAGCAACTTTGGATGGGTCGGCAACGAGATTAAATATATCTTTGCATTTGTTTCGGTAGCGCTGTCCATCGTATTCAGGGAAGCGGCACCGGTACTTATCATCTTCGTGTATGCCGCTTTTTCGCTAGTACTATATTCGCCCATTAGAAAGCAAAAACTATGAAATTCGTTGCCGCAATCGACATCATGCCGCATAAAGAACTGCTCGACCCGCAGGGTAAGGCGGTCGCCGCAAGCCTTTCCCATATCTATATCGAAGGCGTAGCAGATGTCCGTATCGGAAAGCACATCCTCATGACACTGGAAGCGGAAAGCGCCGAAGCTGCCTCGGCAACTGCTGATCTGGCGTGCAAAAAACTCCTGGCCAATCTGATCATGGAAACCTATTCCTTCCAAATTCACCCCCTGGAAGTACCTGCCGAAGCAGCCCAGTAAGCGCCCCCGCTGCCTTATGCTTTATCTCGTCCCAACACCCGTCGGCAACCTCGAAGATATCACCCTGCGTGCCCTCAGGATATTAAAAACGGCCGATCTCATCCTCGCCGAAGATACCCGGACGTCCCGTAAATTACTCGACCATTTCGGGATTACAACCCCTGTAAAAGCCTTTCACGCACACAACGAGCACCAATCATCTGCATATTTCGTCCAACTCATCCAGGAAGGTAAAACAATCGCCCTGATTAGCGATGCCGGCACCCCCGGCATTTCAGATCCCGGTTTCTTGCTCGTGCGTGCCTGTGCGCAAGCTGGTACCACCGTCCAGTGCCTCCCCGGCCCAACCGCGCTGATCCCTGCAATTGTCGCATCCGGATTACCCTGCGACCGCTTCCATTTTGAAGGGTTCCTGCCTCATAAAAAGGGGCGTCAGTCGCGCATAAAATATCTGGCCGGCCTTGAACATACCTTCGTAATTTATGAGTCCCCCTATCGGCTCCTGAAATGTCTGGACGAACTCTCCACCGCCTGTGGCACAGACCGCAACGCCGCCGTTTGCCGCGAAATCTCCAAAGTACACGAAGAAATCCAGCGCGGCACCCTGGCAGAAATAACAGGGCATTATCAGGCTTTTCCGGAAAAAATCAAAGGGGAAATCGTCATCGTTGTGGACAGGAAAAGCTGAAAGCCCGCTATTCCCGAGTCCAGGTAGTGGCCTCTTTGCTATCTTTGAGCTGGATATGCAGCGCTTTGAGCGCGTCCCGGATCCTGTCGGATGCGGGCCAATCCTTACGTGCTCGGGCATCCTGCCGCATTTCGATGACCAACTGCATCAGACCGTCAACGACCTGCGCAGATTCCCCGGAAGTGGCCCCCTGGGTCTCATCTGTCAATCCGAAAATATCGAAGATAGTCGCCTTGAATACTCGCTTACACTGTTCCAGGGTAGTTGCGCTGAGCCCATCAAAAGACAGGTGCCCGTCCCGAAGGCCATTGATCCTGCTGACTAGTTCAAACAAACGCGCCAGCGCTTTCGGCGTATTGAAGTCATCGAGCATTTCCTCCTGCACCTGATCAATCAACTCCTGTACTTCAGCATCCAGTGCGCCTGCAGGGCCATTGCCGGGATGTACGAGTGCCTGCAGGGCGTTGTAGCCTTCCATTAGCCTTCGATATCCCTTTTCCGCCGCCTGCAGGGCCTCATCGGTAAGGTCAAGGGTACTGCGGTAATGCGTCTGTAACATAAAAAAGCGCAAAATCATGGGACTGTACCCCTTCGTCACGTGCGGGCTGTCACCACTGAAAAGCTCTTCCGGCGAAATGGTGTTGCCGTCGCTTTTCGACATTTTCTTCCCGTTTAACAGCAGCATATTCGTATGCAGCCAGTAACGGGCCCCTTCGTGCCCACAGGAACCCTCATTTTGAGCAATTTCATTCTC
Source organism: Saprospiraceae bacterium (assembly GCA_049315745.1). Classification (GTDB taxonomy): domain Bacteria; phylum Bacteroidota; class Bacteroidia; order Chitinophagales; family Saprospiraceae; genus JADJPL01. Next base: position 15,236 of record JBMOJO010000004.1, on the reverse strand, counting down.
GTGGTGCGGGAACTTCAGGTCGTTGCCCCCACCGTGTATATCGAATACTTCGCCAAGATATTTCGTGCTCATGGCAGAGCATTCCAAATGCCAACCCGGAAAACCCTCGCTCCAGGGAGAACGCCAGCGCATGATATGCTCCGGAGAAGCCTTCATCCAGATCGCAAAATCTGCCGGGTGGCGTTTCTCGTCTTGTTTTTTGAGGTTATCCCTTGACTCCGCAATCAATTCTTCCACCTTACGGCCTGATAATTTTCCATAGCTCCCCTTCTCCCCGATATACTTGAGCGTATCGAAATATACCGAACCATTCGCTTCGTATGCATAGCCATTATCGAGAATTGCCTGGACCATCTCAATCTGTTCGGGGATATGCCCGGAGGCCCTGGGCTCGATACTCGGCGGCAACGTATTGAGGATACGCATCATATCATGGAATCCGTTGGAATACTTTTGAGCTACTTCCATTGGCTCCAGTTGCTCCAGCCGTGCGCCTTTCAGCATACGGTCTTCCCCGTCGTCGAGCAGATGGCCCACATCCGTGATATTGCGCACAAACCGCACTTTATATCCAAGGGACAACAAGTACCGGTGGATCACGTCGAAGCTTACGAAAGTCCTGCAGTTGCCGAGATGGACATCAGTATATACTGTAGGGCCACAGACGTACATGCCCACTTTACCCGGGTGTAGCGGCTCAAAAACTTCTTTCTCCCTCGAAAGGCTATTAAACAGTTTCAGCTTATTGTCCATGACAGCATTTATGAAATCCGGCACAAAAATATAATTTTAACGGTAACATTGGGCTTAGCGGGCAAAATCCACAATTACGGGCTCATGGTCCGAAAAACCTGTTTTTCCAGCTTTACAACGAACTACCTCGAGGGCCATATCGGCAAGGACCATATCAATACGCAAGGCGGGCAAGCTGCCGGCATAGGTAATCCCCCAGCCACTTCCGCGCTCCACAAAAGCATCCTGCAATCCCTCCCCAAGGATGTGGTAAACGCGGGACTGGGAGACGTCGTTCAGATCGCCGCATAAAATTACCGGATAAGGTGATTGACGGACAAACGCAGCGATTTCTTTCGCCTGTACTTGCCGGATCCTTGCCGCCCTTCGATAACGCCCAAGCATGCCCTTGATCTCCAACCAGGTACGTTTTTCTTTGAAATTACCATACTCCGTCATACGGTCGGCCATACGGGTAATGGCATTGGACTGAAGGTGTACGCTGAATACACGGAACACTTTGCCCTCCACATCAATATCCGCATAACGGAACCCGTAAATTTTATGGAAAATAACCCCTCCGGAATGTCGGACAGGGTATTTTGAAAAAACGACCAGGTCCTGCCCTTTCGTGCGCGCCTGATGTCGAAGCCCAAGCTGGGCGCAGACTTCGGCCGATTCGATGGAAGGGACTGCTTCGAACTCCTGAAGTACCAGAATATCAGGACGCAGCGCCCGTATTTCCCGCTCCCAGTCCGGTCGGCTGATGACAAACCCAAAAGGCTGGCCGTGCGGCTGAAAACGCCTGACATTATACGAAACGACCCGAAAAGATCGCTCCCCGGGCGCTTTTTCGCCAAAATACCTTAGGCCGATAAGGCCATTGAAATGCCCTGCGCCTGCCAGCAAGGTCAGAAACGGCACGAATGCCCAAACCCTGGGTCTGTGAACTATCCAGAACAATAACGCGAGGATATTCGCCAGCGCAAAAACAGGATATGCCAATCCCAAAAAGGCAAGTGGCCAATAGGTATAGGGATCGAAATAAGGCGCTGCATACCCTGCAAAGGTGAGACAAGACAGCAATATCGTCAAAGTGCGGAACATAGCAATCAGCGCTTGCTCGCGTTAAAGAGGAACTCCTTTTCTTCACCGGTAAGGCTGTCGTACCCAGAGGCCTTGATCTTGTCCAGTATCCTGTCCAGCTGTTCCTGATGGCCCAGGTTGTCAGAACGTGCTGAGCCCTGGGTACGGCGCGAAGTATTGCCGCTATTTCGCTGGGCCGAAGCTTTGGGGCTGCGATAAATTACCCTAGGGCCCTGTTTTGATGGCTGGCGCGCCCCCGAAATCCCGTCCCAGCGCTGTTTCAACCAATCAAACAGCCTGCTCGCCGGCAGGGTCCAGTCCCTACCCTGCTGCAGTTGTAAAATATACACCCAGCCAAACAGTGCACCGCCCAGGTGCGCAAAGTGACCGCCTGCATTGTTACTATTGGCAATACTGAGCATGTCCAGGAAAATCATTACAAAAACAATATACTTCAGCTTGATATCGCCGATAAACATCAACCGGATCGTATATTCTGGAGCGATCGCACCGGCTGCCGTCACAACCGCCATCACTGCAGCAGAAGCGCCCAGTGCATACAAGCCGATATTGGGAAGGGTGTTGGCGGAAAGCACAAAAATGACCGCCCCTGCAAGCCCCCCCATCAGGTAAAGCGGGAGGATGCGCCGGTCGCCGATAAAATCCCCCACGATCCGGCCAAACCAGAATAGATAGAGCATATTGAACAATACGTGAAAAAACCCGGTATGCAGGAACATGTGCGTTACAATACTCCATGGACGGGCAAGGATCAGCAAGGGCTCCTTATTTAAACTCAGCCATTCTACCACATCGGCAAAGAAAGGATGTGGCTTTGCACCGTTGATGACGAACAACAGGATATTCACCAGGTTGATCCCCACAAAAATCACCGCATTCGCCACAACCAGCCTAGACACCGAGTTCCCGTGGGTGAAGGTGCGCCTGACGTCTTCCCAAATTGATTGAACCATTTGCCCTGTTACAATTTATTGATCCGGGAAATATGTGTTAAAAAACCTCAAAAATAACCCCTTATCATCGCATTATCAATACCTTCCCCTGAATTGCCGCCAATATATGATAAGCAGGAAACCAAACAAGGCACCGCCCAGGTGTGCAAAGTGTGCAATGCCGGGCATCACCCGCTGCAGTCCGAAAAATAATTCAAGCGCGGCGTAAATCAATACAAAATACTTTGCCCGCATAGCGATCGGCGGAAAAATCATCTGTATGATATTGTTGGGAAAAGACATCCCGTAACCTGCCAGAAGCCCAAAAATCGCCCCGGATGCGCCAACCATCGGTATATTGATCGCCATTGAGGGTATGCTGCCGTTGCTCAGCTCGATATAGGTCACCAACATGTGCAGTCCCAACGCCCCTAAACCCGAAAACAGATAAAAGAAAAGAAAGCGCCGCTCGCCCCAGTACACCTCGAGCGGAGGGCCGAACATATAGAGTGCGAACATATTGAAAAAAAGGTGGGAAAGATTGCCGTGCATGAACATGTGCGTTACCAACTGGTACGGCCGGAAATATTCCGAGGTTGGAAAATATAGGGCCAGGCTCATACGGATGCCCTCTCCCAGCAGGTTGGTTCCAAAAAACATCAGAATATTGATGATCAGCAGGTGTTTGACAACGTCGGTGATGCGTTCCATGGCATTTATTTGAGAAATTGTTGATCCAGCTCATCAAAAGAAAAAGTCAGAAAACACTTGCGGCCAAAGGGGCTCATATAGGGCATTTCACAGGCAAATAAACGGTCTATCAGAGACTGCATTTCCGCCTCTGTCAGCAACTGACCGCGCCGGGTACTCGTACTGCGGGCCATAGAACGTGCAAGGTTGTCTGCCAGGTCGAGCTTCAGTGCAGTGCCGGCCTTGTATTGTTCGATCAGCATTTCAATCAGCTGACGCTCTTCACGCTGACCGGCAAGGTCTGCAGGCACCCCGTGGACGATGAAGGTATTATTTCCAAAGACCTGAATGTCGAAACCAAATTTGTTGAGCTCAGGCAGGATCCCTTCCAGCATGATCGCGTCCTGGGCAGGATATTCGAGGGTCTTGGGGAACAGCAAACGCTGGGAAACCCCATGCCCGGATTCGAATTCGCCTAAGTAACGCTCATAGGCAATGCGCTCGTGGGCAGCCTGCTGGTCAATCAACAGGAAGCCCGATTTGATAGGACTCAGAATATAGGCACCATGCAGTTGGTAGGGCGGCTTAACCGGTTTCTGGCCTGCCCCGCGCACCAACGCGCCTTCACCCTCCTGATCCTCTTCACCCCAGTTTCCGGAAAGGGTCAGGGATTGCTGCTCCAGTGTGTGCAACTCCTGGTTGCCTATGCCGGCGTATAAAGCTTCCCAATTTTCCCGGTTGTGTCCATTCCTGGTTTTCTCCCATTGCCCCGCGTCGCTCTGCCTGGATGACCCCTCCGCCTGCGCAACCCTGGGCCCTGTCAACGGCGCTGGAAAGTGCGGCAGGTTGAATAGCCCCTCCTGTTCAAAATCAAGGGCAGGCATTGCCCCGTATTTCCCCAGCGCATGCCGCACAGTCACCCGGAGAAAGTTATACACCAGGCGCTCATCTTCAAATTTGATTTCCTGCTTGGTGGGATGTACATTAACATCAATATTAGATGGGGCAATCTCTATGAACAGGATATAAAATGGAAATACCTCTTTCGAAATCAGGGATTCATAAGCATTAATCACCGCATGGTTCAGATAGTTGCTCTTGATGAAACGCCCGTTTACAAAAAACAACTGCTCTCCCCGCGATTTCTTGGCAAATTCCGGCTTTCCCACAAAACCCCTGACCTTCAGCACGTCCGTCTCCTCCCCTACAGGCACTAAACGGTTATTGTATTGGGCACCAAAAATGCCTACCAGCCGCTGGCGCAGGTTGCCGGGCAAGAGATGAGATATTTCATTGTCGTTGTGGTACAGGGAAAATTGTACATCGGGGTTGGCAATCGCAATGTGCTGGAATTCGTCCAGGATATGCCGTAGCTCCACAGCATCAGACTTCAGAAACTGACGCCGTGCCGGAACATTGAAGAACAGGTTCTTCACCGCAATGCTCGTACCCGAAGCCGCCTGGCAAGGCTCCTGCAACTGCACTTTTGAGGCCTCCACAAGTATATGCGTACCCACTTCATCCGCATAACGACGGGTACGCATTTCCACCTGGGCCACCGCCGCAATCGAAGCCAGGGCCTCTCCCCGAAACCCCATCGTCCGGATCGCAAACAAATCCTCAGAATTTCTGATCTTGGAAGTAGCATGGCGCTCGAAAGACATACGGGCATCTGTCATGGACATTCCGCAGCCATTATCAACGATCTGGATGAGCGTGCGTCCTGCATCCTTCAGGATAATTTTCACTGCCGTACTACCTGCATCAACAGCGTTTTCCAAAAGTTCCTTCACTACAGAGGAAGGCCGCTGCACTACCTCTCCTGCCGCAATCTGGTTGGCGATCGCGTCGGGGAGCAGACGGATAATATCAGCCATGGGCAGTGTTTGTTTTTTGGTTTGATATGCTCAAAGGTCTTGCCTGGCCTCGACCAGTCGAATGAATACGGGCAAGTATTTGTTCAAAAACAAATAAGTAAGCCCCAGCAAGGCAACAACAACAGCCAAGAGGGTCATATTCGAACGAAACGCCGCACGCTTCCGGTAGCTTTGGTCCTGAAGAAAGCTGCTCCTACGGAACCCCATCTTTACCCGTTCCCGCATACCTTCCAAGCCTGCGTCGCGCGCCTCCTGCTTTTTACGAATGCGCTCCTGTAATGCCTCTTTCTCTGCGTCCCAGTAACGCGGCTGGTACTCGAATTGCTTGTGTTTAGGGACTCTGAAGCGGATCAATGCCATAGACTTATCTTTTTCGGTACAAAGTTAACACAGAAATCAAAGGTTTTTTAACAGACTTGTTGCTGCGAAGGCTTTTTGAGGAACCATAGCCCAGCTATGTGCCCGAAAAAAGACGCAGTGTGGTCGAAAAAGAGCTATTTTTAACCCTCGGGGATCCCGCCGCACCAAGTCTGGTCGTTCTTGCGTAGTAGCGCTGTTGTAAGGCGGCCACATACCTTTTTCTCCCTTGAAAACAGCTTTCTAAAGCCATAAGAACCCATCATTTAAGCCCGAAATGATCCCGCTACAACGCATCTTTTTTTTCGGGCAACGACGATATGGACAATCCTGCGACTATGCAACTTCTTACAAAATACAAACAGTTAACAATTTTTGGCGTTCAAAGTCTGTGTTCTGTCTAAAAAAAATTGAGGCCTGCCGCAAACAGACTTAAATTATATCAAAAAATCGCCCAATTCATGTCCATTACCACTGCTTCAAAAACCAGCTATCCTTTTTTATCCTTAGCCAAAGCCGTCTTTAGCCGTCTAATGTACACAGCAGCGGTTTATTGCTGTTTGTGCATACCCTGTGATATGTTCGCACAAGGTGTACGCGGAAAGATCAGCGACGAGAGCGGAGGCCCGTTGTCTTTTGCTACGATCTTCGTCGCTCAAACCGGAAGTGGGGCAGTATCCAATGCGCAGGGAGCCTACGAAATCCGACTTGCTGCCGGGCGTTATGATTTATCTTATCAGTTTATGGGTTACCGCACGATCGTACAATCAGTAGAAATCCGGGAGGAAAAATGGCTAGACCTGGATATTCGCATGGAAACCCAGCCTATCGAATTAAAAATGACCGGAATAAACCTGGGCGGGGAAGATCCCGCCTATACCGTCATGCGAAAGGCAATTGCAAAAGCAGCATGGCATCGGCAACAGCTCGACCGCTATAGTGCAGAAGTCTATATCAAGGGATCGGGAAGGCTGATTAATGCCCCTTTTTTGGTGCGTAAATCTATTAAAAAAGAAGGTATTGACAGTACCTTGGCCTTTACGACGGAATCTGTGAGCCATATCGAATATCAGCGCCCTAATAGATTTAACGAAAAGGTCATCGCGGTGCGCTCCCAGGGGGATGATTTCTCAACAAGCCCCATGCCGTTTATCAATAGCAGTTTTTATGAGAATACCGTCTCTGACGCTCTTTCCCCGCTATCGCCAAAAGCCTTTGCACACTATCGGTTTAAACTGGAATCGTTCTTTGTGGACAGGCATTACGGCATCAATAAAATAAAAGTTACCCCACGGAACCCCGGGGAGAGCCTCTTTGATGGTTATCTTTTCATCATCGAAGATTCCTGGTCTATTTACAGTGTTCAACTCGGGACTTATCAGTCGGGCTTCCGATTCGAAATCGAACAGGTTTTTTCTCCAATTCAAGACCTCGCATGGCTGCCTGTGAGTCACAAGTATGAAATTTCGGGTAAAATTATGGGTTTTTCCATAGCGTTCAACTACCTGGCTACACTTTCAAAATACCAGATCTCGCTTAATCCTGATCTGCCTGCTGAAGCGATAAAAGTCATAGATGAACAAGTCGAAAAGGAAATCGCCGAGGAGCTTCGTCAGGAACTCCGTAAAATCCCTGCCGACCTTTCCCCTCAGGAAAAACTTGCCTCTGGACAGGAACTCACTCGAAAAGAACTCCGTAAAATCCTCAATGAATACGAAAAAGCTGAAAGGCAGGAACTGGAGGCTCCTGAAATCGCTGTAACGACCAGCACGACCATTGATTCACAGGCATATAAAAAAGATTCGCTCTACTGGGAGCTCATTCGGCCAGTACCTCTTAGTGCGCAAGAACTAAAGGGGTACCGCTTCATAGACAGCGTAGTTGTTGCAGAGAAAAAAGAGCAAGCGGAAAAAGCAGGAGGTACTGGTATTTCCGCTTCTGAAGACGGTGAAAGTATTCAAATTGGCAATGCCAGTGGAAAATTTCAGGTGCATGACCTTATTGTCGGAGGAAGCTATCCCATCGGCAAGAACCAGCGTCTGACGCTTGGTAGCCCGCTCGTGCGTACTTATTTCAATCCGGTAGAAGGTTTCAATATTACCGACTCGATCGGATATCGGGTTAAAAGTGGGGAAAGTAGTTTTGGCGCCACCTTTCGGGGCCGGTATGCATTTGCGCGCAACCGTTTCAGTCCCGTAGGCAGGATCTATTTTTCCACTGCTAAAAAGCCCTTAAATTCGACTACCTGGGAAATCCAGGGCGGGCGGTTTATCTTTCAATTCAACGAACGCCAGCCTATTGGGGAATGGTTGAATACCTATCAGGCCCTCGTTAGGGGGCGCAACTTTATCCGGTGGTATGAAAAAGACTTTGCGCGCTTTGATTTGAAAAAAACGATTGGTACCAATTGGTCCTTTAATGCCGGTTTTGAATGGGCGCACCGAACCCATCTTGCTAACCGCACTACCCAAACCTGGTTTCCTGATGACAACAGTGACTATGGTACCAACGAACCCAACGCGGAGGAGCTTACCCTTCCTTTGCCCGCATGTGAAAAAGCTGCTGTTTTCAGACTTGGCGTTACCGCCCGCCCCTGGCAGAAGTATCAGTTGCGGGACGGGCAGAAGAGCCCGATAGAAGGCAGCTCTCCTACCCTCAGCCTGTCCTATCGCAAAGGTATTGAAGGGCTCTGGCAGAGCCAGGTCAATTATGATTACCTCGAGGCAGGGTTCCATCATTACTTCCGGACCGGTGCTTACGGAACGCTTGATGTACGCTTCGAGGCAGGGATTTTTCTTAACAATACCGCTGTTGGGTTTGCCGACTACAGGCACTTCATGGGAAATCAGATCGCTGCGATCACTGCCGATCCTACAATGAGCTACCGTTTGCTGGATTATTATGTATATAGCACCCGGGATAAATTTGCAAGTGTTTTTGCACATCAGCATTTCCGAAAACTATTGCTCACCCGGATCACCCCTGTCTGGATTGCCGGGCTCAAGGAAAACGTGTTTATCAATTATTTAAGCACGCCCAAGGCCACCAACTACTTTGAAATTGGTTATGGCCTGGAGAATATCTTTCGGTTTTTTCGCGTAGAAGCTGCCGCTTCCTTCGAAGGAGGAAAATTCAAGGACGCGGGTATTTTTCTGGGCGTTTCCACCAGCCTCAGCCGGATGAGCCAATTGTTTTGAGCAAGTCCATGCACAATTTTTTATATTTGCGTCTTAATACGCCAACGTATGAGCGACGCCATTAAACACGAGTGCGGAATTGCACTTGTCCGCCTGTTAAAGCCTTTAGAATACTACCAGGAAAAGTATGGCACCGCCTTCTACGGGCTGGAAAAAATGCGCCTGCTACTGCAAAAACAGCGTAACCGGGGACAAGATGGTGCCGGCCTCGCTGCCATCAAACTCGACCCCCAACCGGGCAGCCGATATATCAGCAGAAAGCGAAGCGTCGCACCGAATTACCTCGACGACCTCTTCGACCAGATATGGAAACACTTCGACAGCCTGCCCCAACACCAACTCCAGGATGCCCAATGGCTCAAGCATAACAAGCCCTATATGGGCGAATTGCTCCTGGGGCACCTGCGTTATGGTACCCATGGCGACAACTCCATCGAGACCTGCCACCCGTTCCTGCGCCAGAACAACTGGATCAACAGAAACCTCATCCTCGCCGGAAATTTCAACCTCACTAATGTGGACGAGCTCTTCGACGAGCTGCTCGAGCTGGGGCAATACCCTAAAGAAAAATCCGATACCGTCACCGTCCTGGAAAAAATCGGCCATTTTCTCGACGACGAAGTACAGCGCCTCCATACTTGGTACAAACCCGAGGGATATTCAAATGTCGAAATTAACGACCTCATCTTCGAAAACCTCGATATCCAGCGCATGCTCCAGCGCGCATGTAAAAAATTCGATGGCGGTTATGTGATGAGCGGCCTGATTGGCCACGGCGATGCCTTCACGATTCGCGATCCGAACGGCATCCGCCCCGCCTATTATTACCACGACGAGGAAATTGCCGTAGTCGCTTCCGAACGCCCCGCTATACAAACTGTGCTGAACGTACCTTTCCGCGCTATCAAAGAGCTGACGCCGGGGTATGCCCTTATCATCAAAAAAAATGGCCGCATTGACGAAAAACCTTTTATCGACCCCGCGCCAAGGGCAGCCTGTTCTTTCGAACGTATCTATTTTTCAAGGGGCAACGACCTTGACATCTACCTCGAACGCAAACAGCTCGGGCACCAGCTTGTCGAACCTGTCCTTGACGCAATTGACCACGATTTTGAGCACACAGTCTTTTCCTTCGTCCCCAATACTGCCGAAACCGCCTTCTTCGGCCTCATGGACGGCCTCTACCAGCAACTCGACGAAATCAAAGAAAAGCGTATCCTGAAACTCCTGCAAGACGACAAGCTCAAACCCAAAAAATTACACAAAATCATGGCGATGAGGCCCAGGGTGGAAAAACTCATCCTCAAAGATGCAAAAGTGCGGACATTCATTGCCGACACTACGGCCCGGGGAAAGCTCGTCGCGCACGTCTATGACATTACCTATGGCCTCGTCCGAAACCATCAGGACACCCTCGTGCTCCTCGATGATTCTATCGTGCGCGGCACTACCCTGCGCGACAGCATCATTCAGATTGCCGCCCGGCTGAAACCCAAAAAAATCATCATCGTCTCTTCCGCCCCCCAAATCCGCTACCCCGACTGTTACGGGATTGATATGTCCAAAATGGGCGAGTTTGTGGCCTTCCGTGCTCTCGTGGACCTTCTGCATAAAAATGGGCGGGAACACCTCCTCGACGAAGCCTACCAACGCTGCAAAGTCCAGGAAAATTTTCCTAAAGAATTGATTACAAACGAAATAAAATCCCTTTACGACCAATTTTCTTATGAGGAAATTTCCCGCCGCATCGCCCGTATCCTCACGCCCAAAGAGATAGGCCCGGAAGTGGAAATTATTTACCAAACCGTTGAAGGCCTGCGGAAAGCCTGCCCCAACAACAATGGCGACTGGTATTTCTCCGGCGACTATCCCACCCCTGGCGGCCACCGCGTTGTCAATCGCGCCTTTATCAATTACATGGAAAAAAAGGACGTGCGCGCCTACTAATCGCTTGCTATGGCCCTCAACGAAACCTTCACTATCAACCTGCCACAGTTCCAGGGGCCTTTCGACCTCCTCCTCTTTTTTATCGAACGCGACGAACTCGATATTCACGATATCCCCATCGCCCGGATCACCGATGATTTTCTCGCCTATATCCACCAGATGGAACGGCTCAATATTGACCTCGCAAGTGAATTTATCCTCGTAGCGGCAACCCTCTGCCGCATAAAAGCGAAAATGCTGCTGCCCCGAAAACCGCTCGATGACCTGGGCAACGAAATAGACCCCCGCGAAGAACTCGTCGCCAGGCTCCTGGAGTACAAACGCTACCGAAGTATCCTGGATGAAATGCGGGATCTAGAAGAACAACGCGCTACCAAAGAAACCCGCGGCAATGCCGCCGCTGAACTTCAGCAACTCGCCAACCGCGCCCTGGCCGATGCCGAGCTGGAATCCCTTTCCTTATTCCGGCTCCTGCGCGCTTTCGAGCACATCATGGCGCGTTTTGAAAAAGGCCCCCCACAGGCCGTCCACCAAATCGTCCGCTTTAACTATAGCATCGAAGACCAACAACTCCTCATCCTGAATAAAGTCGCAGCAAACAAAAGAATAGATTTCATCGGCATTTTCGGGGACTGTAAGGACCGTATCCATGCGATTATCACTTTCCTGGCCCTGCTCGATCTGCTCAATATGGAAAAAGTGGCAATCGTACAGGGCATCGGTATTAACAACTTTTGGCTGGAAGCCCCCAACGCAGAAGAGGAATAAGCGAAAATTAGCCTTTGTACTCAAAATGTCGTAAATTGCACCTGTTCGTCAAGCGCTGGCCAATCCGCCAAAAAACCTCGAACAGCTTGTTTGATTACCTCCAAAATATTGATTGACCGATGTGGACCGAAACCAACGACAAACTCCTCGCGTCCTTTACCTTCAGGGATTTCGTCCATGCGTTCGCCTTTATGACGGAAGTCGCCTTCCTTGCAGAAAAAATGGATCACCACCCCGACTGGAATAACGTCTGGAACCGTGTCGAGATTCGCCTGAGCACCCACGATGCCGGGAATATCGTCACCGAAAAAGACCGAAAACTTGCCGATGCAATTCTCCGTATTTACGCCCGATACGTATAAAGAACCTTCCGCCCATGTTGCTGCACTCAAAACTCCCCAATGTCGGAACTACAATCTTCACCGTGATGTCTGCACTCGCAGAATCGCACAAAGCCATTAACCTGGCCCAGGGGTTCCCCGACTTTCCTTCCTCCACACGCCTCATCGGGCTCGTAGAACACTACATGCGCAGGGGGTTCAATCAGTATGCCCCAATGGCAGGTGTTCCTGTGCTCCGCGAACGCATCGCAGAGAAAATCGAGGCCCTCTATGGTATCGGCATTGACCCCGCCTCCGAAGTCACCATCACTGCAGGGGGCACTCAAGGGCTCTTTACAGCGATCATGGCATTCATACAGCCGGGGGACGAAGCAATCATCCTCGAACCTGCCTACGATTCCTACCGCCCGGCAGTCGAACTGGCCGGCGGCACCGTAAAAGGATACGAACTCTCCCCGCCCGACTACCGGCCGGATTGGGAACAACTCAAAAAGCTCATTTCCGTACACACGAAAATGATCATTATCAATACCCCACACAATCCGACCGGCACCATTCTCCAGCACGAGGATATGCTCCGACTGGAACAATTGCTCCAGGGCACCGATATCCTCGTGCTCAGCGATGAGGTTTATGAACATCTGGTTTTCGACGCCCAGGCCCACCACAGCATCCTGCGCTATCCAGGGCTGCGGGAAAGAGGTATGGCTGTTTTCTCGTTTGGAAAAACTTTCCACAATACCGGATGGAAAATCGGTTATTGTGTGGCGCCACAACCACTTAGCACAGAATTTCGAAAAGTACACCAATTCAACGTCTTTTCTGTAAATACCCCAATACAGTACGCCCTCGCCGAGTTCATGTCAGACCCCTTCGAATATTTAGGCCTTAGCACTTTTTACCACCACAAACGCGACTTTTTTCTCGACCTCCTGGAGGATTCCCCTTTCCGGCCTTTACCCTGCGCAGGAACGTATTTTCTGCTTTGCGACTATGCTGCCGTCAGCGATGAGCCGGATACCGATTTCGCCCGGCGCCTCACCGCTGAATACGGCGTGGCCGCCGTCCCTGTATCCGCTTTCTACAATAGCCAACGGGACGAACGCCTGCTCCGCTTTTGCTTCGCAAAACAAGAACAAACGCTGCAGCAGGCGGGAGAACGCCTGTGCAGCGTCCCCATCCTCGTCTGACCTGATCCCCCCCTTATTCCCCGCGTGTTTTATTCGCTCATCTAAAATATTCCATCATGAAAATTTCATTCGCTTTAGCTGTTTGCTGTGTGATCTTAAGCGCTTCCTGTACCGGCCAGGGAAGACAGGGAAATAAAAATTCTACCCCGGATATCCCCGAACCGACCGGCGAACAAATCCGCGAACTGGGCCGGCTCAAACAAGTAGAGGATTCCGGATACCCCTTTTTCACACTCCTCATCGAATTCCCCGAAAGGCAATTCGAAGAGTCTTTCCTCTTGGATTTGTCAGAAGTAACTACCCTTGACCCAGGCACGCTCAACAAGGCGGTGGGAAGCTATGTGCGTTTCAACTATACCAGCAATATCATCAACGCCCTCATGGATATGCGGCAAGAGGGCAGGTCCCTCATGGGCATAAACCCGGAAGATCTCCCGGAAGGCCTCGAGCGCGCCACCGGTATCCTCACCGGCGCAACCAGCCCTACGGAGGGCGACCTGCCATCCCGCATCAGTGTCAATGACCCTCATGAATTTTCTCTGGAATTCGAAACATTTGTCACGCCGGAAATGGTGGAGGCCGAAAGCAATATCGTGGAAGTATTTTTCGATAAGCGCACAGAAAATAAAATCGCAGCCATAAAAGTAATGCCAAAATAAACAGGCTTGTGACTTGCCGCCTGCGGCAGCGGAATAATATTTAAAGGGTTGTGTGAAAAGTCTTTTCATGGCGCTTCGCACCAAATTATATTTTGATATACACATCGTTTTCCCAAAACGATGTGTATATCAAGAGAACATTCTGCCGCCGCAGGCGGCAAAAGCCTTTTTACACAACCCCTCAAATGATTATTTGGTGCGAAAGCCTGGATTTCTGTTAAGGTTAGTCCCGCTTTACTACAGATCGGGATATAGCGGCAACGCCCTAAAGGTGTCGGGGTTCAAGTCCTGAAGGTAAGTTTCAAAGAATACGTCGCAATACCTACACACATTTTGAAGCTGGCGCACCTGCTCCCGTGCCGCTGCTTCTGAAACGCCTAAATGCTCCCCCATACGCCAGGGGTCCCCTTCGTTGAGCCTTTGAAAAACCGGAGAGATAGCAGCCCGCCCCAAAACATCCGCAACATTTTCCCTGCGGGCATCCCCGATGGGAAAATTCGTACCGGCGCAGCAAGGGCTGATCTTCCACAGCTGAATGCTGATTTCTTGTGGAATATCAGAATACCCCCCAAGAAAATTACGCGCACCGGATAAAATAGTACAGAAATTGTGCTCCGCGTCCTTTTTCCAGATATCCTTCTCCAGTGCCCTGCCCCTGGCCCAGTTGCCGCCCAGCCAAATGCCCTCGTTCGCACCCCAATAACCCCAGCTCAAAGGATTTTGGTGCAAATAATTATCCTTGTCAATCAAAGGATCCTTCTCATCACCGTTCACCCCCCTTGACGCAAATAATTCCGCCAACTCCATCAGCCTGCCCCCACCGTATTTGTGATACCGGTCTATACTCGAAATATCAAACCGGGTGATGCCTTTTGCAATCAGGTCATCCAGGATACCGCCCGTGAGCAGGTCCCCGTTGGTCTGTAACATAATCTGTGTAGCACTTCCGTATCTTTCCCTCAGATGGTCCAAAATCAAATAGAGTTTTTTCCGATCTGCCAACGGCTCCCCGCCGGAAAGAATGAGGCGATCAATTCGTTCCGGCAAATTGCCGATAATCTGCAAGCACTCTTCCTCGCTGATCCTGGCACCCTGAGGACCGGATAAATTATAACAGTGGTCGCACTCGTCGTTACACAATTGCGTGAATACCCAGTACAGCGATTCGCAGTGGTTAAAATCTTTAAAAACAGGATTTTCCATTTTCCGAACTGATTTATCTGCGCTCCCCAGAAAGCACCTCAAGACAATTTTCGCCAATCACCCATTTGCATTCCTGATCTAAAGCGTAACTTTGAATAACGGGCCCCTCTCATAAGTAGGACGCCGCCGCCTGTGTCAAAATATAAATTGGTGCGCAGCGTGTAATAAATGTTTGAAAACAGGGTTGTGTAAAAAGTCTTTTCATGGCGCTTCGCGCCAAATTTAAGTTTGAAACC
>JBMOJO010000357.1:0-3229 GCA_049315745.1 Saprospiraceae bacterium | reverse complement strand
TAGCTGGGCTATGCTCCCTCAAAAAGCCTTCGCGTGGACGAAAAATAGCTCATTTCCCCAACACGATAACCCGTCGCAGCAACTCTAATAAACCCGCGAAGGAAATATAAGTTTTTTATCCGAAAAGAATAAAACGGGAATTTTTTTCTTTATTGTTTTGGTGAAAATAAAAAAAAAAGTACATTTGCCGTTGTGTCCCATTGAAACATATTATCTACATGAGAAAGCAGCTCCTTCGGGAAAGCAAAAAAACAATACGTTTACAGGTATTGGCCGGAATTTCCGCCGGCTTCTCAAGCCAGTTTTAGCCATTATTCAGGTCTGCTATGTCCTGTTGATGGCCTGATTTGTTTGTGGACATTTCAATTCTGGCTTGAGGCGTTCTCGTAGTCGCCAAAAACTAAATGTTATCTTAGATGACAAAAAACAGACGAAACACTTGGCCCTTGGCATATTTTGCTATAGGGAGAAAAAACTTGGGCTTACTTTGCCTTACCTTCCTCTTTAACTTTTCATTGTTATCCCTTGGGGATTGCCAGTCCCCCGCCCCTCCTGTACTGGCTGCTTCGGGCGGAACGGCAAAGGATTCTGCTAGCGGCAGCATGGATTTTACGCTGGGGGAATTGGCGTTTTCTTACCTGAACAACGGTATCCTGGATATTTCTTTTGGGATCCAGCAGCCATTGGCGCCCGATACACTGCCTAAAGTGGACAGCCTGAAATGCGGAATGTACGCACTGGATTCGCTTTCAAGGCCCATTGAAAACGAGCCCTATCGAAACACCCTCCGTCTTCCTTACGTCAAGGGCAACGGCAACCGGTTCGATTCGACCAGGTTCAGTTCCCAGGGGGTCACCGGTCTTACCCTTTTGCTATTGCCCGGTAAACTGGCCAAGGGGGACAGTATCCTGGTGTTTACGCTCAGTGGTATGCCATCGAAGGAGGGGGTCGCAGTTTTTACGATAGACTTTGGAAGGGCAACCTGCCAGCTGGCGATTGATGTAGGCCCGCAAAGCCCGAAAGTGGATTCTTTGATTTGCGCCAAAGCCGTGTTGGCTCCCGAAAAAATTTACGCCAAATTGAGCTTTATCGGCACCCTGCAGGTGCCCTACACCGGTGGCAATGCCAAGGTGGCGCCTGCGGTGACTTTCAAGAGCGAAGGGGTCGCCGGTCTTCAGGCAACAGCGCCGGCAGATACGCTACGGCGCAACGGCGGAACCCTGAATTTGCGCCTCGAAGGCGTCCCGGATGCAGTCGGTAAAGCCCGCCTGCCGATAGCCTACGGAGATAAGAAATGTATCCTCGAATTTGAAATAGAAGAGTTCCCGATCTCCGTCCCTAACTTCTTTTCCCCAAATACCGATGGAGCGAACGATCTGTGGGAAATTCCCAATTTTCAAATCCTCTACCCGAACGGTCTTGTCGTGATCATGGACCGGAACGGAAGGAAGCTGGTCGAGTTCAATGGCAATTTTAACGGATGGGACGGGACGATCAATGGAAAAGATGCGCTGCCAGGTGTTTATTGGTACTACATACGGCTTGAAGCGGGCAAAGAAATTCTTAAAGGTAACCTAACCCTGATGCGATGAGAAAACAACTACTGTCCATTTGTTTTATCCTGTCTGGTATGCTCTCCTTTGCGCAGGACAACCCCATGCCTACCCTTTACTACTTAAAAGATAACCTCCTCAACCCCGGCTTTACAGGCCTGGCAGGCGGTATCAACCTCAAAGCAGGGTACAAACAACAATTACTCGGCTTCGAAGAAGCACCGAATATCAAGTTCGCGGGTCTGGAAGCTTTTTCGCCCAAAAATAAAATCGGCTACGGATTTAATGTCGCCCAGGATGAGAACGGCCCGCTGAAAAGATCCTTCGTCCAGGGGATCTTCGCCTACCGCGTCAATTACGATACCGAGGAAAGTGAGCAAAATTCCACCCACTATCTCTCCGTAGGGATCACCGCAGGGGTCCACCAGCATATACTGGAATATTCAGAGTTCACCCCGCTGGAAACAGACCCCATCCTGCAGGCCCTGCTGGAAAGTACGATTTCTTTTAACTCCGACTTCGGCCTGCTTTACTACAACAAAGGTTTCCGCGCCGGGGTAGCTTTCCATGATATTGTGCCAAATAAAATTGAGCCACTCTCCGGTAAACGGGATAAGCTGATCTTCCCGAGCGGGTATGTCAACCTGGGCTATGAGTTCAATCCTGCCGAAGGCAATCTCGTTGTTTATCCGCATGTGGTGTTCGGCGCTCAACTCAATGACTTCCTGCTTGCGGACTTAAACATCGCTTCCCGCTTCTTTCTGGGGGAGTCGAAGTTTTTAGGGTTGCGGGCGGGCTACCGCACGATGTCCAATTACAACAACGTCTCTTCCAATAGCCTGATGTTTCAGGCCGAACTCGGTTTCTCCCCGTTGGCCCTGGGTTATCAATATACCTTGCCGCTCGGAGGGAACCAAATGTACTCCATGGGCGAACAAGCCCTGTATTTAAGCCTGCAATTCAACTCGAACAGTTCGACGAAAAATCCTGCCAAGGAAAAAACGATCAAAAAACCGAAGAATTGGTTCAATTAAAGACTTACTTATGCGTAAACTACTTTTTCTGCTCTTTTTCCTCCCAGCCCTGGCCTTCGGCCAAGCCCCGGCTTTTCTGAGCTACCAGAGTGTCATACGGGATGCCAACAATAACCTCCTGGTAAACAAAGATGTGACGGTTCGGATCAGTATCGTGAAAGATTCTGCCGCCAGCACTGTACCGGTTTTCCGAGAGGTGCACCTGGTTACTACCAACCAAAACGGCCTGGTTTACCTGACGATAGGTAAAGGAGATTTTACCAGCGGCCGCCTGGATACGATCCAGTGGTCTAAAGGCCTCTATTTTATCGTCTCGGAGGTGGATCCCGATGGCGGAAATAATTTTAAAATTTCGGTTGCTACCCAAATCCTCAGCGTACCGTTCGCACTGAATGCCGCCTCAGCGGATAAACTCACTCAGGAATACCCCGAAAAAGACCCGGTATTCAACGTGTCGGTTGCTAAAGGGATCACTTCCGCCGATACGGCATACTGGGAACAAAAACTCGATCCGGAAGATACGCTTAGTCTTTCGAACCGGATCAACACGAAGCTTAATGCTGCGGATACGGTGAAGTACGTAAAATATGCCGATACGACGGGTTTGATTGGTACCAAAGCGAACCTCGCGCTGAAGCTGAA
>JBMOJO010000356.1:0-3232 GCA_049315745.1 Saprospiraceae bacterium | reverse complement strand
TTCGCAAAATCATGAAAAACACGTCGGTTTTAAACTTAAATTTGGCGCGAAGCGCTATGAAATTACTTTTTATACAACCTCAAAATTCATTTCCTGGCGCTTCGCGCCAAATTATTTTGAGAGACACCTCATTTTCACAATTTCGCTTCGCGAAATTGTGAAAATGAGGTGTCTCTAAGAAGAAAATTCTGCCGCCGAAGGCGGCAAAGGACTTTTTACACAACCCCCAGTCTAACGCATATCGCGGGGATCAGTAATCACCCCATAGATAGCAGAAGCTGCAACAACCGCAGGGCTAGTCAGGTAGATCAGCGCATTTTTACTGCCCATTCTGCCTTTCATATTGCGGTTTCCGGCACTCAGGACAATATCCCCATCTCCGGCGACCCCGGTATGGATACCGGCGCAGGCCGCGCAGGATGGCGTATCAATCGCCGCGCCGGCTTCAACCAATACCTGGAGGTACCCGCGTTTCATGGATTCCAGATAAACATCCTGGCTTGCAGGTACGACCAGCATATTGACATCCCGATGGATACGTTTTCCCTCCAGGATACGCGCCATCATTTCCATATCTTCGATCCTGCCGTTGGTACAGGTGCCTACAAATGCCTTGTTGAATTTACGTCCGACTACCTTTTCCACGGGGACCACATCGTCCAGTTTATCAGGCATTGCCACGGTGGGGCCAAGATTGGTAATATCCACTTCGTAAACGGCATCATAGCGGGCATCGGGATCGCTGTGCAGCGGCGTCCAATCCCCTTTGGCCCGGCCTTCCAGATAGGCAGCGGTAATGGCATCTGGAGCGACAATTCCGTTTTTTGCCCCTAAATCCACCGTCATGTTGCACAGGGTCATTCTGCCGGCCATTCCGAGAGATTCGATCGCAGGGCCACAAAATTCCAGGGCTTTATAAATCAGGTGGCCATTCCAGTGCATCATGCCCATGATATGGAGACTGAGGTCCTTAGCCATCACCCAGGGCTGCCATTCGCCTGTGATATGGAATTTGACGGATTCCGGCACCCGGAACCAAGCTTTTCCGATGGCCATGGCCACTGCGGCATCCGTAACGCCTACGGCATTGCCTACCGCACCGGCCGCACCATACGTATTGGCATGGGAATCCGTACCAATGCTGATCGTGCCCGGGAGCACATGCCCCTGTTCGACCATAATCTGATGGGCAATCCCTTGCCGGCCAAGGTCATAAAAATGGGTAATATCGTGGGCGCGGACTGCTTCCCGCCATTCGTTGAGCATCGTGGCAAACTGCACCGTCGGTGGGGGTACCAGATGATCTGAAACGCAGATAACCCGGTCGCGGTCAAATACCTGGTCTGTCCCCAGTTCGTGGAGTTTTGAAAAGGTTTGTTTCCCCAGGTAATCCATCGTCATTACCGAATGTATGTCCGTCCAGACCAGCTGGCCGGGCACTACGTAGTCCCGTCCGCTGTTCGTGGCCATAATCTTTTCGGTAATCGTCATTCCGTGCGCCATCTGTTGAAGGTAAAAAGGTTAAAGTAACTGATACTGAGGTTGTGTAAAAAGTATTTCGCCGCCTGCGGCGACGAAAGATTCTTTGGATGTAGACATCTTTTTCTTGATTTTGCTTCGCAAAATCAAGAAAAAGATGTCTACATCCAAATATAATTTGGCTCGAAGCGCCAATAAAATACTTTTTACACAACCCCATTATGGGTCTTTTACCGCCTACTGCGGCAGAATATTGATTTGAGGGACACGTTATCTTTAAAATTTCGCTTCGCGAAATTTTAAAGATAACGTGTCCCTCAGAAGATAATTTGGCGCGAAGCGCCATGAAAGACTTTTTATGCAACCCCAAAAAAAACAAGATGCTTAGCGATTTGACCGGGATACCCCTTTAAAGCGTTTTGCACTGGCTTCGGCCCAGAAATCTTCCGGGATATCTTCTTGTGCGGCAGTATTCCGCTCTTCGATCATAGTGAGGCCTTCGAAGGTATCAAAATAACTCCATTTCCAGACGCGGATCCGGTGTTTTTCTTCCGGGCCGATGAGGTCAATCATTTCATAGAGTTTTGAGCCGGGGCGGTCGAGGTATTCCCAAATCAGGCATACGGAATCGCGGGTTTCCCAGGAATGGCCTTTGATGCGGGGCGTGTCAAAAATTAACGTACCTTCCTCGTTGAAAAAGCAAACCCCAAAATCATGGCACTCGTAATGCCCGTCGGGCCAAAAGTACTCATTCACCTGGCGGTAGCTGCCATCAGAAGACATCCGGATGCTGAGGCGGCTGTTCCACTGGTCAACCAGTGTTCCGTCAGGGGCAATCCGGCGGTAAGTGCCTTCCCACACACCGGTATGTTTTGGAAAAAGTCTAAGATTTTTCATTGCCAAATAAAAATAATTCATAAATCTAATGGTTAACAAAATTAATTATTTATCTTTACAAAGAGGAAGGTTCTTCTGCTTTTTTTATTTTTTTCGAAACAAAAAACAAGACCATGGGAAAAAGCATGTACAAAAGTTTGTGGCTCACGCTATTAAGCCTTCTCGCTTATACGGGGGCGTGGGCACAGTCCACCGTTAGCGGACGAGTCACCTCCGCCGAGGACCGATCTGCACTAATTGGCGTTTCAGTTATTGAAAAAGGGACGAGCTCCGGGGTCGTCTCTGATGAAGAAGGCAACTACAGTATTCAGGTGAGTGGCCCAACGGCGGTACTCATTTTTTCCTATGTGGGTTTGAGAAATGTAGAAGTGACCGTAGGTAAACAAACGACGATTAATGTAGTTATGGAAAGCGATTACGCAACTTTTTCGGATGTGGTGGTCACGGCCAGCCGGCAGGCGGTGCGGAAACTGGAAACGACGACCGCAGTAGAGATTATCGGATCAAAACAGCTTCAGCGTAGTAAACCTGAGGGTATCCTGGAGGCCATTACCTCGGCACCAGGGGTATTCACCAATACCTCCCAGGGCCGCCGGGGATTTGTAGTTACCCGGGGCTTCCCCGATGGCTCGCCTACTGGTGGACTTGTCTATACCGGTATTATGCTCGATGGGATCCCTACCCTGGGCACACCGGGAAAAGTGCCGGAGGCGGGATTTGGCTTTGACCTCAACGTGGAGCGTGTGGAGGTAGTAAGGGGCAGTGCGGCCACGATTTTCGGCCGGGCCTCCGCTGCCGGTGTCGTAAACGTCATCACCCGTACAGGCGGCGATAAGCTGGGCGGTGCGGTAAGGCT
>JBMOJO010000355.1:0-3265 GCA_049315745.1 Saprospiraceae bacterium | reverse complement strand
TCAAAATATAATTCGGCGCGAAGCGCCGTAAAAAACCTTTTTACACAACCCCTCAAAGTATATTTTGGCGCGAAGCGCCATGAAAAGGCTTTTTACATAATACAAAGCCGCTGATGAAGAAAGCGCAATCAGTTGGCGCTCTTCTTATCACCGCATGCAGCAGTCCCCGAGCTTTGCCCTTTTGCGCAGCAAGCAGCTTTAGGGGCTGCAGGGGCATTGGCCTGTGCGCTGGCCTGTCCATCTGCCGGAGCGGCTGTAGCGGCTGCAGTACTGCCTTTTTCTGCACAGCAGGCTTTTTTGCCTTTGGCATTCTTCTTGCCTTTTTCCATACTTGCGGCCGCCGAAGCTTCAGCGCCATCCGCTTTCTTTTGCTCGCAGCAAGCCTTCTTACCTTTTTCCTTGCCGCCGCCATTGGTGCCGTTACCTGCATAAACAGCGACTGAAGCTACCATCGCCAGGAGCGCAATCCATATTCCTTTTTTCATAATCTGCTTGAAATTTGATTAAACAAACTGTTTTTACATTTACAAATATATACTATTATGAAGAAATGTTCATGAGTTTTGTCAGGAGAAGCAAATTTTGTTCGAAGCAGACTTTTTGCGCTGGGGTAATCCGAATGGAAAATGCGGTATCCGTCTTCCCTACGAAGCCTTTTGTAGGGGGGCATAGCCAGGCCGGGAGAACAAAAAAGGTGGATTCCGGATGAAAAGCGCTATTTTTACCCTGCCCGTATTTCGTCGCAACTAATGAGCAAAAGCAGTTTTATAAAATAAATGCGGTTGTTTCGCAAAAAAAACAGCATATTGAAAGGTAGATTCTACTTAAAACCGCATTATTGCATAAAAAAATTACCGCCAATGAAAACAGGGATTATCACAAGCTTTACGTTCGTGCTGTATTTTTCTTTTCTATGCCCGGCATTTACCCAGGATAAAAAAGACAAACTCCCCCCGGAGGCCACCGAAGTCTGGGTTCCGGAACCCCGGGTCGTAACGCCGGGTGCACTTAACCACCAGCCGCCCTCGGATGCGGTGGTTCTTTTTGATGGTACGAGCCTCGATAATTGGAAAAGCGCCGATAAAGATGCGCCGGCACCCTGGAAGGTTGAAAACGGATATTTCCAGGTCGTACCGAAAACCGGTGGGATAGAAACCAAAGCATCCTTTGGGGACGTGCAACTGCATATCGAATGGAAGGCACCCGCCGAGATTAAAGGCTCCGGCCAGGGCCGGGGCAACAGCGGGCTCTTTTTTATGGGTGGGCGGTATGAGGTGCAAATCCTGGATTCCTACAATAACCGGACATATTCCAATGGACAGGCAGGAAGTGTGTACAAGCAACACATCCCCTTGGTGAACGCGATGCGTCCGCCCTCGGAATGGAATACCTATGATGTGGTATTTATGGCCCCTCGGTTCAATGCGGATGGGGTCGTGGTCGCGCCGGCACGTGTCACGGTCTTCCACAATGGGGTGCTTGTCCAGAACAACGCAGAGTTGAAAGGCAACACCGAGTACATCGGCATCCCGCAATATCAGGCACATGCCTCCGAATTGCCCATTACGCTGCAGGACCATGGCGACCTTGTCAGTTTTCGGAATATTTGGGTGCGCAAACTATGACAATATCGCGCCGGCCATCCGGCGGCCACATTCCACCGGGCCCTGCTTTTGAAATACCGGTCTTGCTGCGATAGGCCTTCATAATGCTGTAAATAGCTGTTTTTTCCAAACCCCTGTATCCACCACCAGAATTCTGTTGAACATCTAAAACATAACATATTCATGCAAAACAGAAGAAAGTTCCTCCAAAACTCCATACTGGCGGCAGCCGGTATGTCAATGCCCGCATTCATCTCAGCGGAGCATTTTGCACAGCAACTGCGGAACGTGCGCCCCAGCGATCAGATCAATTTTGGCGTCATCGGAGCAAAAGGGATGGGCTGGAGCAACATGTCGGTTTTTCTGAAGATGCCACAGGTCAACTGCATCGGTATCGCAGATATTGACGAGGGCGTGCGCAACCAGCGGGCCTCGGAGGTAGAGAAGCTCCGGGGCAAACGGCCGGCGGTTTATAACGACTATCGAAAGCTGCTGGAGGATAAAGATATAGATGTAGTCATCGTAGGTACGCCCGATCATTGGCATTGCCTGAATACCATACACAGCCTGCAGGCCGACAAGCACGTCTATGTGGAAAAACCCATCGCGAATACCATCGAAGAGTGTAACCTCATGGTAAAAGCACAGGAAAAATATGGGAAGATGGTTCAGGTAGGCCAGTGGCAGCGCAGTGGGCAGCAATATGCCGATGCCATCAGGTTTGTGCGCTCGGGGCAGCTCGGGAATATCCGGCTGGTAAAATGCTGGGCATACCAGGGCTGGATGAAACCCGTACCCGTATTGCCCGATGAACCTGTGCCTGCAGGGGTTGACTACAAGATGTGGTTAGGCCCTGCACCGCTCCGCCCTTTCAACCGCAACCGGTTTCATTTCAACTTCCGCTGGTTCTGGGATTATGCCGGGGGCCTGATGACCGACTGGGGCGTGCACGAAATTGATATCGCCTTGTTCGCAATGAACGTGAGCGCCCCAAAATCCGTGATGGCATCAGGTGGTAAGCTGGCGTATTCCGACGATGCATCCGAAACACCCGATACGTTGCAGACAGTCTATGCGTATGAGGGTTTTAATATGCTCTGGGAACATGCGACCGGCATTGATGGGGGGAATTACGGTTATACCGAAGGGATTGCCTTCATCGGCAATAACGCTACCCTAATCGTCAACCGGGGCGGATGGGAGGTTATTTCAGAAAAACCGGGCGGCAAGCCAAAGATTGAGGATATGGCCCGGATAAAACCTTCCGGAACATCGGCCCTGGAGCTGCATGCCGCCAGCTTCGTCCAGGCCATAGAAAAGAACGACCCCTCACTGCTCGCCTGCGGGATCAAAACCGGCAGCGTTGCCGCAATTAATGCCCAAATGGGAAATATCGCCTACAAAACCGGCGAAAAAGTCTTCTGGGATGCAGAAAAAGGCGCGTTTACCGGCAAGGCGGCGAACGCGCTGATGAAGGCACAATATCACAATGGCTGGAAACTGCCCACGGTATAATTTAATAAAAGTGTTTCTATTTACCAAGTGTCTCGGGCGTGTGTAAACAGTCTTTTGCCGCCTTGAATTCAGGTTTCAAAAATGATGCGTCTCTCGAAATAAGTCTTTTCATGGCGCGCCCTGGGAAATAACATTTTGGCGTGGGG
>JBMOJO010000354.1:0-3282 GCA_049315745.1 Saprospiraceae bacterium | reverse complement strand
GCGCGCAATGAAGGCTGGGCGGTATTGCCAAACGGCTGGACGCGGGAGACGGATACGATGCCTGGTTTTGCCGGATCCTCCTGGTATTTTCTCCGCTACATGGATCCTGAAAATACAGATGCCTTTGCGTCCCAGTCGGCCGTGAACTACTGGAGGGAGGTTGACCTGTATGTCGGCGGCACAGAGCATGCGGTGGGGCATTTGATGTATTCGCGTTTCTGGCATAAATTCCTGTATGACCTGGGAAAGGTCCCTACAAAGGAGCCCTATCGCAGATTGATTAACCAGGGGATGATACAGGGGACGATCGAACACTTATACCTGCAGACAGGGCATTCTGACGGAAAAGTCCGCTTATTTTGTGCCGCTCTTGCCGATATGAAAGCATCTGCTGGGGTTTCGTTCACGAAAGTCCCCATCCCAATCGAGTTCGTAAAGGATTATGGGGCAGCAAACTCCTGCCTGGACGAAACGGGCATCCGCCGGTTATTGGATTGGCGCCCGGAATTCCGCAATGCGGTATTGGAGGGCGATACTTGGGTCTTTGAGGACGGTGCCTTTTCGACTACCCCCCCCGTTGGTCAATCCATCCGCATGTACACGGTTTCGGAAGTCGGGAAGATGTCTAAATCGAGATATAATGTAATCAATCCAGATGATGTGGTGGAACAATACGGTGCGGATTGCTTCAGGATGTACGAAATGTTCCTAGGGCCTATCGAACAGGCCAAGCCATGGGATACGAAGGGGATAGATGGGGTATATAAGTTCCTGCGTCGCTTCTGGGGCCTGTTCTTTAATAAAAAAGGCGAGTTTTTCGTTTCAGACGGGGAGCCGACCAAAGCGGAATGGAAAGTCCTGCATCAGGCGATAAAGAAGGTCACAGAGGATATCGAGCGTTTTTCGTTCAATACCTGCGTGAGCGCTTTTATGATTGCGACCAACGAGCTGCAGCGGCTGGGTTGCAACAAAATCGCCATCCTGCGCGAAATGGTCCTCCTGCTGGCGCCCTTTGCGCCCTTTGTCGCAGAGGAGCTTTGGAGGAAAATCGGTGGGCAGGGCTCGGTACACCTCGGTGTTTATCCCGAATACGATCCGGTGTACCTGGAGGAAGAAATGATCGAATACCCGGTCAGTGTTAATGGAAAGCGGAGGGCTTCGGTAGAATTTTCTGCCGCTGCGGGCCCTCAGGAGCTGCAGGATGCTGTCCTAAAGCTGGACATTGTGAGCAAATGGATAGAAGGAAAACAAGTTCAGCGCATTGTGGTAGTCCCTAAACGAATGATCAATATTGTAGTGGAGGAGTGAAGCCTTGTGCTGTATGCACCGCATGACTGCTACTTAGTCAGACCAGACGACGTTCGAGATAAGACCCATCTCGTACCGGAGTGCCCTTTATTGAAGGTACCGTGTCCTTTGAGGTCATGTAGCGGGTTGGTGTTGCGAAAAAGCAGCTTTTAATGAGCGATAAAGCGTATATTTTCGCGTTGTATCGGGCTATCGCAACCGTCCGGTGAGTTGTTGTGAGCAAATAATCCATAGTCCCAAAATATGAAGTGTATTATCCTGCAAGGCATTGCTTTGTCCATACTGCTCGCCAGTGGGCGCGCCCAGTCGCCCGTCTTTCCCAATCCTTCACAGTGCGTTGATATAGGGGTAATCAACGATAATACCTGCCCGGGCAACGGTGGTTTTTTTGGTCCAAACGAATACGTCGTCAGGGTTATGGAAGCGCCCGGCAGCCGGCTTGGGGGGGATGTTTACTTAAAAGAAGTACGTCTGATTGTTGCACATACCTGGGCAGCAGACCTCGATATTTTTCTGACTGCACCTTCCGGAAAACGGGTTATGCTGACCTCCGACAACGGCGGTGGCGAGGATAATTATGGAAGGCTTTCGCCCGATTGCAGCGGATACACTACTTTCGCCGCAGTTTCCTGCCTGCCGGTACAGTCGGGCAGGCCGCCCTTTCTCGACGGGCCTTACCTACCCGAAGAAAGTTTTTCGCGCTTTGATGATGGAAGCAGCCCCCTTGGGGACTGGACCCTCCAGATTTGCGACGATACGGAGCAGGACAGCGGGCGCCTTCACTTTGTCGAGCTGGTGTTTGACAGGATACAGTGCCTTCCGGTACAGCAGATTCGTGTTATTGGCCAGGATACAACCTCAGTTTTGCTCGACTGGTTGCCTTCCGAGGGGTGTGAGGGCATCCGCACTTTTCTGGAGTACGGCCCGAAAGGTTTTGTGCCCGGGCGCGACACACTTCGGGGACTGTTGGGCAAGGTAGTGGCGATTCAATGCCCGCCTTATCGCCTGGAAGGCTTGCCGCCGGATACGGAACTTGATTTTTATATTCGGAAATCCTGTAGCCCGGGGAGTTACTCTGGCAGTTCCTGCCCTGTAACTGTCCGTACAGGGTGTTTGCCTCCCGGCCCCCGGCTGCTGGAAGATTTCAGTGCCGCTGCGTCGTGCACGCCCGTCTGTGGCCTCGCGTGTGATTTCACCGGTGTCTGGCAGAATACGGATGGGGATGACTTTGACTGGCTGGTTTACCAGGGGTCCACGCCCACCCAGGGCACAGGCCCTTCCGACGGGGTGAAGCCTGGGGGGAAATATGTCTATATTGAGGCGAGCGGAAGCCAATGTACCGGACGGGCACAATTGAGGTCCGGGTGTATATTACTGGATAAAAAAGGTTCGGACGCGTGTCACCTGTCGTTTAGTTACCACATGTTTGGTGCAAATATTGGTACTTTAAGCCTGGAGGCAACGACAGACGGCATTCGATGGGTCTCGCTCTGGCACAGGCAGGGGGATCAGGGCAACCAGTGGGGCAAAGCATATATTGCGCTAAATGATTTTCCGGACAGCAGCCTGATGCAATTCCGCTTTGTTGCAACTAAAGGGAACGGCCCGCTTGGGGATATTGCCCTGGCAGAAATCGCCTTTCACGGATCAATATTCCTGGGGGCGCCCGCCTATCGGTATTATGCCGACCGGGACGGCGACGGCTATGGCGATCCCCGTACTTTTATGGATCGTTGTTCTGCACAGCCGCCGGCAGGTTATACCGAACGGGCCGGAGACTGTGACGATTCATCCGGGGCCATCCATCCCGGAATGTCGGAGTTCCTCTGCGATGGGACCGACAACAACTGCAACGGTATTTTGGATGATGTGTTATTGCCACCGCCAGTTGCGACGGGGGATACGATTTGTTCGGGGGAAATGGCAACTATCCGGGCAACCCCTGTCGTCGGTACCGCAATTGTGTGGTATGAC
>JBMOJO010000079.1:0-14775 GCA_049315745.1 Saprospiraceae bacterium | reverse complement strand
CATCCAAATATAATTTGGCGCGAAGCGCCAAGAAAAACCTTTTTACACAACCCCAATGCACGCATAACCAACATTATTTCTCGGGGCAATGACCTGCTAAATAGATACAAAAAAAGCGGCATTTCTCGCGCAATACGGCCCTCTGCTGTAAGTCTGTTTCCAAAAATCCTGAAATTCATTATTTTTGAGCGAAACTGTAAAAATCCTGCGTATGAAATGCTCTTTCTCTGTTTTATTTGCAGCACTGTCCATATTGACAGCGTGTAATTTGTCCAATCAGCATCATCCTGTGAAAAACCCGATTATCCCTGTCGTTTATCCAAGCACAAAAACGATCGAGCATACCGATATCTACCACGGCGAACCCGTGCCCGACCCTTTCCGTTGGCTGGAGGCAGATACTTCCAGCGATGTTGGCGAATGGGTGAAGGCTCAAAACCAGGTCACTTCTGAATACTTGTCCAAAATCCCCTTCCGCGAGGCACTCCGCGAACGACTTGAAGTGTTGTGGAACTATGAAAAATACTCGGCGCCATTTATCGAAGGGGCGTACACTTACTTTTTTAAAAATGACGGCTTGCAAAATCAGTCGGTACTATACCGCAAAAAAGGAGACGGCCAACCGGAGTTGTTCCTCGACCCCAATCAGTTTTCGCCCGATGGGACGACTTCACTGGGCGGGATTGAATTTACAAAGGATGGGGCCCTGGCCGCTTATCAAATTTCCGAAGGTGGTTCGGATTGGCGCAAGGTCATCGTCATGGATACCCGGTCGAAAAAATTGGTCGGAGATACCCTCTTAGATGTAAAATTTTCAGGGCTCTCCTGGAAAGACAACGAGGGCTTTTATTATTCTTCCTATGATAAACCACTGGAAGGCAGTGCGCTCTCCGGGCTTACCCAATATCACAAACTCTTTTACCATAAAATCGGGACGCCGCAAAGCCAGGATATCCTCGTTTTCGGGGGCGAAAAGATACCGCGCAGGTATGTCCAGGGCTATGTGACCGAGGACCAGCGCTGGCTGGTCATCCTGGCCTCTGTTTCGACTTCCGGAAACGAACTCTACCTGCAGGACCTGAAAAAGCCGGGCGCGCCAATCCGTACGGTGGTCAACAATTTCGATAAAGAACATGTGGTTGTCCACAGCGAAGGCGAAACCTTGTATATCCTTACCAACCTCGACGCACCAAATATGCGCCTCGTCCAGGTCAATGCCTCCGCACCAGGCCCTGAAAACTGGAAAGATGTTATCCCCGAACGCGCCGAACCGCTCTCCGTTACGACGGGCGGCGGTTTCTTTTTCGCACAGTACCTCAAAGACGCACTCTCCCTGGTCGAACAAGTGGATCTGAGCGGGAAGGTCGTGCGCAAGGTGACACTTCCGGGAAAAGGTACGGCGAGTGGATTTAGTGCAAAATGGAAAGAGAATACCCTGTATTACACCTTCACCAACTATATCAACCCACCTACAATCTTCAGTTATGCGGTTTCTTCCGGGGCGTCCACCTTATATATCCGCCCAAAGGTTAGCTTTAACCCGGACGATTATGTTTCCGAACAGGTATTCTATACTTCAAAAGATGGTACGCAGGTGCCGATGATGATTACCCATAAAAAAGGTTTGCAACGCGACGGGAACAACCCGACCCTGCTCTATGGCTACGGCGGTTTTAATATCAGCCTTACCCCAGCCTTCAGCACCGCAAATATCGTCTGGCTGGAAAATGGGGGGGTCTATGCCGTACCCAACCTCAGGGGCGGAGGCGAATATGGTGAAAAATGGCATCTCGCGGGCACCAAAATGCAAAAGCAAAATGTATTCGATGATTTCATTGCGGCAGCCGAATATCTCATCGCCGAAGGATATACGTCCGCCCCTCGTCTGGCCATATCCGGCGGCTCCAATGGCGGACTGCTGGTCGGCGCGGCGATGACGCAGCGACCGGAACTGTTTAAAGTCGCTTTACCCGCTGTAGGGGTCCTGGACATGCTGCGCTACCACCGGTTCACCGCGGGCGCAGGCTGGGCTTTCGATTACGGCACCGCAGATGAAAGCCCGGAAATGTTCAGGTACCTGCTGGGGTATTCTCCGCTTCACAATCTTAAAGATGGCGTAGCCTACCCGGCTACTATGGTGACCACCGCCGACCACGACGATCGCGTCGTGCCCGCGCACTCGTTTAAGTTTGCGGCCCGCCTGCAACAAGCACACAAAGGCGAAAATCCCGTGCTTATTCGTATCGAAACGAAGGCAGGGCATGGTGCCGGAAAACCAACTGCGATGATTATCGAAGAACAGGCGGACAAATGGGCATTCACGCTCTATAACCTTAATGCCCTTATGAAGTGACCAGACCTTGTTGCGCGCTGGCCAGGCATAGCACTTTCGTTAATTAAAAAAAAATGACAATGAAGAAGTTATCCGCGCTAAACCGGTTCGAACAACTTGATCAACAACTTGAAAACCAATTGAAAATATTGGCGACACAAGACGATCAGCTCCTTTTTAAATCTCCCGGCCCAGGGGAGTGGTCTCCTATACAGGTTTTACAGCACCTTCTCCTGTCGGAGCGGGGATCACTGAATTATCTGAAGAAAAAGATCTCCAGCGGCCTCCAGGCAATCCCGCCCGCCACCTTGCTTACCTCGGTCCGCTTTCTTCTATTCAGGGCTTTTCTGGCACTGCCGATAAAGGTAAAGGCCCCTAAAGCAATATCGGAGGAAAGTTTCCCGGAAGTGGATTCAATTGATGCCGTAGCGGACGAATACCACAAACTCCGTCAGGACTTTAAGGCTTTGCTGACAAGTCTTCCGGAAGAAGCCTTCAGCCTGGAAATATTCCGCCACCCGCGCGCTGGGAAAATTACCCTCGCCGGCCTGATCCAGTTTTTTGAACTGCACTTTAAACGCCATGAAAAGCAAATCCAGCGGGCTTTGAAATAGCGGGCATAAATTTCCTAAAACTCATAGAGGATGCCCGCCACCACCGCGGTCATAAAACAAGCAACCGTGCCACCCACCAATGCCCGGAGCCCCAGTTCTGTGAGGTGCTTGCGCTGATTTGGCGCCAGGGCGCTGATACCACCAATCTGAATACCGATAGAGGCAAAATTGGAAAACCCACAGAGCGCATACGTCGCAATCAATGTGGATTTAGGGTCCATCTTTATGCCTGCCAACTGCATACTGCCCAGTTCAGAATAAGCGACGAATTCGTTGATCATGGTCTTCATGCCTAAAAGCTGCCCGATAATTGTAATATCCTGGGTCGGTGTACCGAGTAGCCAGGCAAAGGGGGCAAATAATATCCCGAGCAGATAGGTAAAGGTGAGCCCTTCAAACCGACCGTTCGTCGCCTCTGCAATGGAGGCGTTGAGATTGAACCATTTGCCCGGAAACTCCAGCATCAGCTTGTTGAGCATGAAAACAAGCGCGGTAAATACCAGAAGCATAGCCCCAACGTTGATCGCCAGCCGGAGCCCATCTGTGGTGCCCCGTGCAATCGCATCCAGCAGGTTGTTGTCCGGGTCTTCAGACATCTTCAACTGCGATTCGATGTCCTTGGGCTCCGTCTCGGGCACCAGAATTTTGGAAGCTACAATTGCTGCAGGAGCGGAGATCACCGAGGCCGTCAGGAGATGCTTGGCAAAATATAACTGTTGTACAGGATCTGAGCCGCCAAGAAAGCCCACATACGCCGCGAAAACTCCACCGGCTATGGTCGCCATGCCCCCAGACATGAGGCACATGATCTCCGAACGCGTGAAGTTTTTAAGGTAGGGACGAATGAGCAGCGGTGCCTCCGTCTGCCCAATAAATACATTTGCCGCAGCAGCAAGGCTCTCCGGACCCGAAATGTGCATCGTCCTTTTCATCAGCCATGCCAGCCCATAAATGATTTTCTGCAAAATGCCAAGGTAAAATAATACCGCCGCCAAAGCAGAAAAAAATACAATGGTAGGCAGAACCTGAAACGCAAAGATATAACCAAAGGCGGCAGTGTCCGAAACCAGGCCACTGAAAAGAAATTCAGCCCCCGCAGAAGAAAACTCCAGGACTTGCTGAAAAAACTTTGCGGCAACATCAAATACCTGGCTTACCCCGGGAACTTTAAGAATGGCGATGGCCAGGATAAATTGCAGCGATATCCCCACAATTACCGTCCGCCAGTTAATCGCAGACCGGACCGTACTCAGCATATAGCAAATCAAAATCAAAAAACCTATTCCAAGCAGCCCGCGAAGCAGCGTCATTACCAGTTCCATGTTGTTCATTTTGGTATATCGGACAAAACTAACAAAAAACTGATTGGTGAAGCTTCGCACAACTGCTTATTTTTGCAGCGCAAAATGACCTTATGAACAAACCATTGATTGTTGGCATTACCGGAGGAAGCGGATCGGGCAAAACAACCTTTGTGAAAAAACTGCGCGAACGCTTTTCCGAAGATGAACTTTGTATCGTTTCCCAGGACGAATACTACAAACCGAAAGAAAGACAGCAAGCGGATGATCTCGGCGTGATCAATTTCGACCTCCCCGATTCGATAGACAAACAGGCTTTCCGCAGGGATATCCTGACCCTCATCAGCGGGACGCCCGTCCATAAAAAAGAATACACCTTTAATAACCCCACGGCAAGCGCACGCGAACTGGTCTTCAAACCGGCACCGATAATCCTCGTCGAAGGGATTTTCGTCCTCCATTTCCGGCGTATCCGCTCTCTCATGGATTTGAAGGTCTTCCTCTATGCAAAAGAAAACCTCAAGGTTATCCGCCGGATCAAGCGGGACCAAAAAGAACGGAACTATGACCTGGAGGATGTACTCTATCGCTATGAACACCATGTTCTGCCCGCCTTTGAACGCTATGTTAAGCCTTATATCGGAGAAGCAGATATCGTAATCAACAATAACCATGACCTGGAACTCGGGATAGCTGTCATTTCAGGATACCTCCGGAATTTCTTGCAGGAAATGCCACAGAACTGCTGATCCGGGCAGCCTTGTCAAGCCTGTTGGATGTGCTGGAACAGACGTATTTTTCTTTGCCTATGGGTTGCAGCCGCGATAAAGCTGCAAATCAAGCAGTCAGTGCGTCAATTTCCTTTTGTACCGCCTCGGCCTCCGCGATTTTTGCCGCATAGCCTTTGATATCCCCCTTTCGCTGAAGTTGCATGGCTTCTTCCATCAGACGGGCATACTTCTTCTCCAGTTCCCTGACGGGGTCTTTTTTGAAAAAATTAAACATGATATTGCTGTTGATAGGTTGATCGGAACAAGTCCGGGATTAATTTCAGATGATTTCTTCCAAATCGCCGTCCTGACTTTCGCCGATGCGCATTTCGGCCAAACGCAGGTTCCTTAAACTGTGCATTTGCTGAAATTGCCCTAAAACCGAACGACAGAAACCTTCGTCAACAAAGGCCTGGGCCGCTTCAAGGGTCTCGATACCCTCGCCCTCGCGAAATTTGTAGGTCTGCTCGTACAGCCCCGTCTCGAACTTCACCGAAAGCCGGTTGTCCATTTTAAATACGGTAGCTTTTAGGCCCGGATATTCAATGTAACCAATGATACGCATTTTCAACGCTTTTTCAGCCGATGTCCCATACTCAGCGTAAGGCCGAGCATCATCATCGAGGCACCCAACCAAAATAAGTTGATTCCCGGAAATTCGATTGCTTCCAGCACGATGTAGTCAGACCGCAGGGCATCCGTCGCCAGCTCGACGGGGAAATTTTGTGGGCGCTCCGCAGCAGCAATCAACAGCGCAATTTTACCTGTCCGGGGGTCGAGGGAGGGAAAACGGAAATGCAGGCCCTGGCTTTCAGAAATATCCTTATAATCGTAAGCCGCATTTTCGCGTATAAGAAAAACAGGCTGAGCACGCGTCGTATTGCCATCAGGGCCGGTTATCACCAGTCGCGCTCCAACGGCAAGATCGCCTTCCTGCTTTCGGTACTTTTCGGACGAAGGGGATTTCTCCAGTCCTTCCAGGCGAACATTATGGCTCCTGAACCTGACTTCCCCGCCGACGGCCAACTCAAAGCGCTGATAGTCCAGGGCTTCTTCCGTAGCCATGACTTTTTCCAGAAAGTCGTCGTTCAAACGGATACGCGCACTGAGGCCATTGATTTGTGCCGGGTAAGAGAAAAGCATTTCGTTTCGCAGTACCAGCACCGGCCGGGCAATAAAGGTCTCCTCTTGGTCGTCGCGCGCGACCCGTACGCGCGCACCGAGTGCGTAATCCCCCTGCTCGGGAATATAATCCGGGTTTGAGGGGCTAAAGTCCAGCGATTCGAGGGTGAGGGTGTACTGACGCACCAGCGTGGTATCGGGATTATCGAGCCGTACGGTATCGGCAAAGCGTACTTCCTTCCCCTGTGAAAGGGCAACCGGACGGTAGTTCAGGCTGTCTTCCTTTGCCTGGCGCTGGGTCAGGTCGATTTCGACGGTGGGCA
Source organism: Saprospiraceae bacterium (assembly GCA_049315745.1). Taxonomy (GTDB): domain Bacteria; phylum Bacteroidota; class Bacteroidia; order Chitinophagales; family Saprospiraceae; genus JADJPL01. The sequence continues at coordinate 8,313 of JBMOJO010000079.1, read as the reverse complement.
AAGAGGCAATATGGGTGAAAATATCTTTGTTAAAGTATCGCTTAGTCGAAGGATTCGAAGCGGCAATTTTTTCAAAGGTTTTTTCGTACAGCACGTTTGGGTAGAGGTTGAAATCTTCTACAACCTTGCCATTCATATCTTTGCGCTTGAAATTCAGCGTAAAGGTACGGGTATAAGTGACCAGGGTATCCTGAACATAAGTAACCTCGTAGTCGTGCATCAGTGTGGGGCTACCTTTGAACAACAGGATATTTTTTCGCAGGGCATCCTCGTCGGCCCCCTGAATCAGCCCGTCCATGACGAAATTGTTATTGGAAACGATGCGCTTGTTCAGCCCGGAAGCCAGGATACCAATAATCATCACCCCAAACCCAATATGGGAAAAAGCTGAACCCCCTGCTTTCAGGTTAGTTCGCAAAAAAACCAGGAGATAATCGAGATTGCTGACTATGGTAAACGCCCCTGAAAACAACAATACCCAGTACTGCCAGGCACTGATCTCGATCCATCGGGCAATTCCAAAACTCAGGATGACGGCAATGGCAACAGACAAACTGCTGTGTACTACGAAACGGGTACGATGGTGCTTCCAGTTTGATTCCCGAAACCTAAGAAACTGCGCAGTCCCGGACAATAATCCGATGAATATCGCCAGGTACAGCTGATTTTTATTGTAATGGGCAACCGCGTCTGTAATCACCCGGCCCTGGAATGCAGGATTGAAAGCCTGCATGATTTTGTTATACACCGGCAGTGAGGTAGAAGCCGTAATGATCACTGCGGAGAATAGGAGCACTAAAGTGCCGATAAACATCCAGAATTCCCTCGAAGGCAAGGACTCCTCCCGTGCCGGAACAGGAATACCCCGCTGACGGAAGAGGTAAAGTACCGCTGCACCGAGGAAAGTGAGCGCCAGGAAGGCGATAAGCTGTGCTTCGAGCCCCATCTCCGTGAATGCATGTACGGAGGTATCCCCTAATACCCCGCTCCGGGTGAGGAAGGTCGAATAAACGACCAGGACAAAAGCGAGCAAATAAAAGATATAGGCGCTTTTAACCGAGTGCCCCGTCTGCTTTGCAATGAGGTTGGTATGGATCCCTGCGATCAGGACTAACCAGGGTACCAGGGACATATTCTCCACCGGGTCCCAGGCCCAGTAACCGCCAAAGCTTAACGCTTCATAGGCCCAAGCCCCGCCCATCAGGATGCCCGTGCCCAGGATCGCCCCCGAGAACAGTGCCCAGGGAAGCGCGGGCGCCAGCCACTCCCGGTGTTTGCGCGTCCAGAGTCCTGCAATGGCAAAGGCAAAAGGAATCGTCGTAGAGGCAAAACCAAGAAAAAGGGTAGGAGGGTGTATCGTCATCCAGTAATTTTGCAGTAAAGGGTTTAACCCATTGGCCTTGATCAGCTTCAGGTATTCTGCACTATTGAAAATCGGGGCATCCATCGTCTCTCGCAGCAAAAGCAGTGGGTTAGACCCGATTTTAGGCGCATCCGGGCCCCAGCCGAGGTAGATCCCGAGGATCATAGACCCCAGAATAGCCTGGATTACTGCGACTACGGCAAGGGTAGGGGCCTCCCATTCCCCGGCCTTTAGCATCAGTAAGACCCCCAAGACGATATGCCAGAACATCCAAAGCAGAAAGCTGCCCTCCTGGCCTTCCCAAAATGCAGAGAAGATATACTTGAAGGGAAGGTCTTCCGAAACGTGTGCCCAAACGTACTGATACTCATAGCGCTGCCGTACCATGAGATAGAAAATGATCCCGATTGTGCCAAGGATACTGAGCCCGTGCAATACAAAAGCCCATCGGCCTATCGCCAGCCAGCCCTTTCCCTCCGGCTCCGCACGCCGGTTTACAGCCATAAAATAGGCAAGGCCCGCGAGCAAAGCTGCCACGAAGCCCAGGATAATCGCGAAATGCCCAATCCTGCCGGGCAGCAATTGCTCCCCAATATATTGTACTGATTGCATGGTCGTTCAAAAATACGGCGTGCCTAAATCTGTTCGGATTTGATCTTGATCTCCTCGTCTTTGTATTTGGATGGACATTTCATGAGCATCTCCGTTGCTACGAACGTATCGTCCCTCATTTTTCCGGTCACCACAATTTGCTCGGACAACTCAAAATCCTGTGGCTTCGCAGCGAGCAGGATAACCTGCCGCTCTTCGCCTTTACTGTCCCGGATGTAAAAGCTGAAGTGGTTGGGGTCTTTTTCAGGATTGTAAACCATCGCCTTGTCCTTGCTCAGCTGCCCGGCAATTTTAACTTTCTTCCCGGAGCCTTCCGCATCCGCAAAGGTCGCGTAGGTACTGGTGTCCCCGGCGATGTTGGCAAGAAAATAAATCGCTACACAAACCATCACGGCCCCGACTACATAGATTGGCTTCATAAAGCACTTTTGTTTTATTGGACAAATTTAAGGGCGAATTGTTTTGAAAAGAAAGGGACGTTGAAAATGATTTTCTTTTCCCGGGCAAAAATTGTATTTTTGAAAAAGATTTTAATCATGCCGTCAACCTGCATTTAAAACCCTTTAAGTTCGCAATGGTACCGCCGCATCAAGTCCGATCTTCTATTCCACCTGTTTCAATATGCACCATCTGATCGTAAGGCTAAAAAATGTAAACGTCGTCCAACAAGACCGACTGATCCTGGAGGACGTGGACCTGCGTATCAACAACGGGGAATTCACCTATCTGATTGGCAAAACCGGAAGCGGAAAATCCAGCCTGCTCAAAGTCCTCTACGGTGCCTTGCCCCTGGTAAAGGGTAGCGGGGAGGTCGCAGGCTTCGACTTGGCGAAACTCGACCGGAATTCCATCCCCTTGTTGCGCAGGAAACTAGGGATTGTTTTTCAGGATTTCATGCTCCTCGCCGATAGAAACGCGGGCGAAAACCTCATGTTCGCCCTTCGCGCAAGTGGATGGACGGATAGTGCTAAAATGCGCCTGCGCACCGCCGAAGTACTGGAGCAGGTCGGAATGCCCGGTCAGGAAAATACGATGCCTTACCGCCTTTCCGGTGGAGAGCAACAGCGGCTCGGCATCGCGCGCGCACTGCTGAACCATCCCGCCCTCATCATCGCCGATGAGCCTACCGGTAACCTCGACCCGGAAACCTCCGATGATATCCTGCTCTTGTTGCGCCGCATCTCAAAGGCGAATGATACGGCCGTGCTTTTTGCTACCCACGATTATCGTATGCTCGAAAATTTCCCCGCCCGCATTATCCGCTGCCTCAACGGACGTATCGTTGACGACCAGGAACTTCGGCTTTGATCGTTTTTGCACCTCCCCTGGAACTTTCCTGCCCGTAGTATTTGTTATCTGATGATGCACTTTGTGACGCCATCGGCAGGAAGCCGACTGTAGTACCAGAAAAAATTTACCAAAACTTAAACTGCATACCCCTAAGGTCTATGCGCCGTTCAGATAGATTTGTAAAGGGGATCCGGCATCCCGGATATAGCGGCGGCGGCCCGCAGGCCCCCCTTCGCAACAAACCTAATGTTTTTTGCCCTTAGTAACGCACGCAAAACCTCGTGCCACAAAAATATTTGGCTATGGCCTGGAGAAGACTTAACGGACAAGCGATCGAACTGCCACTCAAAGAAGCGGTAGAGCAGGTCATTATTCAGGAAAAGGAAGCGGGCTATCGTCTTAAAGTCTGTATCGGGTCGGATTCCCAGGTGAGGGGGGCCATCGTGGAGTTCGCAACTGTGATTGTATTCCTGCGGGAAAAAAAGGGGGGCTTTATGTTTATACAGAACAGCAAGTCCAACAAAAAAATGGGCATACGCGAGCGGATGATCCTGGAAGTGTCCAAATCTGTAGAAGTTGCCTATAGTCTTTGCGATTTACTCGACCGGCACAATATCGCACTCGAAGTACACGCCGATATCAATACCGATCCACATTTTCAATCCAATACGGCGCTGCGCGAAGCCATGGGGTATATTCTTGGAATGGGCTTCGTTTTTAAAGCCAAACCCGATGCTTTTGCCAGCTCGTACTGTGCCGATAAGGTCGTATGATCCCGGTACTTACACAAGCACCTTTCTTTTGAAGTCTTTCTCCAGCATAAAACGGATATTCATCAGGACGATCTCTCCCATGGTGCGGCATGATTCGAATGCGGCATGGCGGTGAAATATGGCAAGTTCTTCCCGAAGCCGGGCGATCTTGTCCGGTTTGGAGATGTCGTCTGCGATCATGACGCGGAAAAGGTGGCCGACCTGCGCAGCCTCCGCCTGTATGCGGGTCGCCATAAGGCTGTGTTCCTCCAACTGGTACTGCCGCACGGTTTCGGGGGCCATGTGCCTCACCCCGAGGAAAATAACCGGGTTATTCTCCTTGAAATACTGTGGAAGATAAAAAGAACGCCAACCTTCATAGGACTGCTGGTCGAAATCAATCGCCCGCAGACGATACTGGTTGCCTTCGATGTCGGGCGTGATCGCCGCTACATAATTATAGGAGCGCATATCTCCGAGAAGCCGGACAAAACAGCGCTCATTGAATTTTACAAACTCCTTGGCGATGCGGATTTGATTGAATACAGAGTCCTGCAGGTACTTTTTAAGGAAAAGGTCGCCGGGGATGCCCGCGATATGCTCTTCAATCAGCGTGTTTTCATGTACGAAATACAACACTTGGTTGGGGGAGAGCAGGTTTTCGAGTTCGAGGCCATAGACCCTCGAAGCATCTGCCCGTTTCACATAGAAATGATCGTAGTTATCGTTGAGCCGGTTGATGATCCGTATCCGGAAGGGCTTGGAGTTGCCAAAGGTACAATGGTCTATGCGGGCGATGGTGAGGTGTTCGATCACATCGAGGGTCCCCGATGTTTTCAGGAGCGCGTAAATATATTTGAGGGCCTGATAGATTTCCCGTTGCTCGTACTCCGGATAATAAACACTCTCCCAAAGGGTGTCCTGGCCTTCGAGGTCGAGCAAGGGGACCGAAGTGTGATGGCGGAGCAAGTCCTCGTAATGAACGGGCAGGGGTATTGCCCGTCCGTAGTCTGCGAGGTATTGGAGCAGCGCCGGGCCGATGGGATAGGCGACTTTTTTGCGGGTAGGTACGTTTCCGTTAGCCATCAGTGTTAATCCCGGATTTGTTCGGCGCCGGTTTTGATTTCTTCGACCACTTCCGGGTTGAGCAAAGTGGAAACGTCCCCCAGCTCGCCTAATTCGCCGGCGGCGACTTTCCGGAGGATACGGCGCATAATTTTACCTGAGCGCGTCTTCGGGAGGCCACTGACTACCTGGATTTTGTCGGGTTTGGCGATGGGGCCGATTTCCTTTGCTACGACTTCCAAAATTTCTTTCCGGAAGCGGGCTTCATCGGCAATAGTGCCGGCTGTGATGATATAGGCATAAATCCCCTGGCCTTTTATATCGTGCGGATAACCCACTACTGCTGATTCTATGACCTGTGGGTGCAGATTGATTGCATTTTCGACTTCTGCGGTGCCCAGGCGGTGCCCGGAAACGTTGATGACGTCGTCCACCCGGCCAATAATCCGGTAGTTGCCATTGGCATCCCTTCTGGCGCCGTCGCCGGTGAAGTATTTACCGGGGAATGGTGCAAAATACGTCTGCCGGCAGCGGTCGTGATCGCCATAAGTCGTCCTGAGGATGGCGGGCCATGGAAATTTAATGCAAAGCAACCCCTCTACATTATTGCCCAGGATTTCCTCCCCATGTGCGTCCAGCAAGCAGGGCTGTACGCCGGGCAAGGGCAAAGTAGCATAGCTTGGGATCAATGGCGTGATGCCCGCGAGCGGGGAAATCATGATCCCGCCGGTTTCCGTCTGCCACCAGGTGTCCACCACCGGGCAACGTTGTTTGCCAATCTTGTCGTGGTACCAACGCCAGGCTTCTTCATTGATCGGCTCGCCCACACTTCCCAGTACCTTGATGCTGTCGAGACGGTAGGGGGCAACATGTTGGTCGCCTAACGCCATGAGCGCACGGATTGCGGTAGGGGCCGTATAAAAGTGGGTCACGCGAACCTTGTCGCAAATTTCCCAAAACCTGCCGGCATGGGGATAGGTCGGTACACCTTCGAACATCACCGTGGTAGCCCCTGACAACAAGGGCCCATAGACGATGTACGAATGCCCCGTGACCCAGCCGATATCTGCCGTGCACCAATAAATATCGCCCTCCTGGTATTGAAAAACGTTGCGGAAGGTATAACTGGTATAAACCATGTACCCCCCACATGTATGTACGACCCCTTTGGGCTTACCGGTCGAGCCGGAAGTATAAAGGATGAACAGCATATCTTCGGCATCCATTTCCTCCGCGGGGCAGACCGGCGGCTGGTGGTTGACTTCCTCGTGCCACCATTTGTCCCGTCCTGTCTGCATATTGACGGGAGCCTCTGCACACTGGTACACCAATACGGTTTCTACGCTTTCGCAGCCCATGGCCAGGGCCTCGTCAACCACTTCTTTCACGGGAATATGCTTTGCCCCACGGTGGTTGTAATCCGAGCAGATTACCATCCTGCACGCGGCATCTTTAATGCGGTCAGCCAGCGAATGGGCGGAAAACCCTGCAAATACTACGCTGTGTATCGCCCCTACACGGGCACAGGCAAGTACCCCGATGGCCAGCTCGGGCACCATCGGCATATAAAAACATACCCGGTCGCCCTTACCTATGCCATTAGCTTTCAGCGCATTTGCAGTTTGACAGACCGCCTCATAGAGCTGCCGGTAAGTCAGGGTCCTGCCCGCCTGTGTGCCGTTCGGCTCCCAGATGATTGCCGCTGTTTCACCGCGGGTTTCCAGATGCCGGTCCAGACAGTTTTCCGTAATGTTCATCTTTCCACCCAGAAACCATTTTACGTCCGGTTGATGGAAATCCCACTCGAGGACCTTATCCCATTTTTTCCGCCAATAAAAGGTTTCTGCCTGCCGCGCCCAGAAACCTTCAGGATCGTCAACACTTTCCTGATAAACTGCGCGATATTCTTCGAAAGATTTGATCAGCCCTTTCATACGATTTTTTCGTTTAAATTACTTGTAGCGATTGGCTTTCCGGATAAGTCTATTTGCCGTTCTGATATTATTGCGATAAATTAGCGTCCAATTTAAAAAATTTTCCCAACGATACGCCTTTTGCCCGACAGCATAAAGCAAAAAATTATCCACGGGGATCGCCTTATTTGCTTTTTTATGCCGGCAACTGGAGGCTACGCTTACATGACCCTATCGGGATTTTTTGACCCTTAAAAATACAGCTATTGGTGCTCCACGAAACACAACAAATTACCGATACCGTCCTCATGGTTCGGCCTGCCCATTTTGGTTATAATGAAGAAACCGCCGACAGCAATGCCTTTCAGCGCACAGATGACGCGCTGACCAGCGAAACCGTCCAGGCACGCGCCGCAGCAGAGTTCGATGGAATGGTCGCAGGGTTGAGGGCGGCAGGGGTAGAAGTTATCGTCATAGATGACCGACCGGAAGTGTACACGCCAGATGCGGTGTTTCCCAACAACTGGGTGACTTTCCACGAAGATGGCAGCGTGATTACCTATCCGATGTATTCTGCAAAACGCAGGATGGAAAGAAGAGCGGATATTATCGAGATGCTTTCCCGGCAATACCGTATCGAGGACCGCCTGAAGATGGAATGGCACGAACGGGAAAACCGCTTCCTGGAAGGTACGGGAAGCATGATCCTGGACCGCCCCAACCACATCGTCTATGCCTGTCTCAGCGAACGCACGGATGAAGAACTACTGGAGGAGTTCTGCCTGTTCTCGGGATATGAGAAGGTTTTGTTCCATGCTATGGATGGGCAAGGCAAGCCAATTTACCATACCAACGTAATGATGGCGCTCGGCGAGACTTTCGCAGTCGTTGCCCTGGACACCCTGCCCATTCCTGCAGAACGGGCCAAGCTACTGGCTTTTCTTCACCACACCCATAAAGAAGTAATCGAAATTTCGATCGCCCAGATGATGTCCTTTGCGGGCAATATGCTCCAGGTACGCAGCAAGGCAGGCGAAACCTTCCTGGTGATGTCGCAGCAAGCTTATGCCTCCCTTTCCGGCGAACAACTCGCCCGCATCGAGGCACATACCCGTATCCTGACCGCCAATATCCCGACGATTGAAATGTACGGCGGCGGGAGCGTCCGCTGCATGATGGCCGAGGTATTCCTGCAAAAAGTCTGAAAAGTGCATGTCGTAACGACACTTTTTCATGGCGCTTCGCGCCGAATTATGTTTTGAGAGGGGTTGTGTAAAAAGGTTTTTGCCGCCTGCGGCGGCAGAATATTCTTCTGAGA
>JBMOJO010000078.1:0-14787 GCA_049315745.1 Saprospiraceae bacterium | reverse complement strand
AAACACACAGGCTATAAGCCCCGGGCACTCCTTGTCGCCCGGGGCTTCGCCGTTTAATCATCTATCCCACCTGATTATGGCTTCACTGCCGCTTGCATCTGATATTTTCCGCCTCGAACGCCTCTGGTGGGTGCTCACAGGGCTTATAACGCTGCTCGTTTTGTCCCCCTTGCTCCTGAAATTGCCCCGATATCCTTTCTGGGGCATCAATGTAATCTATATCGTTACGTTCATCACCGCTACCCGCTATATTTTTCTGCTACGTTCTACCTTCCTCGCGCGAAGGTTCTGGGTAAAAATTACGATGATCTTCCTCTCCATCCCATTCGTATTTTTTCTGGTGCAGGAATTGAACGAGTTTCAAACTTTCTTAGACGAACAAGGCGTCGGCGCGATTGTAGGAACGCTCCCTTATGCGGAGCAACAACCTATGTTCAGGTATATTCATAATGAAATACTGCTATTCGGTACAGGTGCGATTATCAGCGCCGCTCTGCTGCCTGTGCGGTTGTTTATCGCTATCTGGCGGGTACGAAACGGAAAAGACCGGGTTTGATTAAATCAGGCTTATTACGACGGGTTATTGGGTGGTAAGAATGCACTATTTTTCGTCCGTACGAGCGCTTTTTGCGGGAGCATAGCCTGGTGGTTGACCTGACCGAAGAAAGACTGTGAGCTGAAAAATGCCGTTTTGCCGCTTGAGCATCCCGTCGCAACAAGGCTGTTAAATTCAGACATTTCCAGGGCAGTAATTCAGTCATTCCTGCTGCGCGTCGTATGGCTTTTCTTCAATATTATAAATCTCCGTACCACTTTCCTCTTTCTCGGTCAGCCCCTGTACGTCGTCCATGACTTTAAGCGTATAGTCCCAGAAATCCTGAACCAATGGTTTTAATTTTCCCGCAAAGCTGTACACCGTTTGCGGGTATTCCTTCAAAAAAGGATAGGTTTGGGATTCGACGGTAATCTCCTCGGCGTTTCGGAAAGATGCTTTAAGCACAAACCACAGGATACTGCTGTAGAGAAAGACCAGTACTGCGGCCATGAAGACACCGCCAATTATCTGATTGATCACATTGATATTCGCTGTTTCGAGGATTCCTTCGAATCCTTTTCCTACAAGGCGCAATAATGCCATCGTCAGTAGGAAAGTCGCAATGATACCGGCCACAAACATGAGTGGGCTGGTTTGGTTAAAAAGCTGTTTAAGGAAAGTTGTCACAATTGGGGTAAACCGCAAGGCTGCCAAAATACCAATACCAATAGAGAGTACAGAAAAAATGGTTTTGATAATCCCCCTGGAGTACCCGACGTAAAATCCATAAACTGCTACCACTACAAGAATGATGTCTATAGCCATTTACTTTATTTTTATTTGACAGGACATTTATTGAAACAATTCATAAATGCTTCAGTTTAGATGTAAATATGGGGGAAATAGTTTCATCGGGATGGATTTTTTCAAATTTTTAGACGGAAAAGGAAAGACTGAAGTACAACAGAATTTCTACCTTTACTTTTGTGATAAGTCAATTTGATGAACCTAAACCGTTGTGCCATGAAAATTTCCCTTAGAACGCTCTTACTGTGCTTTGGCCTTGTATTGGTAAATGCCCGGACGGTTTTTTCTCAGGACCTTCCTGCTGTCTTTGTACTGGGTGAAGACGAGGCGGCCTACGAAAAATTAGCTGCCGTCCATCCCCGCTCGTTACTCGCTGTTTCCGGAAGTGACTTCGAAATGGCATTGCGGCATTGGCTTGAGTTGATGGGCGAAATCGAACGGTATTCGAAGACGATCAACTTTGACATCAAAGGCATGAAACTCTGGTTACACGCTTTTTGGAACGAAGACGGAACGATCGCCCATATTGGCTTTTTTTTCCTGCCCAATTCCCGTAATTTCAAAACCGAAGAGGTGAAAGCGTTTTTTTCAGGGTTTATCCGACAGTATAAGCCGGTATTGAAAAGCGACCGGAAATTTAACCACTACACTTCTGTGAGCTTCCCAATGCTAGCAGAGAAGAAATAGCCGTTGCGGGCCATTATGGCCCCGCTACAGAAAGACTAATGGTTATTTTTAGCCACCCAAATATTTTAAAACACAAAAACAAGTAATCTTATGGTCAAGATTCTGGCAAACGATGGCATACATCCGGATGGAAAAACCTTGTTCGAAGAGGCCGGTTATCAGGTTGACACCGATAAAATCGCTCAAGCGGATCTTCCCGGGGCCATAGGCGAATACGATGTACTTATCGTACGCAGCGCTACCAAGGTGACTTCCGAGGTGATCGAGGCAGGGAAAAAACTGAAAATTATCGCTCGGGGCGGGGTGGGCCTCGATAATGTTGATGTCGAATATGCAGAGCAAAAAGGGATACTAGTCTTCAATACGCCGGCAGCATCTTCGCAATCCGTGGCCGAGTTGGCTTTCGCCCACATGTTCTCGCTGTCCCGCTTTTTACACCAATCCAACCGCCTCATGCCGGTCAAAGGGGATAGCGAGTACGACAAGTTAAAAAAGGTCTATTCCGAGGGGGTACAGTTGCGTGGACGGACGCTGGGGATCGTCGGCTTCGGCCGCATCGGCCAGGAGGTCGCACGTATTGGCGTGGCGATGGGTATGCACATCATCGCGCATGACCCTTTTATCGAAGAAGCCACACTTGAAATCAAGCCGTTCAACAGCGATAACGCATGGCTTAATGTACGTATCGAATCCAGCGACCTGGGAGAACTCCTGTCTAAATCAGATTTCATTACGCTGCACGTTCCCTTCAGCGGCGGGACGCCAATTATCGGAAAGGCTGAATTCGAAAAAATGAAGAAAGGGGCATACCTGATCAATACTTCCCGGGGCGGTACAGTGGATGAACTGGCTTTACTCGAAGCACTGGACAGCGGAAAACTGACCGGTGCCGGTCTGGATGTCTTTGACTTCGAGCCTAAGCCGCGCACCGAAATCTTACAGCATCCAAAGATTTCCCTTACGCCCCACATCGGGGCATCTACTTTCGAAGCACAGGAAAATATCGGACTGGAATTGGCCGACCGGATTCTCGCCTATTTCGGCGATGATAAATAACGCATTTTTACGCCTAAAGTCCTGATCATGGAATTCCCGGAGGGTAAAGAAAAGTTCCTGCAAGCATGGGGTACCCTGGGCACAAGCTGGGGGATCAGCAGAACAATGGCACAAATACACGCCTTGCTGCTGATCTCACCAGATGCGCTCAGCGCTGATGATGTGATGGAGGAACTGAAAATTTCGAGGGGGAACGCCAACATGAACCTGCGCGCACTGATTGATTGGGGGCTCGTCAACAAAGCCCTGCGTCCGGGCGAACGCAGGGAGTTCTTTGTTGCAGAAAAAGATATGTGGACGGTCGTGAAAAATATTATCGTCCAGCGCAAAAAACGAGAACTCGAGCCGATGATCCGGGTACTCGATGAGCTCGCAAATGTACGGGGCGAAGATGAAGCCTCCCGGGAATTCATAGCCATCGTAAAGGAAATCCGACTGTTCTCCAATAAGGCCGATGCCACCCTCGATTCGCTGGTTAAAGCGGATGCAAGCTGGTTTATGGGCACTTTCCTGAAAATGATCCGATAAAAAATCTATTTGCCAGGCACCAAAAATGGCGTTTTCACGATCTGAGCGCCGAGTTTCTTGCCGCCTGCAAGAATAGTACAATTTGTCCCGGGTGCAGCATGTCCAGTCTCTACATAGCCCATGCCAATAGGATGCCCTAAGGTAGGCGACATCGTGCCAGAGCTTACTTTTCCAATAATTACCCCAGCGCTGTCTTCAATCAGGTAATCGTGCCGGGGGACCCGCCGCTCCTGCAAGGTAAAACCCACGAGCTTTCGCTTCAGCCCTTCTGATTTTTGTCGTACCAGAACCTCACAACCAATGAAATGACCCTTGTTTAGCTTGGTTATCCATCCAAGCCCTGCTTCGAGCGGGGATGTGTCGTCGGTGATGTCATTTCCATAAAGGCAATATCCCATTTCAAGGCGGAGGGTATCCCGTGCGCCAAGGCCGGCGGGCTGGACCTGGAACGAAGCGCCCGCCTCAAAAATAGCATCCCATAATTCGGCAGTACGTTCGGATGCTGCATATAGCTCAAAGCCGCCAGCTCCGGTATATCCAGTAGCCGAGACCAGCACGTTCGGGATACCCGCAACTATTCCTTTTGCAAAAGTATAGTATTGCATCTCCCGCAGGGGAATGTCGGTCAGCCCTTGCAAAAGTTGTACTGCTTTTGGCCCCTGGACGGCAATAAGTCCGGTACGTTCGGAGATGTCTGTCAGGCGGGCTTCAAATTGATTGTGCGCATTGATCCAGTTCCAGTCTTTCTCAATATTGGAGGCATTGACGACGAGCATAAAGGCCTGCTCGCCCTCCGCGCACATGTCCTCGGGAAGGCGATATACGAGCAGGTCGTCAACGATCCCTCCGCGTTCGTTGGTCAGGCAGGAATACTGCGCCTGGCCAATCGCCAGCCGGGCAGCGTCATTACTGGTGACTTTCTGCACCAGATCAAGGGCTTGCTTGCCCCGTACAATAAACTCGCCCATGTGCGACACGTCAAAAACACCGACATTGTTGCGCACGTTGTGATGTTCTTCATTGATTCCAGCGTATGAAATGGGCATATTATACCCTGCAAAAGGAGCCATCTTAGCATTGATGGCGATATGTCTTGACGTTAATGGCGTATTTTTCATTATTGGATTTGGTTAAGTAGGTTAACAGATTTAATGCGTGGAGACCCGTCGCACACCAAGTAAAGTCCTTCAGGGCGAAGCCGCAGATACCCCTGGTATAAACAGATACATTTTTTAGGGTTGTGTGAAAAGGTTTTTTTCGGCGCTTCGCGCCGAATGATGTTTCGAGAGACAGGTCATTTTCACGATTTCGCGACGCAAAATCGTGAAAATGACCTGTCTCTCGAAAGAATATTCTGCCGCCGTAGGCGGCAAAAGCCTTTTTGCACAACGCCCTGTTACCGGATCGTAATCTTTTGGATCACGTCGCCGATCTGAATATCGTGGACGACGCGCATTCCGCTCACCACCCTGGCAAAGATGGTATAGTTGCCATCCAAGTGAGGGGTGGGGGAGTGGGTGATGAAAAACTGAACGCCTTCTGTGTGATTGCCGGCAGAAGCCATCCCCACTAAACCCGCCTGGTCGTAATATACGGGGGGGAGTTCAGAACGTATCGTATAATCCAGGCTACCATACCCATCGCCCCTTGGGCAACCGCCCTGTATGACAAAATTGGGTACGACCCGATGGAAGTTTTTGCTGTTGAAGAATCCCTTCCTGGCCAGATATACGAAATTGGCTACAGTGCCGGGAGCAGCTTCTGGGAGAAGCTCCAGTACAACCTCGCCTTTTTCGGTACTAATCACCGCTTTTGGCTTCTTGGGGAGACGCTCGAGGATTGCCCACTCGATCGGGTGGTTGAAGGCAGGTTTAGGAACGGATACTGCTTTTCCGGTGCGCAGGAAAGCGGCAGTTTGCCGGATTTCCTGTAAAGTCTCGTAATCTCTGGGGAGTTGCAGGGCTGCTTCGGCAGTGTCGAGGAAGGCGAGCGTATCGAGATACGCCCGGTAATTACGTGCCGGCTGGCGCAGGGCCCCTGCTGCAATCGCCATAGGCCCGGTATCGCCGGATACCAGAATGGATTTGAATATTCCGGCCATTTCCTTTTCAGTTTGTTTTGAGGAATTTCCGAAATACAGGGCAAAATCCGGACGGCTGCTGATGCTGGAAAGTGCTTCTGCAGCAGCGCTGCGCACAGCAGGGTGGGCAGCTTCCTGCCATGCTTTGAAAATGTAGCGGTAGTTCCAGCCATACTCCGCAAGCGCCTGAAGGTAGGCCGCTTTGTTATAAGGTTTCAGGGCAAAGTTAAAGCGCCTTCTTATATCGTTGTTTAGCGTATCGCGCAACTTGCCGGCGTATTTCGGGAAATGACGTTGGGCAGCAGCCAGCAAAGTTGCCTTGACCCTGGGCAGGAGTATGGTATCCCTGGAGACCCTCCAGTACGTCCGGGCGTCTGCAGGGGTTCCAGATTCAAGCAAAGCTTGTGCAGCACGTAGCGAAACCTGCGGATTGGCATCCCGGAGCGCGATGAACAATACCGGTTTGCTTATGCTATAGTCCAGTGCAGATAAAGACTTGAGCAGATTGACCTTTACGCGGTAGTCCGTCTCCCGGCTGTACCAGTTGATCAATGTATCCTGCACAAATGGCCTTGACGAAATTTTACCCATTGCCGCCGCGAGGGCCATGCGAATATCAATATCGGGCTCCTCGTGTGCAAACCCGGCGAGGGCGGTGGCAAACGTATCTATCGTGATGTTTGAAGCCCTTGCAAGATAATGTGCCGCGATGAGCCGGACCGATGTAGGGTAGGCGCGGTTGAGCGCAATGGACGCCATTTTATCAGTGGCTTTTCCATTGGTCATTTTTCGAAGGGCAAACCGGTAAATCCCACGGCATTGGCCGAGGAGCAGCGCGGTATCTGTATTTTGATAGGAGGAAATGGTGGCCAGATGCTCCAGGCTGGACAAAGTCCCGCATTTGCCCACCGCCTCGAGGATCGCGGCATTTGACAATATAAACGCCCCCAGGGTATCGTATGGCTGAAAGGCAGCAATCAGGGAACGCTCAACACGTGCCGATCCAAGCTGGCCTGCTGCATAGGCCGCTGCTTCGCGGACGGCGGGAATGGGGTCTGTGAGCAGCGGTAGGAGGGAGTCCAGCGCTGCACTATCCCGTATGGAAGCGAACGCCAGCGCTGCAAGCCGGCGATAGGTAGGGTCTGCGTGCCTGCAAAACGGATAGATGCTGTCTATGAGCAGACGATCCTGAAAATCATAGATCTTTCGGTATTCCAGATCGTCAAATACGTCGGTCCGGGCTTTGGTAATGACGATTTCCTCTTTGGGCGGGATACAACTGCCGACGAGGAGCGCAACGGCAATACAACCAGCTAAATACTTGAAGGTCATTGGAAATGTTGATTTATAAAAGTATGCTGCACTTAATCGTACGTTCAGGCATGATAATGCCGGTACCTCCAGCACGGGGTTACTGACGGATTTCATCGCCAAACATGGATTCCTCATCGCCTAAGCCGCCAGGCTCGCCAGGGACAAGGTCGCGGTACTTGCTACAATCCAGTTCTATCTGCAGATCGCCCTCAGGCTTGAAAAACCTGAGCCTGGGGTCATAGTCCACATTACTAGAGGCTTCAAGCCGCTTGATGAACTCTATGAAAAAAGGTTTGGCCATCCTGGCGCCCTGGCCCATCGCAGCAGATCGAAAAGCCACCCAGCGGTCCTCACCACCAACCCAGGTGCCTACTACCAGATTGGGCGTAATCCCCATGTACCACCCATCTACGTTGTCATTGGTGGTTCCGGTTTTTCCCCCAACGTCACTGCGAAGACCACCGGCGCCACCGGCATAACGCAGCATTTCAACCATGACGTATGCCGCATTCGGGGGCAATGCCCGCTTCTCCTCGGGTAAGCCTTCATAAATTATACGCCCGTTCTTATCTTCGATCCGGAGAACCGCAGTGGGGCGGTTGAATGTGCCATTGTTGGCAAAAGTAGTGTACGCACCAGTCATTTCCATGACGGTCAGGTCGGTTGCACCAAGGCAAATAGAAGGCGATTGGGGTACGCGCAACCGCCCGTTGGCATAACGCGCACTGCTGTCAATACCCATTTCGTTGATTAGTGAACGAACGGGCTCTGTGTCCCCAAGTTGCTTCATCAGGAAGACAGAAACGGTATTCTTGGAATTTTTTAACCCTTCGAACAGGGTCACCTGACGATTGGAATAGTCCTCCCCAAAATTCTGAGGTGTCCACCGCTCGATCAATCCGAAATTCCCTTCGCCGACTTCAATCGTTTGGGGCATATCCCAGACCTTGAAACACGGGGATATCCCCTGTAGCGCTATGGCAGTGGCATAAATAAACGGCTTGAAAGAGGAACCCACCTGACGATTGCTGCGCACATGGTCATATTTGAAATATTTGTAGTTGACACCACCTACCCAGACCTTAATTTGCCCACTCCGGGGATCTACACCGAGTATCCCGGTTTGGAGGAACATCCGGGTGTATTTTATTGAGTCCAGCGGCGACATAACGGTATCCTTTTCCATATCGGCATTATATGCAAATACCCGCATGGGTACCGGCGTCCCGAATACACGGTCCTTTTCTTCCTGGAGCCTGGCCCAGGCTGTTTTTAACGGGATGAAAATGTCGCTTTGCAATACCCGTCTGAATTGGTTGGCCTGCCGCGAACTGAGCGTCTGTTCAGCAGCCAGTTTGTCGAGATAACCCGGATTTTGCTGCTCCCGCATGATCAACTGAATCTCCCGGTCATTGTCCGACCATTTGATATCTGAAAATTCCCGCTGAAGCTGGATGACCACGGGCAGCAGGTAGGCCTCCCGCAATGCTCTGTAACGATCGGATTCCCTGATAGTACGTTGTAACTCCTGACTGCGTTTTTCAAGCGGCACTTCCTTCTCCGATCCTGTCCGGTAAGTCCAGGGGTCGCGGTTCTTCCATTCCTTGAAAAACGCTTCCTGTAATTTGGCCATGTGCTGTAACATGGCAGCCTCGGCAACACGTTGCATCTCGGCATCAATACTCGTATAGATCTTCAGGCCATCCCGGTATATATCGTATGATGTACCATCAGGTTTTAGGTATTCCTCGCGGCCCAGGATTTCTTTTATGTCTTTGGCAAGTTCACTGCGAAAATAGGTAGCTGGCCCATCGAGGAAAGTCTTTGGGGTAAATTGCACCCCAAGCGGCAGCGTTCGTAATCTTTCGTATGCCGTCATGGAAATGATCCCCCCTTTTGTCATCTGTTTCAGAACAACTTCCCGGCGTTTCAGTACGAGCTCGGGGCGACGCAAGGGATTGTACAGAGAGGCATTCTTCAACATGCCGATCAACATCGCGGCCTCCTGTACTTCGAGGCTGTCTTGAGGCTTGTTGAAGTATATCTCTGAAGCAAGCTTGATGCCCTGGGCCCCATTGATAAAATCATATTTGTTGAGATAAAGGGCAATGATTTCGTTCTTGGTATATTTGCGCTCGAGGCGAACGGCAATAATCCATTCTTTAAATTTTTGTACTACCCGTACCAGCTTGTTGGAGGCGCGCTGCCCGGTGAAGAGAAGCTTTGCCAATTGCTGGGAGATGGTACTGGCACCGCCTGAACTTTCCTGCTGGAGCAAAATCGTCTTGAACAATACCCTGCCAAGCGCCTTAAAGTCAATGCCGGCGTGACTAAAGAAACGCGCGTCTTCTGTCGCAACCAACGCCTCTATGAGAATGGGGGACAATTGTTCGTAAGTAACGGGCACCCTGTTTTCAGTGAAATAGCGGCCGAGCACCTCGCCGTTATTGGCATAGACCTCGGTAGCGAGCTCACTGCGGGGGTTCTCTAACTCCTTTACAGAGGGTAAGTTGGTGAAGGATAACCCAATGAAAAGTACAATGATGAAAACAATTCCACCCAGCAAAAACTTCCAAAGCCAGCGGATTGTTTCTACGTGAGCCGGGTTGTCGCTCCCGCCCAATAAATAGTCGGTCAAATAGCGCATGTGCGTTGTGTTTAGGCAAAAATACACGATTTCGCAAAGTGCTGGTATATTTTATTGAGGTAACGTACAACAGACGGGCTATGAGGCAACCCCGGAATACGCTTCCGCGCCCGGGAGCGCTCGTCTCCCTGTCAGGCCGGATTGCAGTAAAGGCATGACGCTTGATTACAGTTAAAAAATCGTATTCAGATGAAAATTGGTGTTATCGGTAGCGGGGTGATGGGAACGGGTATCGCACAGTTCCTGGCGTTTGCCGGCGAACAGGCCGTCGTCACGGATAAAAACCCGCATGCGCTCAGACGCGCCGAATCCCAGCTCCGGGAGGCGCTGAGCCGCGCGTTGGAAAAAGGACAGATTACAGATACGCAGTATGCCGAAATGCAAAGCAGTATTACTTTTTCTGACGACCTGGAAGCCCTTCGGACGACTGCTTTGATATTCGAGGCTGTCGCAGAATCCTTGCCTTTAAAGCAACAGCTTTTTCAATCGCTGGAAAATATCGTCCCTGGCGATTGTATATTGGCTACAAATACTTCTGCACTTTCCGTTTCGGCAATCGCCGCTTCATGCAGCCAGAATGCCTCCAGGGTCGTAGGGGTACACTTTTTCAACCCCGTGCCCCGCATGCGCCTGGTAGAGGTCACGCCTGCAGTCCAGACTGCACCGGAAGTCGTCGGCAAAGTGCAGGCACAGTTGAACGCATGGGGCAAAACTACAGTTAGGGCAAAAGATACGCCAGGGTTTATCGTCAACAGGATTGCCCGTCCATTCTATGGCGAGGCGTTGCGGCTACTGGAAGAAGGTATCGCCAATCCTGCTACAATTGACTGGGCGATGACCTCCTTAGGAGGGTTCAGGATGGGGCCTTTCGAACTTATGGATTATATCGGCAATGATGTCAATTTTGCTGTCACACGGAGTGTCTATGAGGCGTTGTTTCACGATCCACGCTACAGGCCATCCCTGACACAGCAGAAAATGGTCGAAGCGGGGCTTTTGGGGAGAAAGTCGGGGAAAGGTTTCTATGATTACGCGCCCAATGTGCCTAAATCCGCCCCAAAAGAAGACCCCCGCCTGGGGCAGGCCATCTTTGACCGCATCCTCTCAATGCTGATCAATGAGGCTGCAGATGCACTTTATTGGGGCATAGCCTCCCGCGACGACATAGATCTCGCGACAACCCTGGGGGTCAATTACCCCAAAGGACTGTTGCGATGGGCGGACGAAGTGGGGATTGCGCGCTGCGTTAACCAAATGGACAGTATGTACGAACACTATCGCGAAGACAGATACCGCTGCAGCCCACTGCTGCGCAAAATGTCCCTGGAATGCCGCTCGTTCTATCCGGAGGATTAGCGGTACTGCCGGCTCCAATGCTCAGTGAATGATCATTTTTTCGATATAAATCCCTTCCTCAGCGACTACCCTGAGGAAATAAACCCCCGGAGGCGTTCCGCTTAGGGGAAAAGCCGTGGGTTGGCCGCTCTGCAACTGCCCTGCAGGCCAGTCCGTAACTTTGCGCCCATCCGGAGAAAAAAGCTCGAGTGTTTTCGGGACGAAGTCTTGCCCGGGAAATCTTTCAAAGTAGAAAAAATCCCCGGCAGGGTTCGGGAAAATCCGAAAATTTCCGGCTGCAGGGCCAACTGTCTGGGTATTTGTAGGCATTCCGGGCTCTACGATCGTCCCCCATTCGCCCGCCGTCGCGCAGGCGCGGTCGCCCGCCTTACTGTATGCGCAAGCTTGCGTTGCTAAATTGACCACATCCCAAAACTCTACAAGATCAATAGACCAGCCGGGGAGTGATAAACCACCCCGTCCGACCGGCTCCTGATTGGTGGCAAACCGGAAACGGAGCTGGATTTTTCTGCCCTTGAAGGCGGATAGGTCAATATAACTCGGGCTGAAGGAATCCGGGCCGGCGCCCGAGTACCCATTGACCCGGGCGATGCCAAATGCGTTGTTGAGCATAGGCCGCGCGTATGGCTGCCGGAAGATAAGGCTGTCGGGGATGGCCGCCCAGGTATTACTGCCCTCAAAGGCATATTCGACGATGCCGCCATCATAGGTCTCCTGGGTAAAGTATCGGTGAAAAAACCTCAGGACGGGCTTTGTGCCCAACACTTCAAGCGGCTTTGCGAGCTGGAGTATATGTTCGTTTTCTGCGGTCATGGCCGGGATGTTCCAGCTCAACTTTCCGGCTACTGGGCTGGCGGGCGTTCCGAGAGTCCAGCTATTGTCCCCCTTGACCCTTGTGGTGGTCCAGTTGGATGGGCCTTGCTCCATGTCGTCGGCGAAGGTGCGGGTAGAGGGCTTGTCCGAATTTTCGCGCAATTGATAGGTAATCTTTTTAGAGGCGCCTTGGGGCAGGGGCCCGACTTCCATCCAAAGGGTATTGTTTTGGAGGGAATCCCGGAGGGCACCTTTCACAGACCCGGCTATGAAAACTGCATTTTCGGGCAAGATATCCTGGATCCAAAGGTCGGTCACGGCGGAGTCCTTATAGTTGTTGACTTGTAAAGCAACTTCAAAAGTTTCGCCGGATTGAATGGTGGAGGTGGAAGATTTATGGAGCTCTAATGTATTTCGGCAGGCAGGGGGAAGGTCGAACGCCTGCAGCCCATCGTTGCGGTCATCTGTGCTGCCTTGCCGGGCGCTGAAGCCGATACCCCTTCTTGCAAAAACCGCCCAGATGAGGCACCGATTGTCGCCGTTGTAGTTAAGCTGGTCGGCAGCGAGGATAGCGTCGCGGCCATCAACAAATCCGGGGTTGCAAGGCTGGAGCTTCATGCCGTCCATGACTAACTGGACCGCTTTATTGTTGCCGCCTTTTCCGCGGACTGGGTCGGGATCCCATCCATAGCGGTTGGACATTTCCCAGTAAAGGTCCCACAAAGTGGCAGCCCATATTTCCCCTACCGGATGGGGCATCCGCGTTGTCGCACTCGCCGGGCGCGTGCCGATGATATCGTTATAAACCTGGTCGTTGATATTGAAGTCTGTAGAATAAGGCACCCTGCGGATTCCCGTGCCAGAGCTGCCCTGGCGCAGGGAGTAATTGCCGATGCCTTTCGCCTGCTTACCGGTTTGACCTGGTTTTACAGTCATTACAAGGGTAAAAAAATCGCTCCAGCCTTCCCCCATGGCTTCATCGTTGAACAGGCAGTCCACTTTCGAGGGGCCGGCGGTGAGGCGGTTGGAAATCCCGTGGGCGTATTCATGTGCCGTGATGCCATTGTCCATACTGGCATCGCGCAGCGCAGGGCCGGTGCCCTGAAAAGCGATAGTTGCCGAAACGTCCCGCGCCAGGTTCATTTCTGCCTGGATGCGCGCAGCATCTGAGGACCTTATCAACACGGCGGGGATGCTGGGCGTTGGCGGGGTGTTATCGCCGCCCATCGTGAGGATTTGATCCTGGTTATTGGCAATGATGACGCCAATTGCCCCTGCCTGCGCTGCCCGGAGCGTTTTTTCCTTAAAGGTACAGGTACCCCTGGTTATCAGGGCAATGTTCCCCCGGATTTCAGCGGTATTGGCGATCGAACTGCACGCGAGGTTGCTCCGGATACTGTCCACAACCGCTACGACACGCCCGGTAATTTTTTTTGAGGTGATCAATGGGCCAAAAGAAGCGCCCCCGGTCTGCAAGGGGCCGGAAATATTTGACGGGGCCTCGATGCGAAGGAGGAAATCGTTGCTTGGCGTCCAAAGATACATCTGCATAACACCGGGGTCGCCGTCGGGCAATGTCAGGAAATTGGCGTTGTTGACCCCGCCGCCGTCCTGTGCCTGAGCCATGACCGAATCCTTCTCTTTTCCGCCTTTTTGATAATTGTTCTCCTGAAAATTCCCGGCCGCTTCGTTGAACCCATACTGATATGCAAGGTCGTGGATAACATTGGTCAGGTAAAAAAGCTGGGTAATGGCAGGAAAGGGTTGTTCGGTGGGCTCCAGGGTGCCCGAAAAGGGGAAATCAAAGATTAATTCGGGCCCGCCGTCAGGGAGGTTGCCATCCGCGGCATCGTCATTGTTCCGGTCCAGGTAGCTAAAGGTGTTGTTGCCGCGCGTAGTTGAATATTCTGCTCCGGCAATACCGTTGACGTCGTGCCATCCATAGGGGGAGGCTTTGGGATCGGCAGGGTTGACGACCAGGGTTTGGGCACCCTCCAAAGGGCTCTCCAGTGGAATCTTAAAGACCCGGTATGCGGCCTGATCGCTAGGGGCGGGGAAATATCCCGGCGCTTCAGTGGCGGCATGATTTACGCCTTCCTGGGTATGGGCATCACAATCCGTTGACCCGTCTGTGGGCATATTGCCGAAATTACAGTATATTGTGCGGTTAAAGGTGTTCAGGACCTGACCACTTGCCGCATCTACAAATACCACGTGGTAGTCTTGGTTGCGCAGATCGTGTACACCGACCTGCCAGCACAATTTAAGGCTGCTGTCGGGCTGGGGCAGGTAAACCAATTCGATCGGAATGGCGCTTCTGGACAATGTTTTGTCTTCCAGTTTAATTGGGTTATTGCCCCGGGGCAGAATGGGGAGCCGGGGCATGGGGATGCCGAGGTGTTCGAAGGTAGCGACGAGGGCATGCTGTGCATCCTGTCGAGGGCTCGCGGCGTTGGCACGGACGGCGATATCAGTAAAGAACCGCTGGGTCGAATAAACTGTTTTGCCCTGCTGGTCAAGATGGACACTGCCGAGGGCATTATACAACGGAATGCCTTGATAGCGCTGTTGTACATATATGTGGGTTATGCCATTGTGGGTGCTTTGATAGCGGTCAGAAATGATGAGGTCGGCGATGTCGGCAGGTGCTGCGCCCTTGCTAACGGCTGCTTTGCGCATGGCCTCGATTGCATAGGGCCCCTGGATGGCTTCCTGGGCGTTCAGTGAACCTATCCCGAGAGAAAACGCCAGGAGATAAGCGCATATAAATTTGAGGACCGGTGTAGCAACACTTTTTTTATGTGCTTCAGGTAATAGCTGCATGAAATACGATTTGGAGCTTATCAGAAATGATGCTTAAGAACTCTCGCAAAGTAGAAAAAAGCGACCTTTAAAAGGGGGTATCCCGTAAAATATTTTATTTGATATGTTGCGATGGGGTATCGCGATGGGAAAAACGAGGTG
>JBMOJO010000077.1:0-14796 GCA_049315745.1 Saprospiraceae bacterium | reverse complement strand
GAACACATCATTTTATTCAACAGCGAGGCAGCATTGCCTATATTTGTGCGCGTTATAAGGGAATGGAATAGACTAATTGCAACGAATCTGACATCTGAGCGCAAATCGCAAGAACGAAACCAGTAATTATGAAAGTAGCAGTTGTTGGGGCAACCGGTTTGGTCGGTGGTATCATGTGCCGCGTCCTCGAAGAGCGAAATTTCCCCGTGAGCAGCCTGATCCCTGTGGCATCCGAACGGTCGGTGGGAAAAGAAGTGGTATTTGGAGGGAAGAACCATGAGATTATCGGTATGGAAGCGGCCGTCGCGCTGCGTCCGGATATCGCCCTCTTTTCAGCAGGTGGCGCCACTTCCCTGGAATGGGCGCCGAAATTCGCCGCAGCAGGTACAACGGTAATAGATAACTCCTCTGCATGGCGCATGCAGCCGGAAGTCCCGCTCATCGTCCCTGAAATCAATGCCGGCTTATTGACGGCAAAGGATAAGATCATCGCCAATCCGAATTGCTCGACGATACAAATGGTCATGGTGCTTGCCCCCCTGCACCGGCGGTATAATATAAAACGCATCGTAGTTTCGACTTATCAGTCTATCACCGGTACCGGCATGAAAGCTGTAAAGCAGTACCAGTTGGAGCGCAAGGGGTTTCACCCGAAGCCCGAAGAAATGGCCTACCACTATCAGATATCGGAAAATTGTCTTCCCCAATGCGATGTTTTCCTGGAAAACGATTACACCAAAGAAGAAATGAAACTCGTCCATGAGACCCGGAAAATCCTGGACGACCAAAGCCTCCGCATCACGGCAACTGCCGTGCGGGTACCCGTTGTAGGCGGCCATTCCGAAAGCGTCAATGTAGCGTTCGAACACCCCCTGGATATCAATGAAATAAAGGAGATCCTGGGCCAGTCGCCCGGCATCGTGCTGCAGGACGACCCCGCTGCTTTTGTTTATCCCATGCCCTTGCACAGTAAAGACCGCGACGAAGTATTTGTGGGCAGGATACGACGCGACGAATCTATCGAAAATGGGCTAAACTTGTGGATTGTTGCCGATAACCTCCGCAAAGGCGCCGCTACCAATGCCGTCCAGATCGCCTGGCACCTCGTCAATCATGGCCTGGTTTAAAGGCAATTTCCGACGGGCCATAATTTTGACGGGCCAAAAATATTCCCTCATTAACAGCTTTTTATGTACTTTTGCGTACTATACTCAGGATTAATGCCCTACAGCGGGAAAAACTGCCCGCAGCAGGCAGGCCACTGACTTTACAGGATAGGAATTGTAACGAAAGAAGAAAATTTATGAAAACCAAGCTCGTACTTTGGGGAACCAACGAAGAGAACGCACGTGTACTCATTGCGCTCGAACTCCTCCCACAGGAAAACCTCGTCAGAAGCTTTATCTTCCCGGAAGAAATTGCTTCCGAAGCATTCAGCCGCGCCATGCTCGAGCAATGGCGCGACGGGCATACCGTTGAATTCCCCGTAGGGTTTACCTCAGCAGAACGCGAACTTACCCTCAGCGAAAGTATCCTCCCGCCTAATCTGAAGCCCGAACGGGAAGATATCATCTCACGCGCACAAACAGAGTGGCATTTCGTCGTACTTTCTTCCAAGCTACATGACGCCTACCTCTCCGAGCTCGGCGAGATCAAGGAAAAAATCGCAAAGCTCACACGCTTCGATACGGGCATCTGGGACGAGCTAAAGGGGTTCTGGGACAAAGTCCAAAGCCAAGTCAGGGATAAAAACCTCTTCCGCGAACATGGGGACTTCCTGCGCGACAAAACCAACGAGTTGTTTGGGGAACTCAAATCCCTGCGCAATAAACTCGACCAGGAATTCGAACAAACCTCCAAAGAAAATTTAGAACGCTTCCAGCAGCTGTTCAGCGAAATTGAGCGCAAAATCGAAAACGGTGCCCGGCTGCAGTCGCTGTTCGATGAGCTCAAAGCCCTCCAGGAGAAATTCCGCAATACCCGCTTTACAAAAGAACACCGCAATAAAGTCTGGGATACCCTGGACGCACTGTTCAAATCCGTAAAAGAACGCCGATTTGGCGCAGCCCCGGCTGACGATCGCTCCCCCTCAGACCGCCTCGAACGCCGCTACGAAGGGCTCGTCTCCGCAATTGATAAAATGGAACGCTCCATCCAGCGCGATGAAGAAGACCTGGATTTCCAAAAACATAAGGCCGAAACTACAGGTGGCCAACTGGAAGCCCAAATCCGACAGGCAAAAGTCTTGATGATCGAAGAGCGCATCCGCTCTAAAAAGGATAAGCTCAACGAAATGCTCGCGACACGCACAGACCTTGAAAAACGCATGGACTCACAGCGGGCCAAGGATGCTAAAAAGGCAGAAAAAGAAAAACTGGAAGAAGCCAGAAAACTGGCCGAAGAAAAAATCGCCTCCGAAATCAAGGCTGCCGCCGTAGCACGGGAAGCCGATTCGGAAAAACTTGAAAAAGCAGCAGGGGAAATTGCCCAGCCGGCTGCCGAAACCGCCGCCAAAGAACCACCACGCGAGAGCCTGCTCGATGCAATCACCGAAACCCTCGGCGATTCCCTCGAAGACGTCGTAGATACGGTCAAAGCCGTTGCCGAAGTCGTCGGGGAAAAAATGGAAGAAACCCTCGGCGACCTCCAGGATAAAATCCAGGAAATGATCCAGCCTGATGCGCCCGCCCCCCAAAAGCCTCATGCCCCCGCACCAGACCAGCCCGAAAGCGCCGACGAAACGCCTCAATACAGAGATGTGGCCCCTCAAGCCCCACTGGAGGACCGCCCCGAAGGCGCAGATGATGAAAAAGCAGTTGTGTAAAAGTCCTTTCACGGCGCTTCGCGCCAAATAATCATTTAAAACCATGCTTGATGCATTGATTTTGCTTCGCAAAAGCAATGCATCAAGCGTGGTTTCAATATAAAATTCTGCCGCCGTAGGCGGCAAAATGAGATAATTTCCCCCTGCCGGAGGCAAAGCATCTTCCCCTCGTACACAGACAACTGGCAGTGCGGTCCCTTTTTCCTCTAAAAAAAATAAATATTTTATTCCGTATTCAAATAAAATATTCACATTTTGAACAATAGGATCCTTTATTGATTTTCAAAAAGCTTTAAAATAAAGGAATATCAAATTATTAGGATAAATTATTTTTTTCACAATACTGATTTTTTGTACTTGGAACCTGTTGTCAACAGGTGCATATTTGTATCGTGAAAGGGAGATAGAGGGGACGCAGCGCGAGGGCCGCAAAAAGTAGCGGACGATAAATTGAAATATGTTCATGGGATTATAATCGAGGTGCCGATCGTCCCGGACCGTGTTCGGGACGATGCACACTTTTATCCCTGGAGAAATAAAATAAAAAAGGGCGGGTTTAGGCCCCGCCCCTCGTTAAATAGGTCATGCTCATGGGATTATCACTTGAGCGAAAAAGCTGAGAAGATTACAATTTGTTATTAGCGTTCGGCCTTTACATGCTGACGCAGCGAAGGTAAGTTCAAAGCCGCACTAAAAAAAATTTTAACTGTTAAAACTTTCCCCCGGCTACAACAATTTTGGATATGTTCATGGGATTATATATGGGTCGTACTTTTCAGTGCGACTTTTTTTTTGTCCGTACGTCCGGGATGTCCATTCACGCAAAACGCTGCTGTCAGAAAAAAAGTTCCCGCGCAACGCGGAACGTATTGGCATGCGCTTCGATGATATCCGCGAGGCGCTCCGAGTAGCCGCCCCCCATGCTCACGGCTACGGGTACGGCATTGCGCTTGCAATAATCGAGCACGATTTTATCCCGCTGCCGGCAGCCTGCCCTGCTCAGCGAAAGCCTGCCGAGTTTATCGGTCGCGAGAACATCTACACCGGAAAGGTAAAAGACAAAATCCGGGGCATGGGTATCGAACAAACGCGGGAGGGTCTCCACAAGGATTTGTAAATAGGCCGCATCCCCCAGCTTATCCGGTAGCCCGACGTCGAGGTCGGAAGATGCCTTGCGCAAGGGGTAATTTTTTTCGCCGTGCATACTGAACGTAAAGACCCGGGGATCGTGGAGAAAGATTTCTGCTGTTCCGTTTCCCTGATGGACGTCCAGGTCAACAATGAGGATTTTTTTTGCAAGCCCTTTATGGAGCAGGTAGTTTGCAGCGATCGCAATATCGTTCATGAGGCAGAAGCCCTCCCCTTTATCCGCAGCGGCATGGTGGGTACCCCCGGCAATATTCATGGCAATACCGTGTTCCAGTGCGAAAAGTGCGCATTGAACCGTCCCTTGCGCAATATGGCGGCTACGCAGAACCAGGCGTTCGGACATCGGGAATCCGATCGCGCGGACTTCCCGGGGGCCAATCGTCTGAAATTTGAGCTTTTCCCAGTATTCAGGGGTGTGGGTCCATAAAATGACCTCCTCGTCTATCGGCGCCGGATGGAAAAAATTCGACGCAGTCGCCGTGCCCTCATAGAGCAGTTGTTCGGGCAGGAGTTCGTACTTGGCCATCGGGAAACGGTGGCCTTCGGGAAGATCGTATTTGTAGATCGGAGAGTAGGCGATTTTCAACAACCTTTTCCTATTTTTGCGCCTTGAATCATCATACCGGGGACAAAATTACAACTTTATGCAACAACATCTCAGCGAACAGGAAATTATCCGCCGCCAGAACCTTCAGGAGCTCAGGGAAATGGGGGTTGACCCCTACCCTGCCGGGCAGTTCCCGGTAAATGCTTATGCAGCGGAAATCCGTGCGCATTTTGACCCGGACAAAGATAACTTCCGGGACATCTGTATGGCAGGCCGCCTCATGTCCACCCGGGTTATGGGCAAAGCCGCTTTCGCCGAGTTGCAAGACTCCAGTGGGCGTATCCAGCTGTATATTTCCCGCGATGAGATCTGCCCCGGGGAAAATAAGGATTTCTATAATATCGTATTTAAAAAACTCCTGGACCTCGGTGATTTCATCGGGGTGAAAGGATATGCGTTTTATACAAAAACCGGCGAGCTGACGGTACATGTCACTACATTGACCCTCCTCGGCAAGTCCCTGCGCCCCTTGCCCGTAGTCAAAACGCGGATCAATGAAGCCAGCGGCGAAGCGGAAGTCTATGACGCTTTCAGCGACCCCGAGCTTCGGCACCGCCAGCGCTATGTGGACCTGACGGTCAACGCCGGCATCAAAGAAACGTTTCTGAAGCGCAGCCGGATTATCGCCTCGATGCGCCGTTTCTTCGACAGCAGGGGCTGGCTCGAAGTCGAAACCCCCATCCTCCAGCCTATCCACGGCGGTGCTGCGGCGCGCCCTTTCGTCACCCACCACAACACGCTCGACGTCAACCTCTACCTGCGCATTGCCAACGAACTTTACCTCAAGCGCCTGATTGTCGGCGGGTTCGACGGCGTTTATGAAATTGGGAAAATGTTCAGAAATGAAGGGATGGACCGCACGCACAACCCGGAGTTCACTTCCATGGAAATCTACGTGGCCTACAAAGACTACTTCTGGATGATGGAAATGGTGGAATCCTGCCTCGAAACCGTCGCCCGGGAGACGAATGGCAGTACCCGGGTCGAAATCGAAGGGAATATCGTCGAATTTGCCGGCCCTTATGCCCGACTCAGCATGTATGAAGCGATTGAAAAATATACGGGGATTGATATTTCCGGGATGGACGAGGCTGCCCTGCGCGACGTCTGCCGTAAGTTGAATATCCCTACCGACCCCAGTATGGGCCGTGGCAAGCTGATTGACGAAATCTTCGGGGAGCGGGTCGAGGAGCATCTTATACAGCCCACCTATATTATAGACTATCCTATAGAGATGACCCCGCTCGCAAAGAAGCACCGCAGCAAACCCGGGCTGGTAGAGCGCTTCGAGCTCTTCGTGATGGGCAAAGAAATCGCAAACGCCTACTCCGAGCTCAACGACCCCATTGACCAGCGCGAGCGCCTGGAGGAGCAGCTCCAGCTTGCCGGACGCGGCGATTTCGAAGCGATGGCCATGGACGAAGATTTCCTGCGCGCCCTGGAATACGGGATGCCACCTACTTCCGGCCTCGGTATCGGTATTGACCGACTGACGATGATGCTTGCAAACCAGCATTCTATCCAGGAAGTCCTGTTTTTCCCACAAATGAAACCGGAAAAAAAGCGTCTTCCCCAGGAAGAGGCATAAAACCACCTAATGGAACAAGCATTGTTTAAATTCAGGTATCGGGGCAAATATGGGTTCATCTACCGCTCCGGAGAAGTGGCTATCGAGGCCCAATTCTTGGATGCCGACGACTTTTACCACGGCTTTTCCCGGGTGCGCCTGAACGATAAACAGGTGCTGCTCGACGAGATGGGGCGTTTGTATATCAAACACCTCTTTAACTATGTCGGCTTCTTCGAAGAGGATAAAGCACGCGCCCAGCTGGTACACCGCTGGGGGTATATCGGCAAAAAAGGCGATATCGAAATTGATATCCGCTTTGCAAATGCCGGGGATTTCAGCCAGGGCTATGCGGCAGTATTGCCCGACCGCCTGTACGGGTATATTGACCACAGCGGGGAGTATGCTATCCCCCCGCAATTTACATGGGCAGGGGACTTCAAAAAAGGGTTGGCGCCGGTCAGTTTCGAAGATGGCTGCGGGTTTATTGACCTTAGCGGCAAGCTGCAATTCCGCCTCCCCTACGAACGCTGCCAGCCCTTCCAGGGCGATGTGGCCGTTGCCGTACACCAGCGCAGATGGGGCCTCGTCAACAGGGAAGGCAAGACGATCCTGGAGCCACAGTTCAATTTCCAGCCCAATAGCTCCAATGGGGAGTTCTTCGATGGCATGGCCATCGTGCAGGTGGAAGGGGCGTTCGGATATATTTCCGGACAGGGGGCGTTCGTCGTCGCGCCTATCTATCGCTCCGCAGGGGATTTCAGCGAAGGGCTGGCCCCGGTGGGCGATGGCCGGACGTTCGGTTATGTCGCCAAAACCGGTGAGGTGGCCATCCCGATGGCATTCCAAAATGCCGGGGTCTTCAGCGAAGGACTGGCCCCCGTCCAGCAAGGCAAACGATGGGGCTTTATTGACCGCGAAGGCGCCCTCAAGATCACGCCTGCCTACGATTGGGCCCTGCCCTTCAAAAATGGGCTGGCCAGGGTCGGGACGGCCAAGGGCTGGGCATATATAGACCCCGAAGGACGGCTCGTATGGCAGGAAAAATAACAAGCACTGCCGCAAAGGCACAGTGTGGCCGAAAAAGGTCCCCTTTAGCCTGCGCTGACCCCCGTCGAAAAAGCGATAGGTCTGATAAAATAAGGATATGGCGCTGCGCGACAATTTTCCCGAGCCAGGCTCCGACTATCTGGGCGGGGAATCTGATGGCTATGAGTACTGTACGGTGTTTTCAGGGTCCACCCTCGAAAATAGCTATGCCATGTTGCGCCAGTTCCTAAAAGAAGAGGGATATGCAGATATCCCCCTGCCAAAAGATGCACAGGAATTATCCATGTTCCGCCTCCAGACCCGCAACAGGCAAATCCTGATGTTTGAAGACAACGGCTACGTCCACAACCCCATAAAAATCCTTTTTCCCGAAGACCGCAGAAAACGCAATACCCTGATCCTGTGTGTTTACAACGAAAATGACCCCCTGCACCTGCTTAGGTTCCATCGTATCGAAGAACGAAATAAACCATAAATAGCCCCCGGCTGCCCGGGGTTGTGCAAAAAGTCTTTTGCCGCCTGCGGCGGCAGAATATTCTTTTGAAACCGACGTGTTTTTCATGATTTTGCTTCGCAAAATCATGAAAAACACGTCGGTTTTAAACTTAAATTTGGCGCGAAGCGCCATGAAAAGACTTTTTACACAACCCCATATTCTTCTGAGGGGTTGTGTAAAAAGTTTTTGCCGCCTGCGGCGGCAGAATTTTCTTTGGATGGAGACTTGTTTTTAATGATTTCGCTTCGCGAAATCATTAAAAACAAGTCTCCATCCAAATATTATTCGGCGCGAAGCGCCGTAAAAAACCTTTTTACACAACCCACTAAAAGAATGTTCTACTGCCGCAAGTGGCAAAAGACTTTTTATACAAACCCAAATTTGGGGTTAACCGAAAAAACTTGAAAAAAATGATCCATCGCGAAGGCTACGTTACAATAGGCCTGACACTGGCCGTTTTGCTGCCCCTGAACCTGGTTGCAGGATATGCGGGAATGACCTGGACGCAACCCTGGCTGGGTATCGTCTCGGCAGGGCTGCTCATCATCGTTCTGCAGTTTTTCAGAAATCCGGCCAGGCCGGTTGCCGCCCCCGACGACCGCCTGGTGTACTCCCCCGCCGATGGGAAGGTAGTCGTGATCGAGGAATTCGAGGAAGACGAATATTTCAAAGACCGGCGCCTCATGGTCTCGGTATTTATGTCGCCCATCAACGTCCATGCAAACCGTACCCCCTTCAGTGGTAAGGTCGCTTATCGAAAATATCATCCCGGGAAATACCTCGTAGCCTGGCACCCCAAGTCGTCCACCGAAAACGAACGCATGACCGCAGTCATTGAAGGCCCTCATGGCCCGGTACTGCTCCGGCAGATTGCCGGTGCGCTGGCCCGCAGGATCGTCAACTACCTGCAGCCGGGGCAGGAGGTGCGCCAGGGACAGGAAATGGGTTTCATCAAATTTGGCTCCCGGGTGGATATCTTTTTGCCGCTGGACGCAGAAGTCCTCGTCCAGCTTGGACAAAAGGTCAAGGGCAATGTGGACGTACTGGCCCGCCTTAACCCCTAATGCCCCGCCGCAAGTCTATTCGTCCACATCGTACTCCTTGTCCAGCCGGTTCATCCAAAAGACATAGACGAAAATCAGGACGATGAACACATAAATGGCACCATTCTGGGCAAACCAAAACCCAAGCTTGAACCCCCCCAGCCGAAACTGGTCGAGGGATGTCCGGAAAAGGATGCCAAAGCCAAAGGATACCATAAACCATACCAGTAGCAGAATCCCCAAAAACTGGAGGTTCTTTTTCCAATACGCCGAATGATCTTTCATTTTTCGTTGTTTTTTGTGGCCTGCGCGACAGGCAGAAAAGGAATCAGGGCAGGGGTTTTGCTTACATAATCGCGGTATTCCGGATTTTCCCGGTACTTGCTTTCCAGCATCGGGACCCCCGATACCCTTGCCAACAGCCAGGTAACTACGACAGGGCTCACCAGGTAGATCATCCACTGCCCCCAGGGCAGTACGATGATAAAGATGCCCCACCAGACCAATATTTCACCGAAATAATTCGGGTGACGGGAATAGCGCCAGAGCCCGGAACGCATAATCCTGCCTTTATTCGCCACATCCCGCTTGAAACGCGCCAGTTGCCGGTCGGCCACCGCCTCCCAAAAAAAACCCAGCATCCATATCCCCAGTCCGATCCATTGTATCCAATGCCCAAAACTACCGCCGGGACGCAGCCACAACGGCACCGCAATGAGCCACAAAAAAAAGCCCTGCAACAGAAATACCTGAAGATATCCCCGCAGCAGCGCCCGCCTGCCCCATGCTTTTCTCCAACGCGCATACCGCCAGTCTTCCCCGGGGCGCTGCAGCTTGCGCAAAAACAGATATCCGGACAGCCGCACCCCCCAAAGGGCCGTCAGGACCAGGAGCAGCCCGCTGCCCGGATGCGGCGATCGCCAATGGGTATAGCAGGCAACGGCCACAAAACCAAGGCCCCAGGCGACGTCTGCCCAGCTGTTGTCTTTGCTGATCACCGCTACCAGGAACGCAAGGTGCAGGAAACAGATTAGTACAAATGCCGACTCATAATATAAACTGCCCATAAAACCTGTTTTACCAGACTATTCTGTCAGGATTGCATGGGCCTGGCAAAAGCCCGGCCGCGTCGCAAACCTATTCTATTCCCCCCAAAAAGGGGACAAATCGAAAACTGCCCTTTTCTTCCTCAACAAAGTCATCTTCAGCGCGGCGGGTAACCTTTAGCATCGTCTGATAGTCCTCGCCGACGGGGATAACCAGTATCCCGCCAATACCGAGTTGTGCTTTCAGGGCCTCGGGGATTTGCGGCGCCCCCGCCGTTACAATGATGCGGTCAAACGGGGCAAATTCGGGAAGCCCCTTATAACCGTCGCGCAGGAAAAGCCGTATCCGCCCAAGTTCCATCTTTTCGAGCAAAGCCTTTGCGGCAACGTATAAGGCTTTGTGCCGCTCTACGGAAAAAACCCGCGCCCCCAGCGCCGCCAGTACGGCCGCCTGATACCCGGAGCCGGTGCCGATCTCCAGTACCTTGTCCCGCTTGCGTACCTCCAGCAATTCGGTCATGAAAGCGACCGTATAAGGCTGTGAGATCGTCTGGCCCGCGCCGATCGGGAAAGGCTTGTCCTGATAAGCCCACTCCTCGAAGGCTTTATCGAGAAAAAAATGCCGCGGTATCTCGCCCATCGCCGCCAGGACGCGCTCGTCCCGGATCCCCCTTTCCCGAAGATCGGCGATCAGCTTTCGGCGCATGCCCTGGTGGCGGTAGGTATCTTCCACGATGCACATTTTAATGTCAAAGAAATATCGCTTTGAACAGAAGGTGCCTTTTCCCCGGCACAATCGCTCATGCTGCGGTTGCCTCGCCTGGTCTTATCTCCCCCGTTCGAGGGACATCCCGCTGATGGTATGGCCGAAGAACAGCGCGTTGGCGAATAATTTGTTCGTGCCGAACCAATGCGCCCGGAAATTCGGGTTGTCGGCCATAAAGATAACTTTTCCGCTGCCTTCCCCGGAGACTACGATCGCGGCGCTCCGGTTGGGCAGGTCGCGCATCGAGCCCTTGATATACCCGCTGAGGAGCGGATTGTCCGTATAGCGCAGCGGCGTGGAATACGGATTCTTGCCCAGCTCGAGGAAAAGCTCGCTATCCCGGAAAACGGGTATTTTGCTGTTGCGATAGCCAAATCCGAGCGGATGGGTAGGGTCAATTTCTGCCTCGAAAATCGTGCCGGGGATTTCTGTGGACGCCATGTCCTCATCCATCTGGATATATGGCCGTGGCGCAGGCGTTTTTTCCTGGTCCTTGCGCTGCCGGATTTCTACAGACCCGATCCCCTGGGCTTTGAGCCAACTGATCGCGCTCTGGATACCGACCAGGGTGCCCCCTTCCTGGACCCAGGCTTTCAATTTGGCCGCACCACCGGCACCCACCGTCGAATAGGCGCCCGCCCCCATCACGATGACATTGTACCGGCTAAGGTCGGCGCGGCCAACACTGCCCGCCTCGAGTTTGGTGACGACCATATCGTAGCGTGTGTCCAGGAGGTGCCACGCTTCCCCCGCTGTGCCCGGCGAAACCCCTTCGCCTACAATGATCGCCACCTGTGGGGTGCGCAGGGTGCTGAAGGCATTGCTGCCCAGATCAATCCCAATGGCCGTAAATCCTGTCGGGACGGGGGTAAAAGATACCCCACTTGCCGCAGAAGCTTTGGCAATCTCGGCATGGATGGCTTCAGCCGATTTTTCCTGGTTGGCAACCGGGATCATGACCGTCCCGGGCTCGTAGCGCTTGTTGTTGAGGACAAAAGGTTCACGGCCTACTTTAGCGCGTATGCCGGCCTTGAGAATTTGATATAAGGCTTTGGGGGCGTAGTAGTGGTCCCATTCCATCAGGTAGGCATAACTACTCATTCCCGGCGCCTGGGCAGCAGGTCTTAGTGGGCGGTCGCCCTCTACTTTCGGCCCCAGCAGGCCGGTGCTCCAGTTTTTTGCAAGGCCGGTATAGGGAAGGTTAAACGAAAGGGGGAGCGTCCAGCTCGATATATCGTAGAAGATACTGTCTTCAAAAGATGTCGAGGTCTCAAAAATTCCCCGGATCAGGCGGTACTGGCGTTGTTCGAGCGGTACGATAAAAGCTGCCCCTGGTTCGAACTTCTTTCCGTCTGCCTCGACCGGGTTTTTGAGGTTATAGACTTCGATCTGGTGACGGCGCAGGATTTCAACGAGCTGGTCGGTGCGGGCAGGGTCGAACGGGTCGCCGAAGACAAACCCCTTGCGCACATCCGCACGCCCTTCCTGCAGGGCATCCCTGAAAAAGCTGCGCTGATGTTCGAGTAGCTGACGGCGAAGACGGAGGGCGGCCTCATGGGTAGAAAGCGCGGTACGGACCTGGTTGCGGATCGTAAAATGGAAATGCAGGGGGCCGTTGGCCGTTTCCTGCAGGTGGCCACGGGAGCTTCCCTGCTCGAAGAGGATACCGATACAGCCATTGGCATCGGGGAAGGTAGAGCCTTTTCCGTAGTAAAAATCATCATATCCTTCCTGGGAATAATAGAGGGAACCGATCTCGTCGAGATATTTTGTGTGGTATTCGCCGATTTTGGCGGTGAGCTCCTGGTTTTCTTTTGGCGTAATCGGGTTCACCCGGGTAGAAACGCCGGGCATGAAAAAGAAGGTTGCGTTTGAGCCCATCTCATGGTGGTCGGTCAGGATATTGGGTTTCCAATCGTGAAACACCTTGGAGCGCGCCCTGGATTCCGGGTGTGCCCCCAGGAGCCAGTCGCGGTTGAGATCAAACCAGTAGTGATTAAAGCGGCCTCCGGGCCATGCCTCGGAGTATTCCCTGTCCTGCGGGTCACCGGTGAGGTTTTCGTTTTTGTGGTAGTTGGCCCAGGTAGAAAACCGGGTGAGCCCGTCCGGGTTGAAGCTGGGGTCAAAGAGGATTACGACCTCGTCGAGCAGCTTTTCGATAGCTGCCCCCTGGCCTGCCGCCAGGTAATAGGCGACCAGCGGCGCTGCGTTGGCGCCACTGGCTTCATTTCCATGGATACTGAACCCCTGAAGCAGCACCGAAGGCATATTCTCGGTATTCAGCTTGCCCGATTCCGCAGGATTGGTAAGCGCAACGTGCTGGGCGCGGATGCTTCCCAGGTTTTGGTGGTTTTTTTCTGAGGTGATGATGAGATGGATAAGGGGGCGGTTTTCGTAGGTGCGGCCGTGTTCGACCAGTTTGACCCTTGGCGAGAGCTCGGCCAGCTTGCGCATATACGCGTATTGCTGATCGTGGCTGATATGCCATTCCCCGATTTGGTAGCCGAGATAAGCCTCGGGTGCAGGAATCCCGGGATCGTAAGAAATTTCGGGGAGGTAATAATTGAGCGGCATTTTTTGGGCATAAAACAACGAAGGGCAGAATAGCACCCAAAGCATCAGCAGTACGGACGGTCTCATGCGTTTTTTGTTTTTTTATTTGAAAAAAATCAGCAGGCAATGACAAGGGCCTCCTTGAGCGGGCGTCCCGCACGGGTGCTTGCCACGGTTTGGGGCAAACCGCCTGATGAGTGGCCAAAATAGTAATTTTTCCCGGAAAATACCTTGCAGCAAATATACAAACCCCTCAAAGCCTTTCAACGACCATCGCAGAAGCGCCGCCACCGCCATTACAGATGGCCGCGAGCCCGTACCGCGCCTGATGGCAATGCAATACGTTGACGAGCGTAGCCAGGATCCTTGCCCCGGACGCGCCGAGCGGGTGGCCAAGGGCACAAGCGCCCCCAAAAACGTTCATTTTTTCTTCCGGGACCTGCAGTTCTTGGCAAAATGCCATTGGGACAACCGCAAAAGCTTCATTGACTTCGAAAAAATCCATGTCGCCAATACGCAGGCCTGCCCGTTGGAGCGCCCTGGGCGCGGCGAGGATCGGCGTCGTCGGAAATAAGCTGGGGGCCTGCTCGGCATCTGCATAGCCGAGAATGCGGGCGATGGGCTTTAACCCCAACGCCTCAACGGTTGCCCTTCCCGCCAGGACCAGGGCAGCCGCCCCGTCGTTGATCGTGGAAGCACTGGCCGCGGTAACGGTCCCTTCCGGGGTAAATGCGGGACGCAGTGCAGGGATTTTTTCAAAATCCACGCGCTGATATTCCTCATCTTCCGAAAGCGTGATCGGCAACCCCTTTTTTACGGGCACTTGGACCGGCACGATTTCATTCGCAAACTGCCCTTTTTGCGTGGCCTCGGCCGCACGCCGGTAAGAACGCACGGCATAAGCGTCCTGCGCTGCACGTCCGAACAGGTATTTTTGGGCAGTCGCATCGGCGCAGACACCCATCGCCTGATGGTCATACGCATCGGTAAGCCCATCGCGGGCGAGGCCGTCGAGCATTTGCACGTGGCCGTACTTATTGCCCCAGCGGGCAGAAGGGATATAAAACGGGATATTCGTCATGCTCTCCATGCCCCCTGCGACCACCATGCCGGCTTGCCGCAACTGGATGGACTGAGCACCGTACATCACCGCTTTCATACCGGAAGCACAGACCTTGTTGACGGTAGTGCAGGGTACATTGGCGCCGATCCCTGCGCCCAGCGCCGCCTGACGCGCAGGGGCCTGGCCCAGGTTGGCCGAGCAGACGTTGCCCATAATGACTTCTTCGACCATCCCGGGGGCAAT
The DNA here is from genome assembly GCA_049315745.1 of Saprospiraceae bacterium. Classification (GTDB taxonomy): domain Bacteria; phylum Bacteroidota; class Bacteroidia; order Chitinophagales; family Saprospiraceae; genus JADJPL01. The sequence continues at coordinate 389 of JBMOJO010000077.1, read as the reverse complement.
CCCGGCCCTGGCAAGCGCCCCGCCCACTGCGAGGGCGCCCAGCTCGGTTGCGCTGAAACTGCTCAGGCCGGCACCAAAACTCCCGATCGGCGTACGCACTGCAGCGAGGATGAATACTTCTTCCATCGTATTATTTTTGGTTTATCTGGTTTTGTGCGGCTTCAGGAACCGCAGGGCATTAATTGGTTGGACCCGTTAAAATAACCCGATTACCGCATTAAAAGATCGGAACACAAAAATAAATGCGGGTTGACCGAATTCGCTCCCGGATATTTCTGATAAGGGTTATATTTTTGCTGCTGCATTTGTATTGGTCCGGGCCGCCATAGAAGTCTTTTGCCGCCTGCGGCGGCAGAATTTTCTTTTGAGAGACACGTCATTTTCGCGAT
>JBMOJO010000353.1:0-3310 GCA_049315745.1 Saprospiraceae bacterium | reverse complement strand
ATCATGAAAAACACGTCGGTTTCAAAAGAAAATTCTGCTGCCGCAGGCGGCAAAAACCTTTTTACACAACCCCTCTCAAAACATAATTCGGCGCGAAGCGGCGTAAAAAATGCACGCACACCGAATAAAATCCTTCGCGGCGAAGCCGCGGACACTGCCGGTAAATAGATACGTGGTTTCAATATAAAAATTCTGCCCCAATCAGACGGCCCCTTTCCGAAAGCAGAAAAAAACATCCGTATGGAAGACAATAAATCCGCCAATCCCAATCAGATCAATATCGAATTGGGAGAAGAAATTGCAGAGGGGGTGTATTCCAACCTCGCGATCATCACCCATTCCCACTCCGAATTCGTCCTCGATTTCGTGCGTATCATGCCCAACGTGCCCAAGGCAAAGGTCAAAGCGCGGATTGTCGTTACCCCAGAACACGCCAAGCGCCTCGTACAGGCCCTCGCCGATAACGTACGCCGCTACGAAGCCCAGTTTGGCCCAATCAACTCCCCGGAACAACCCCCTACCCCGCCCATGAGCTTTATGCCACCGGTAGCCCAGGCATAGTCGTAGGCTGCACGCCGGCCGGCGACCAGTTGCGATGGGACAATCGAGGGTCACATAGCCTCCGTTTTGCCGCATAATCCTCAGCCGGGCGACAAGTCTTTGTGCCTGGGGCAAAATAAAGGTTGTTTTTGTTTACCTTTGCCGCTCATAAAAGCCGTTGAAATGCCAAAAGCATCTTTAGGCAGAATGCCGCACGAAACAAAGCGCGCAGGCCGTCTTTTTGAAAAAGAAGCCGTACTGCGGGATTTCGAGACCTGCTGCCTGAGCAGGGAAGCAAGCCTCCTGGCGCGCAAGGAGGTCCTCACCGGCAAGGCCAAGTTCGGGATTACCGGAGACGGCAAAGAAGTGCCGCAGGTCGCACTCGCCAGGGTTTTCCAGGCGGGGGATTTTCGTTCAGGCTACTACCGCGACCAGACCTGGATGTTCGCCCTGGGCATCTCCTCTTTGGAGGACTACTTCGCCCAATTATACGCCGACCCCCATAACGACCCGTTCTCCGGGGGCAGGCAGATGAACAACCATTTCGCCACGGCCCTCATAGACCCGCTCTCCGGGGAATGGCTGCGGCACACGGAACAGTTCAACGTCTCTTCCGATGTCTCCTGTACGGGTGGCCAGATGCCCCGGGCACTCGGCCTGGCCCAGGCCTCCCAGCTCTACCGCGCCAACCCCGACCTCAAAACGATCGAGGGTTTCTCCAAAAACGGCGACGAGGTCTGCTTTTGTACCATCGGCGATGCCAGCACCTCGGAAGGTATTTTCTGGGAAACCGTCAATGCAGCCGCGGTTATGCAGGTGCCCCTGGCAATTTCCGTATGGGACGACGGCTACGGCATCTCCGTACCTGTCGGTCTGCAGACAGCCAAAGGAAGTATCTCTGAAGCCCTCGAAGGCTTCCAAACCGATGAACACGGCAGGGGTATTGATATCTATACCGGAAAAGCGTGGGACTACCCGGGCCTGGTACAGCTCTACGCAGACGCCATCAAAAGCATGCGCAAAACCCACCGTCCGGCAATATTCCATATTCAGGAAGCTACCCAGCCCCAGGGCCACTCCACTTCCGGCTCCCACGAACGCTATAAATCCAAGGAACGCCTCGAATGGGAGCTGGAAAAGGATTGTATCCTCCTGATGGAACGCTGGATGATCGAAACCGGACTCGCTTCCAAAGAGGAAACCGACGCCATCCGCAAGAAAGCGAAAATATATGTCCGGGAATGCCGCGACCGCGCATGGAAAGCCTTCCAGCGTCCAAATGAACAAAGGCACCAAAGCCTGAAATTTATCACTTCTGATATCCCCGACCTCAACCCGGCTGTATCTGCGATCAAGACCAAAATCCTGGAAGCCCAGCAGCCGCTGCTCAGCGATATGGCCTCCCTGGCCAGGCAACTTCAAATTCAACTGCACCTGCACCCGGACAACAGCTCTGCCAAGGCAGCTCTAAAAGGCTGGATCAAGGATATGCAGGCCCACGCAGGGGAGCTCTACGATACCCATCTCTACAGCAACTCCCCCTTGGCCGCCACTAAAGTGCCCTATCGCCCACCGGTGTACGACGAGCCCTCCCCACAGCGGAACGGTTTCGAGATTTTAAATACCTTTTTTGACAAGGCATTCGCCAAATACCCTGAGCTCGTTGCCTTCGGGGAAGATGTCGGCCAGATCGGCGATGTCAACCAGGGATTTGCAGGCCTGCAGAAAAAATACGGTGAAGGGCGGGTTTTTGATACCGGCATCCGCGAGGGGAGCATCATGGGGCAGGCCATCGGCCTCGCTATGCGCGGCTTTCGTCCGATTGCCGAAATTCAGTACCTGGATTATCTGATCTATGGCCTGGAACCCCTCCACGATGACCTCGCTACCCTTCGCTATCGCAGCAACGGCATCCAAAAAGCCCCTGCAATCATCCGCACCCGGGGCCACCGGCTGGAAGGGATCTGGCATACCGGCTCCCCCATGGCGATGATCCTCGGCACCCTGCGCGGAATGTACGTCATCACCCCCCGAAATATGACCCAGGCTGCCGGTTTCTATAATACCCTCCTGCAATCCGATGATCCCGCGCTCGTTATCGAATGCCTCAACGGTTACCGGCTCAAAGAACCGATGCCTGCCAATATCGGGGAATATACCCTCCCGATCGGCGTACCGGAAATCCTCCGCCAAGGACTGGATATTACCCTGCTGACCTACGGCGCCTGTGTGCGCATCGCCCAATCTGCCACCAAAACCCTGGAATCGTTTGGCATTTCCGTGGAGCTCATAGATGCCCAAACCCTCCTGCCTTTTGACACGGGGCACCTTGTGCTAAAATCCCTAAAAAAAACCAACCGTTTCGTGATTCTCGACGAAGATGTCCCAGGCGGAGCTTCTGCTTATTTGTTGAGGGAAGTGCTGGAAGTGCAAGGTGGATACCAATACCTCGACTCCCCGCCCCTTACGATTACGGCCAAGCCACACCGCACCCCTTACGGCAGCGACGGCGACTATTTCAGCAAACCCAATGCCGAAGATGTGGTGGAAGCCCTCTTTAGCCTGATGCAGGAAGCGGAGCCGGGAAGGTTTAAATTCCGCATTTAACCGCAATGGGTGCGACGGCTTCATTCCTTGATTTCGCTTCGCGAAATCAAGGAATGAAGCCGTCATATATTATGAGGGGGTTTTGTAAAAAGTCTTTTCATGGCGCTTCGTGCCGAATCAAATTGGGATGGAGACATCTTTTTCCTGATTTTGCTTCGCAAAA
>JBMOJO010000076.1:0-14812 GCA_049315745.1 Saprospiraceae bacterium | reverse complement strand
ATTTTGTACGCGCGTTCGCGCATACAAAATGCACGCACACCAAATATTATTTTAAAGGGCAGCGACCTGCCAAATAGATACAATATTTCTTACCCTGTTGCCTTTTCATCCTGATAATCAAAGGACTGCGCGCGCCTGGGTAATATTGGGGGGTTTGAGATAAAGTGGCTCACAATAGGCCGTATCTGCAAAAACGCCCTCCCGGAATTTTTTTTCTGCCAGTGCCGGAAATGTTTCGGCGGAAGCCGCCATGGGTGAAAACAAGGCACGTGCATGTACATGTATAGTGCTGAATTTTTCTACCGCATTCCCTGTGAATACCATGAATGCCCCCTGAGCATAGTAGTCATCAAACATATCCGGCGTCAATTCTGCGGCTACAGGCGGCTGCAGTTGCTGCCCGGTTTCTGTGTAAATGGCGTAATAAGCCTCCATTCGGCGCGCATCGAGCATTGCACAGCACAATGCACCGGGGCGGTTTGCTGCTGCAGTGCCCTGTACCGCCAGTGCCTGTAGTGTATCAATTTCCAGCACCGGGATGCCAAGGCCATAGGCAATACCCTTGGCCGTACTGTAGCCAATCCGCAGGGAGGTGTAAGAGCCGGGGCCCCGGCTCACCGCTACGGCATCCAGGGAACGCAGCCCCTTCCCGGCATTTTCCAGACAGGAAGTAATGAGTGTGGTGAGGCGCGCAGCATGATCCATCGGCGCATCTGCGCGATTGAGCGCGACCAGCTTCCCGCCATCCCCCAATGCTACGGAGCAAGCTTCCGTAGCTGTTTCCAGACAAAGTATCAAGGCCATTTCAGCAATAACCCTTTTTTATAACATCCATACAAAAAATACCCGGCCTAATCCCGTTACGTGATTATACACGCCGACACTAAAGCCCATTCGACATCAGACGGTGGCAGACATAGCGCACAGGAATGCGCAGCCACCACACGACCGGTCATTAAGGAAGTCTTTTTTAAGGTTCTTGACAGAGGATTTGCTATTGCGGGGAGTCTCCGCTTGATTCGCGGGCCCGCGTGGGAATTTTAAAGGTCTCTTTGCTTTGGAATAAAGCTCTCATGAAATGATGGACAAATATAAAAATTTATTTCAAATATACTGTGCAAATTTTTAGATAAATAAATATGCCATTTTTAAGTGGTATAAACACAAAAACCAATGTAAAACAATAAATTAAGTTTTTACATCTCCGGCATCGCCGAAATTTTTTGGACGGTCCGGCGGGTGGCAGGGCTATAAATTTTTGACAAACTTGCTGAAACGGGTTATAGCGGTGGAAAAATGCGTTAAGTTATTGTCCACACGAAAGCTTTTTAAGGTACACCACCTGGCTATACGACCATAAGCAAGATGGCGTGTGGGCGGAAAAGTGCCCTTTTTGCCCCATGATAATCCCATCGGAACAAAGTCCAATGCCAAAGCGGGAATGTCCGGTACACCGGGCGTTCAAGTGCAGACAAAAGGGACTTCAGGTTTACCCGTGAAGCTCTCGCAAATAGTTAGTACCTTTGTGCCCAATATCTTAAAGTACCGTTGATTATGCTGGACAAATTACAAGCCATCTACGAGCGTTTCATCCACCTGGAAGAACAAATTTCCGATCCCGAGGTCATCCTGGATATGAACCGTTACAAGAAGGTCAATAAAGAATACAAAGACCTTAAGCCCATCGTAGAGGCGTATCAGGCATATCAAAACATCCTGCAAGACCTGCGAAGTGCTCGGCAGGCGCTCCGCGAAGATGACGACCCGGAGATGCAGGAACTTGCAAAAGAAGAAATTGGCACCCTCGAACCCCGCAGGGAAGCACTGGAGGAAACACTGCGGATGATGCTGGTACCCACAGATGCCGAGGACTCCAAGGATGTGATTTTCGAAATACGCTCCGGCACCGGGGGAGACGAGGCCAGTCTTTTCGCCGGCGACCTTTATCGGATGTATTCGCGGTTTTTCGATGCCCAGGGCTGGAAAGTTGAAGCCCTTGAAGTGAATGAAGGCAGCGTAGGGGGTTTCAATAAGATCGTGCTGGAAGTACAAGGTGAAGACGTTTTTGGCAAACTGAAATTTGAGTCCGGCGCACACCGGGTCCAACGCGTGCCCAGGACGGAGTCGCAGGGCCGCGTGCACACTTCGGCAGCAACGGTGGTCGTAATGCCCAAACTCGAGATGGAGGATGTGGAAATCCGCAAGGAAGACCTCAAGGTGGACACTTTCCGATCGAGCGGAGCGGGCGGACAGCACGTCAACAAGACCGAATCCGGGGTGCGTTTTACCCATATCCCTACCGGTATTGTGTCAGAGAGTACCGACGGCCGCTCCCAGATCCAAAACCGCGAAATTGCCCTGCAACGCCTTTATCAAAAAATATATACCGCCAAAAAACGCCAGATCGAGTCGGAACAAGCTGCCCGGCGTAAGTCCCTCGTCGGCAGCGGTGACCGTTCCGACAAAATCCGCACTTATAATTTTCCACAAAACCGCGTAACCGACCACCGCATCAACCTCACCCTCTACACCCTGGACCGCGTCCTGGAAGGCGAAATCGGCGATATCATCGAAGCGCTGCGTATCGCCGAGAATGCAGAACGCCTGAAAGGGGAAGAAGTAGGCAGTTGAACGAGGGCACAAAATTTAATATATGTCGGTACTAAACCGCCTTTTGCTCTGCGGCTGTATGCTGCTGGCCCTGCCTCTGTACCTGAAGGCACAGCTAACTGCGCCGGAAATCGCTTTCACCCATGTGCATGTGATCAGCATGGATGGATCAAAAATCCTGCGCGACCAAACCGTCATCATCCGCGGGTCGGTGGTCTATCAAATCGGGCCTGCAAAAAAAATCCAGCCGGGCAAGGACGCTTATATTATCCAGGCCAAAGGAAAATTTTTGATGCCGGGTATTTCGGAAATGCACGCCCACATTCCCGTTCCGAAAGCTGGGGATGAGTCAGTGCTGGAAGAAACCCTGCTCCTTTACCTTTGCAACGGTATCACCGTGATCCGTGGCATGCTGGGGGACCCATTCCACCTCATACTTCAGGACCGTGCCTCCACCGGAAAAATCCTCAGCCCCCGGATTTACACGGCCAGTCCTTCACTAAACGGCAATTCGGTAAAAACACCGGAGGAGGCCCGGCAGAAAGTCGTCCAGTATGCGGCAGAACGCTATGATTTCCTGAAAATCCATCCGGGCATTGCCCTGTCTGTTATGGAAGCGCTTGCGGCGCAAGCCAAGGCATCGCACATCGCCTTTGCGGGCCACGTCCCAGCTGCGGTGGGTATCCACAAGGCCCTGTCGCTGGGGTATTCGGCGATTGACCACCTCGACGGGTTTGTCGAGGGCCTGATCCCGGATACAACAGGCCTGCGGATGGAGGACAATAACTGGTTCGGTTACCCCTTTACCAACCTGGCAGATCAGCGGCGGATCAAACCGCTGGTAAAGGCAACGTCGAAGGCCGGTACCTGGATCGTCCCTACCCAAAGCCTGCTGGTCAATTGGTACGCGCCCATCAGCGGAGCGGAACTGGTCAACCGGCCCGAGATGCAATACATTGCACCGGGTACGCGGTTCCAGTGGCAGCGGTTTAAGCAACAAATCGTGGATCACCCAAAGTACCATCCCGACACTGCCCGACAGTTTATTGACCTGCGCAAACAAATACTCCGGGAGATGGAACGCCGGAACGTCAACCTCCTCCTCGGATCCGATGCCCCTCAGGTCGGTAATGTGCCGGGCTTTTCCATCCATGCTGAAATGAAAGCACTTCACGAAGCGGGCCTTTCCAATTTTACCATCCTGAAAAGCGCAACGGTCAACCCTGCCAGGTTTCTGGGGGCTGAAGGTGCATTTGGGGTGATCCGGCGCGGTGCCTCCGCAGACCTGCTCCTACTCGACGGCAACCCACTGGAAGATATCGCCAATATGCAGCGCATCACCGGCGTGATGACGCTCGGACGCTGGATAACGGAACCATGGATCGCCGCAAAACTCGCGAGTATTGCAGCGAAAAATGCCGGTCAATAGCCTACGGTTTCTGAAATATCCCCATCCGGCAAGCCCGTGCTTCACATCAATGGGCCAACAATAAGCCTTCCGTGGTATTCCTTTGCACCGATCAGGCGGTGCATCTCCTGAAGGTTTCCGTCCGTAATCTTCCCGGCGGCAATCACCGTCACCGATGCTCCCCCCGCCGCGATCATCTGCCGTAACGTATCGGCACCCAACTGTGCCGTCGGTGCTCCTCCTGAGCTAAGCACATAGTCGGCAGCCTTTGCCGAACGGAGGGCAGCGACTGCCGCAACGGGATCCGGCGTAAGGTCAATGGCCTTGTGCACGACCACCTTCATAGGCCGGGCGAGGTCGGCGAGCCTAACAATCGCAGGAATATCGAGCCGATGGTCCGGCGTGAGTACCCCAAAGACTACTCCCGGTACGCCGGCTGCTTTACAGAACGCAATCTCCGCGCACATGGCCTCCAGCTCCTCCTCCGAATACACAAAATCACCACCACGCGGACGGATCATCACGTGTACGGGGATATGCAGCGCAGCGCGCGCAAACCGGATGAACGCATCGGAAGGTGTGAGGCCGTCGAGGTCGAGCCGGGAACATAACTCGATGCGCCCCGCGCCCTGTGCCTGTGCCCGCATGGCCTGCGCTTCATCATCTACGCAGGCTTCTAAAATAAGCTCCATAATCTTATCATTAGACTTGTTGCGATGGGATTCTCATGGGTTAAAAACAGCTGTTTTTCCCACCGCGATAACCCATCGCAACAAGTCCATTAAAAATCAAAGCCCAGGGCAATATGTAGCCGTGGTTTTTGGATAGACCGCGTCTCTATGCCCCAGCCATAATCTACGCGGACGAAATAGCCAAACAGGAGGAGACGTGCGCCTACGCCATATCCCGCTACGATCGGGTCCCTGAAGTAATTGATCGTGACGAAGACATATTCGTTCCCGGCCTGCCCCTCGCTAATGGTTTCGGTATTCAGGGGGTTGTCATCGCGGAAGGGGTTGCTCCCTGCCCAGGCAGTGCCCACATCAAAGAATCCCGTAAGCTGGAAGTTGCGCAGAAAGGCCGAGCTGAGCCTGCGGCTGAAATAGCGGAACAGAGGAACGCGCAACTCTGTATTGATGAGGGCATACGAGTTGCCGTTGCGGACATTGATTGGAAAACCCCGCATATTAGCTGCGAGGGTCTGAAACACAAAATTTCCCGGTGGCACCGAGACGTTCCGGTTTTGTTCGGGCAGGAGCCAATTATCCACGCCGCCAAGATAATACAGCATTTTTTCGCTGCCAAAGGAGGTCGTTGCCGCCAGGCGGGCAGCCAGCAGGGAATATTTGAGCACAGGTTGGTAAAAACGGGCATCGAGGCCAAGTATCCCGGTATGCGCGTTTGGAAAGTTGAGCCCCCTGGTGCCCTTATTATCCAGGCTGAATTTCTGCATCACCTCGCCCATCACGCGGGCACGCACCCCTGTGCGCAGGTTCAGGCCGGTTTCGAGGGTATTATCGAAGACGTATTCAAGCCGCAGGCCGATCCTTTGCTGGGTGACCGGCAGGCTGTTCAGACTTGCCTGGTCGGTTGCCAGTTGCATAAAACGATCGCGGCGCAGGGTGGTCGTTGCGCGAAGGCTCTGGAAGACATCCAGTGGATAACGAAGGCCGTACTGACCGATCAGGATATTGGTTTCCGCTTTGGAGGGGGCAAAGAAGGACTGATTGCTGGTTGTCCGGGAATTTTTGGTATAAAATGCAAAACGATGATCGAGGCGGTTTTTTTTATTGTCAAATACCGCGAAATACTCTGCACCATTGAAAGTTGTGGGGATGCGCACGCCCCCGCGGATCTGGTAATCTTCGAAAAGATCTTTGACGACCCCTTTGATGAGCAGGCCGGCCGGCGGCGGGGAGAAGCCATTGGGATTGCCGGCGAGGTTGTCCAGCCCTTCAAAAAGCAAGGTGTTATCTACCTGCGTAGTGATCTGATCGGTTCGGAATTGCAGGCGATAGGGCGTAATCCTGGCCAGGTTAATTCGGTGAAGCTGGCGCAAGGGGCCCGGTGCCGGGTATTGATAAATATCGAAAGCGGGCATCATACTTGCAGATACCGGTGCCTGCAGGGTTTTTTCCCTTTCTATGATCAGCAACGTATCGCTTCCCGGTTTGCGCAGTACTTCGAATTGATCAGGAAACCCAAACCGGGCCTGAAACAGGAGCCCTTCCTTCATCCGCAGCGTATCATCGGGTACTTCAAGCGCAGCACTGCTGCCGGCAGCGGGCAGGCGGTTTCCCAGCGAATACGTAAGGGTATCTTCGGGCTGCCTGGAGAACTGTCTGCGCAGGCGCTGAAAGTACGTATCGGAGGGCCTGGCCTGAGGCCGGAGGGCGATCGGACCGGCGAAGAGCAAGTTCTTGCCTTGCCGTGGCATTGCGATGACCTGTTTGCCTGCCAGCGGGGCAGTGTGCTGGGCCAGTGCATTATTTTGAAAATTCGACAGCGAAAACACATAAGCGCGCGTGCGCATGACGGGTACCATTCGGATAGAGTCAATCAGTGCTGTATCTATCCACGCGAAAGCGGAATCCTCGTGCAGGACAATCTCGTCCCCGTCTTTCAGGAAGATATGACGCTCGGAATGGTGGACAAAATCCTCCAGATAGCCGGCCTCCTGGTTATAAATCCCGCTCCGGTCGCTCAGATAAGCAAAGAAAGTCGAATCAACCGCCACCGGGCAGCGCTCGTTGGCCAGTGGGGTACGGGTAATCCGCACGCATTCGGGCAGCTCGCGGTCGAGCGAATAATAGAACAGGTCAAAATCGGGCCGTATGATCTGCGTATCCCGTCGGGGGGGTACAGCGGGCAGGAGGGTATCGGGACGGTTGGAAGTAAACAGGATACCTTTCTGGCCGTGCACCCGTACAAAGGCCACCTCCTGCTCGTCGTAAAAATCGTTGGTCAATTTACGGCTCTGTCGTGTCCGCGGATAATAGAGGAACAAATCTGACTGACTGCTCGCCGAAGCGGCGAAGACCAGAGAGAAGGGGTCAACGAAATCCATATCATATACCCGCTGGTATTGTTCTTCCAGCAGGGCGACCTCTGTTTTTCCGGTAAGGAGATCGTAGGTGGCAAAGCGGATATCGTCGCGGAATTCATATAGAACAGACAACTGGGTATTATCGGGGTTCCAGGCAATCAGCGGGTAGTTGTAGTCCGTCGCCTGAAGGGGGTTGCGTTGGCCGCCTTTAAAAACCAGCGTAGGCGAAGTGGTCGTAAAATCATAGAGGGCAACCCGAAAGCGGCCCATTTTATTCGTCACGTAGGCGAGCTTTCGTCCGTCAGGGCTTAGTTTAATCTGGGTGACCGGCAGGTTTTTCCGGTTTTTGACCGGTAATGCCGCCAATGCGAGGTTTTCGCGTCGCTGGCGGTCTTCCAGGAAACGCACTCTGAAGTGGGCCTCCCATCCTTCGAGTACTTTTTCATAGGTAGTCCCCATCACGTACAAGAAACCTGCCTCGACGCTGCGGTTGATCCTGGTCAGGTACAGCAGGTTGGAAACGGTTGTCTTGCCGAAATTTTCTGCGATATAATACCAGAAGGCGTGCCCTGCAAGTCGGGGGTTTTCTTCGGCCAGGCGTACAAAGCCTTTATACTTTTCCCCTAGCATGGCATCCCGCAGCGCATTGTCGTAATCAGCATTCCAGGCTTCCCCTGCGAAAGCGACCAGGCCCTCCTTAAACCAGGCCGGGAGGTGAAGCATCACGGCATTCTGAACGACTTCCTGGATATTCGAGCCAAAGAGCATGGTATTGAGGTAAACCGAGGCGATTCCTTCCCTGATCTGACGCCGCAGGCTGCTCTGATTGCCGTCGTAATAAACAAAAATCGTGCTCCCTACAATTTTCGTCTGCCCGGCAGTACTGCTGAAAGCCTCCTCGTCTCCAATATTGCTTTGCTTAAAATCCGTGATATCGGTGTAAACAATAATCTGGATTTTTTCGTTAATGCGATGTTCGAGCAGGCTCTGCACGTCGGGGAAGTCGAGTTCTGCCAGTTGTGCGGCTGTCTGCCCAATATTGCGGGACTGCCCATACCAAAAAATGTAAAAATTATCGCTTTCGTACTGAGACCATTCTTCGAAGTTCTTGTGATATTGCACCCGGTTTTTCCCAAACTCCACCTGGGTGCCCTGCCCGGCAGCAAAGATTGGGCCAAGGAGGGAAAACAACAGCAAAAAGCAGGTTTTTTGCATGATTTGGGATTTTCGGAACAAAAAGAATAAAACCTTTACCCTTTGGCCATACGGAACAGCATTTCCGTGTAAGCCCAAGCGACAAGTATCTATTTACCAGGAGGTATTCGCTGCTTCGCTGCGAAGGATCGTACCGGGTGTGCGACCGAACGTACGTACAGCGAATATTAGACGTGTTGCGATAGGATTCTCACGGGTTAAAAATGGCTATTATTTACCGGGGCAACGACCTGCTAAATAGACACCATGACAATATAAGGAATATAAATATACCATTTAACAATTCGGACAAAAAATATCGGGCCTGCAGGGGGCCCAGTCTGTTTGCCCATTACAAAACCGCGACCATGTTACAAATAGCGCGCTTTACCTTCAACCTTTTCCAGGAGAACACCTATCTGCTGTACGACAATACCGGTGCCTGCATCATCTTTGACCCGGGATGTTTTTACGCCCATGAAAAAGAAGGACTCAAGCAATTCATCCAACGTAACGGCCTGAGGCCGGAAAGGTTGATTAATACCCATTGCCATTTCGACCATATTTTTGGAAACAGATTTATCCTGGAGACGTATGGGCTGACGCCGGAAATCCATCCGCTGGAGCAGCTGGTACTGGATCGTGCGGGCGAGGCGGCCCAGCGCTTCGGCGTACCTTATCCCGAGCCTTCCCCTCCGGCCGGGCGCTTTATTGAAGACGGAGAGGTGGTTGTGCTGGGGGGTGAGCGTCTGGAAGCTATGCTGGCGCCCGGGCACTCGCCGGGCAGCCTGTGCTTTTACGCCCCGGCATCGCAATTGCTCATTTCAGGGGACGTCCTTTTTCAGGGGGGTATCGGCAGGGCGGATTTGCCGGGAGGGGATTACGACACCTTGATCCAAAGCATCCACGAGCGCCTCATGCCGCTGGACGATGCCGTTCAGGTTTATCCGGGCCATGGGGCGTCAACAACCATTGGGCAGGAAAGGCGCAGCAATCCTTTCCTGACTTTGGGGGATCGCTAACCGTTGGCACGCTCAGGCTTCTTTTCCGTGGCACTGCTTGTATTTCTTTCCGCTGCCGCATGGGCAGGGGTCATTGCGTCCGATTTTAGGCTCTGCGTTCCGGATCGTCTGTACTTTTGACATCGGTTGGCCGGCCTGTGCAGCGGCCCTTCTGCGCGCATTTTCCTCTTCCTCCCGCTGTCGGTTGGTGCTCGTCCGCGTCATATCGGTACGCTGTTCCCTGGCCTGCTCCAGCGTCGTTCCGTCTGCAAAGACCAGGGTACCTTTCGCCAGGTACGAAGTGACCTCTTCGTTGATTTCCATAATCAGTTTTTCGAAGAGGTTAAAGGCTTCGACCTTATAGATCACCAGCGGATCGCGTTGTTCGAAGGAAGCGGCCTGGACTGAATCTTTGAGTTCGTCCATAGCGCGCAGGTGCTCTTTCCATTTTTCGTCAATGAGCGCCAGCATAACCGCGCGTTCTACATCCTGCATAATAGATTTGCCCTTGGACTTCACTGCATCGGCGATTTCTGCGGTCACGATGTAGGGGTTTTTGCGCCCGTCGGTAAAGGGGATCAGGATACGCTTATAGATATGCCCCTGGGTGCGGTGGACTTCTTCGATCTGCGGATAAAGCAATTCTGCGATATGCAGGCTCTTCCGCTGATAGAAGTCGCGGAACTCTTTCAGGAAGGCCTCGGCAACTTCCTTTACAGGCGCTTCCCTGAAGAAGGCGGGGTCCAGATCCGGGTCGAGGCCGAGAACGCTCAACGAGGCGCGGCGGAAGGTATCGAAAGTACCGGATTCGCGATGGGAGAACACCAGGGCTTCCGTGATTCCGGTAAACATGTTGTTCAGGTCAACGGAGATACGCTCGCCATAGAGGGCGTTGTCCCGTTTCTTATAAATCGCTTCGCGCTGGATATTCATGACATCGTCATATTCCAGCAGGCGTTTGCGGATACCGAAGTTGTTCTCTTCTACTTTTTTCTGGGCCCGTTCGATAGAGCGGGTCACCATGGAATGCTGAATGACCTCTCCCTCTTGGAGCCCCATACGGTCCATGAGTTTAGCGACCCGGTCGGATTGGAACAGGCGCATGAGGTTATCTTCGAGCGACACATAGAATTGGGAAGTGCCGGGATCTCCCTGGCGCCCCGAGCGGCCCCGCAACTGCCGGTCCACGCGCCGGGATTCGTGGCGCTCGGTCCCGATGATGGCGAGGCCACCGGCCTTGCGCACTTCTTCGGAGAGCTTGATGTCGGTACCGCGACCGGCCATATTGGTGGCAATCGTCACTTTTCCGGGCCGGCCGGCTTCAGCAACAATTTCCGCTTCGCGCTGGTGTTGTTTTGCATTGAGTACGTTGTGGTCAATTTTCCGAAGGTTGAGCATTTTGCTCATTTTTTCAGAAATATCTACCGATGTCGTACCCACGAGTACCGGGCGGCCGGCCTCGCTCAGGCGAACGATTTCGTCAATAGCGGCATTAAATTTTTCGCGTGCGGTTTTATAGACCAGATCTTCCCGATCCTCTCGGACAATTGGTTTATTGGTCGGGATGACCGTAACGTCGAGTTTATAGATTTCCCATAATTCCTGGGCTTCGGTTTCCGCAGTGCCGGTCATACCGGCCAGTTTGTGATACATGCGGAAATAGTTTTGCAGTGTAACCGTTGCATAGGTTTGGGTGACTTCGCCGATTTTTACATTTTCCTTTGCCTCGAGGGCCTGGTGCAGGCCATCGGAGTAGCGTCGCCCTTCCATCAGGCGGCCGGTCTGTTCGTCCACAATTTTGACCTGACCTTCGATTACGACATACTCCTCATCGCGTTCGAAGAGGCTGTAGGCCTTGAGCAGTTGGTTGATCGAATGGAGGCGACGGGACTTTACGGCATAGTCTTGTGCCAGGTGTGTTTTCGCATCTTCCTTTTGATCCGGGGTCAGGGCAGCATTATTGTCAATTTCGACCAGTCCGGTCACTACGTCGGGCATTTCGAAGAAGGCGGGATCGGCATTGCCCCTGGAGAGGAATTCCACACCGGCTTCGGTCAGCTCTACCGAGCGGTTTTTTTCATCAATAACGAAGAGCAGCGGCTTATCCACCAGGTGCATATTGCGCGATTGCTCCTGCATATAGAAATTTTCGGTTTTTTGCAGGAGCACTTTTACCCCTTCTTCGCTGAGAAACTTGATCAGCGGCCGATTTTTGGGCCAGGCGCGATAAGCGCGCAACAGCGCCATGCCGGCCTGGCCTTCTTCGACTCCGAGCGTCCCTTCCTGAAACAGCCGCCTGGACTCGGCGAGGTAGTCGGTAGCATATTTCCGTTGAACGCTAATGAGCTTTTCGATTTGGGGTTTCAGGTCAATATACTCCTGATCCTCGGCCATTTTTCCGACCGGGCCGGAAATGATCAGCGGGGTACGGGCATCGTCAATCAGGACGGAGTCCACTTCATCCACCATTGCAAAATGGTGTCTGCGCTGAACTTTTTCTTCCTGGCTGCGCACCATATTGTCCCGCAGATAATCGAAACCGAATTCGTTATTGGTACCGTATGTGATATCGCATTTATAGGCGGCGATACGCCCCGGGGAATGCGGTTGGTACTTGTCTATACAATCTATCGTCAGCATGAGGAACTCGAAGATAGGCCCTACCCACTCGGCATCGCGCCTTGCGAGGTAATCGTTCACGGTCACGATATGTACCCCCTGGCCTGCGAGCCCGTTGAGATAAGCGGGCAAGGTAGCGACCAGGGTTTTACCTTCCCCGGTGGCCATTTCCGCGATTTTGCCGCTATGGAGGACCATCCCCCCGATGAGTTGTACATCGTAGTGGACCATATCCCACACGATGGCCCCCCCGGCTGCTGTCCAAGCATTTTTCCATATCGCTTTATCTCCTTCGATTTTCACGTAGGTTTTTGCCGGGTTCCCTGCCAGGTTCCTGTCGTGCACCGTGGCTGTTGCCACGAGTGTTGCATTTTCCTTAAACCGGCGGGAAGTTTCCCTTACCACGGCGAAGGCTTCGGGCAATATTTCGTTGAGTATTACCTCGAGCTGTTTGTTGCGGTCTTTTTGAAGCTGGTCAATATAGGCGAATATCCTTTCTTTCTCCTCCAGGTCTTCGGTATCTGCCGCTGCCGTATGCTGAAGCGCGATTGCTTCATCTATTTCGCTGAGATAAGCGGCGATACGTTCCCTGAAATCCAAGGTTTTCTGCCGCAGGGCATCGTTTTCGAGGCTACGCAACTCCGCTCCGATCTGGTTGATCTCTTCCACGGTAGGCGAAAAGTTGCGTACGTCGCGTTCGTATTTGGTGCCGAACAATTTTTTGAGCGATTTTCCGATTATTCCGAACATAGCGTTATTTTGCTTTGACGAAAATGATCAATATATATATCAGGTTTTTGCAGCAGGTGCCGGGTTTTTGGCAAAACCTGGGGGCAAGACCTTGTTTGAGCGCGGCGCTTTGCTTCAGGCCATGGCCACAAAACGCTGCGAAGATAAGAATATTTGGAGCGCTTTGCGGCAATTTCGTCTCATCGCCCGACACTTTTTGATGTTGTCTATTGGGCAACTTTGTTCCATGCGGCCAGCACAGCGGGGTAAGCAACCATATCTGGTGGGCAACCATCCTTTCACAACGCACCTGGTACCAACATTGCACCGAGTTATACTTTTGTACATCATATCCAATAACAATGAAAAGAAAATATTGGTTACACATCCTTTGCTGCTTCGGGATATTTTCCTTTTTGGCACTGTCCTGCCGGCAGGAAAATCAAGGTTACCGCGATATCCGGAACTATTATTTTCCATTGAAGCGTCTGAAAGAAGGGCTGGTCTATGAATATCGTTCGGTGAACGCCCCTCAAATGGCGCCGGCGTTCTGGTATTTCCGGTCGGTGATACAGGATGGTCAGAAAGTGCTGACCTCTACCTACTACGAACAAGACCTCCTGCCCATGCAGTTCATGCAGGAGGGGATGGTCAGCAATGGGATGCTGCTGGACAACATGTACATTTACGGGCCGGGGAACGGGACAGACGGGCGGCAAAATAAATCGGTGGCGACGATTATTGCCGGCAATACCTTCCCCTTCCAGGTACGCGACTCCGGGGGCGTGTTCGTATATCACGTACAGTGGAAAGACCCTGCTGATTCGCTCATTGCGCACGCGATGGTGAAAAACCGGTATTTTGCAGGAGATACGGTCATCGTACTGGATGGGCGCAGGTACCCTGCCGTAAAATTCGCACTCAAGGAAAGCTATGAAATGGACAACTATGGCGTTTTTGAAACTGCTTACACCGGTGAGGAGGTTTATGCCAAAGGCATTGGGCTGGCCTACTACAAAAAAAATATCGGCCCCGAAATGACCCTGGAATACCAGCTGGTACGGCGTTATCCCATGGAGGTTCTGGAACAATATTTCCGCAGGCAGTACGGCGAGTAAGGTCCCGAAAAGCTATTTAGCGGGCCGAAGGGAGCATGGAGCTGCGTTGGGGGAGGTAAAAAAAAAGTGCGCGTTTCCGGCAAAAGTGGGAAAAACCCCTTATATTTGCCATTCCAAAACAAAGCAGTTTTGGCGTTCAAAAATGGTCGGGTGGCCGAGTGGCTAGGCAGAGGTCTGCAAAACCTCGTACGGCAGTTCGAATCTGCTCCCGACCTCCCAAGCCCGTTACAGCAATGTAAGGGCTATTTTTTTGCCCCTGACGTGGTTGCATTCCGGTGCCTCAAGGGATTATATCAATGACTATGGCATTGTTCTGGATCGGTTTCATCCTTTTGGTCATCGTTTTGCTCGCCATTGACCTCGGCGTTTTTAATAAAGAGGCGCATGTAGTCACTACTGCGGAAGCATTGCGATGGACTACCGTCTGGGTAACGATTTCCCTGCTGTTCAGCATTTTCATTTACTTCGCCTACCAAAACCAATGGCTGGGGGAGTCCGTACACATTCACAGCGGCAAGCAGGCCGTGCTGACCTATCTGACGGGTTATCTGGTGGAGCAGTCGCTCAGCGTAGATAATATTTTTGTCATTGCGGTAATTTTTACATACTTCCGCATTCCTGCCGAGAGCCAGCACCGGGTATTGTTCTGGGGTATATTGGGGGCCATCATCTTCCGCGGTCTGATGATCGGGGTCGGGGTAGTACTCATCGAGCATTTTTCCTGGATTACCTATGTATTTGGGGCTTTTCTCTTTTATGCTGCCTACCAGATGCTGCGCTCCGGCGAGCACAGCGCCGTCGAGATCGAACACAACGGTACCGTGCGCCTGGTCAAACGTTTCGTCCCGGTTACCCGTAGTTTTTACGGCAGCCGGTTTTTCATCCGGAAGATGGGCAAGTGGGCTGCGACGCCCCTGTTTGTGGCATTAATGGTTGTAGAGACAACCGATATCATGTTCGCGTTTGACAGTATCCCCGCCATTTTTGCGATTACTACCGATCCCTTTTTGGTCTTCACTTCCAATATTTTCGCTATCCTTGGCCTGCGCTCATTGTATTTTGTGTTGGCTTCGGTACTCGACAGGTT
>JBMOJO010000003.1:0-50302 GCA_049315745.1 Saprospiraceae bacterium | reverse complement strand
ACAGCGGGTCCCCCTTGGGGTTTAACGCCGTCGCAATCCCCGGGCAGACCACCATTGCCGGAACAGGCGCGACGGAAGGGAAATTTGCCGCCTTCACCTGTATCGTCACCGTTGTATCACAGAGTCCCAGCGGATCGGATACCCGCAACTGGTAGAGGACATCGCTACGAGTCGTAACAGTAGGATTATTTGAATTGGGATCGCTCAAGCCGGACGCTGGCGACCAGCGATAAGTCAATCGGGGGTCCGTGCCCGGGTTGAGTTGGGTGGGCAGGTCCGGGCAGACTACCATAGCGGGTTTTGGTACCTGCCTGGAGAAATCAATCACCTCTACACTGACCTGTACGACCGTATCACAGACCCCATTGAGATCGGAGATGGTGACCTGATATACGGTATTTGCATTTGAACTAAACCTTGGGTTAGGTGCATTGGGGTTATCTAAACCCATAGCCGGTGCCCAGACGAACCGGTATCCGTTGGAGCCGTTCGCATTCAGCGGAGTAGGGACATCTTTACAGACAATTGCCACCGGGGGTGGCGTGACCTTTGGGAAGTCCACTAATTTCACATTGACCCTGGAAGAGACCGTATCGAGGCATCCATTCCCGGTACCTATGATCAGGCTTACGCCGACCGAGTCAGTACCATCGGCAAAAACGAAAACGGGATTTTGCTGCATGGAGGCCTGACCATCGCTCAGTATCCACCTCCAGCTATTCGTATTTTGCAGCAAGTTCGACGATTTATCTTCAAATAGCAGGCGATTTTCACGATCCGAACAACCTTCCAGTTTAACATTGAAAGCGGGATTCAGGAAGGGCCCCGTCACTGTAAGCAACTGCGTGAGGGTATCCGGGCATAAACCGGGAGAGATGAGGGATACCGGAAAGACCCCTGCTGCGGGAAAAGTGAACGTGAGCCGGTGGGCGACCGTATCCCCGATTGGATTGTCCAGGGGGCCAATAATCCACCGCGGCAGGCCGGAGTCTGCGATCGTACTGCTCAGATGCAGGCCAAAGCCATCGCAAGCCGGGACAGCGGTAAACGATGAAGGGATTTTATTTACCAGTACTACCTCTACATTGATGAACGTATCACAGGAGAAGTCAAGAGGGGCGATCCTGACCCGGTACGTCCCGCTAGCCGTAACGGTGAGCGTTGGGTTAACCGCATTTGGGTTATCCAATCCATCGGCAGGGGTCCATTGATACTGGAAGGGGATATTTTCCGGTATAATCGGATTGAGCGCGATTTTCTGCCCGAGACATCCTTCGATACGCGTAGCCGAAACGAATTTTGAGGGTCTGGTAGCCCCCGTCCGGAAAGGTTTTTCTACGGAGGCCACACATCCGTTTTGGGAAGTTAGTGTCAGGCGCAGCTTTCCCGTAGTGCCTGTGGGCACGGAGAAAAGTTCTGGTGCGCGGATATTTGAGCGGATCGTATCCCTGCCGGGGATAATCACCTCCCACTTCCACCCGATGATTGGGGAGACTGCATCTGTAGAGCGATCGTTTACCTTTAAAAAGGATGTGCCGCCGAAGCAGTCAATCGTATTGAGCGAGAAATCCGCCTGAATAGAATTATACTGGAGGAAGACGGTATGCTGTGCCCGGTGTTCGCAGATCAGGCCCGGCTCTGCGACCAGCGTTGCGGTATATCGGCCGGTATCGGGGAATGTGATGGTCGGGCTGAAATCTGTTGAGACCTCTTCGAAGCCCGGGCCTTCAAAATACCATAAGAAATTAATGGCATTTTCACTCTTATTGGTGAATTTGACCGTCAGGTTATCGCACTGTACCGCTGGAGCGGAAATTATGGCAGTGATACGTTCGCATTCGATGACGTTGTACTGGAAATCCCTTCGGGTCAACGACAATAGCTGCCTTGTATTACGGTCGTATTCCTCGATACTGACACCGATGACGTACTGGCCGACCTGGCCAGGCTGAGCCGTCATGAGGCCATTGACAGGATCAATGACCAGTGGCGTCCCGAAGCCCATCATGTTGTTGGCAGAATAAATAATACTGCCGGGTGGGTTGTTCCATACCACGGTATCGTAAGGTGGGGGATCCGGGATATTAGGCTTGGGGAGAAAAGTAGTTGCCCCCTGAAAAGGTGTGAACAATTTATAGACCAGCGAATCGCCATCCTCATCGGAGGCAGCGTGGTCGAAGCTGAGCGCTTCGTCCCTGCAGATAAAAATGGGTGGCCATGCCTTGAACTGCGGGCTGTTGTTGCAGCGCGCCATGGCGGCTTCCGTGAGCAGGATATCGAAAGTCGCGCCGGTTTCGAGGGGCTTTACGACATTTCGCACTGTAGCGTTGCGGCAGCAGCGCTGATAGACGAAATGGTAACCACCTGCACGTGGCTCCAGGGTGACTATCGTCCTGTAGGTAGTGGTGTGTACACAGACATCGCGGGAGTTGATCACACATTTGTCGATCACGTTAGTCAGTGTATCGTCGCCCATTTTAGCCACTTGCAAATTGCGGATCAGCAGCCCGTCGCGGTCAAAAACACCGATTGCTGCGGGATCATCGAAAGGCGCAATGATGTCCCCGCCGTAACAATCCCTGAATACCCTGAGGGTAATTTCATAGCGGTTGTTCCCTAAACACCTGTAGCCCATCTCCCCACCGACGATATGCGTAGCATATAAAGGTTGCCACGGCGCGATAGCAAGCACGAGCAATACCAAAGCCGCGAGCAGCTCTTTTAGAAGACGATTTTGTGGCCATTTCCTGCCCATGGACATAATACCTATTTGCATAGCGCCTTATTATTGTGGTTTTGCAATCCTTGTACTGACTTTGACGATTTCTACGCGACGTTCTACAGAAGCCGCTATGCTGAAAACCGACCCTTTTAAATCCTCAAGACGATCGGGCACCTCTTTTTTCGACTGGGATTCCCCGAAAGCAAGTTCGATGATTTCGAATTGTCCATTTTCCAGATAGGGTTTGAATGCACCGCTCCGGTATTGCCTGAAGAAATTGATTACCGACTTTGTCCTTCTCGAGCTGATGATTTCGTTGAACCGGGAGCTTGCGCGGGGGCTTGAATAGCCTTTGAGTTCGATCGTAATCGCCCTTCCTTTGCCGAGATAGTTCAGCAATTGTTCTGAAAAATATTCCAGGCTCTTCAACCCGCCCATGACTTCCCGCTCGAAGAAAGATTCGTACAATTCGGCATAATAGAATTTCTGCTCTGCACTTACCCCCTCGGAGAAGTTATCTATGAATGCCTGCTTCCTGGCGTAATAGGTCTCGCAAAGTGTTTTGAAATCCGACACGGTGACCCGGGACATCGAGCGGCCATCCGGCAGGGCGTTGTCAAAATATAAAGCGATCGGCAGTTCCGGGAAATCAATCCTTTGGAGGGGCAGTTCCACCGTGATGTTCCGGCTAAGACTGCGCAACAGTTCGGAAGTTACTTCGAAAGGCACCGCAGTAGTCTCGTAACCAAGTTTGGATGCCTCGATCAGATATGGGGCATTGACGTTGATCGTGAAATAGAACTCATTGCCGTTTTCATTCACCCTGTTACCGGCAGGGATCGTATCGCCGTTCACGATTTCGAAGATTTCGACCTTTGCGCCTTTTAGCGGGGAGTTGTCCGCATCGTCGAATGTCAGTGCAGTAAGGTTGACATGCATGGGGTCGAGCGATAAGTTGCGGGCTATGACGATTTCCTGTCCTTCCAGGGGCTGGCCGCCAAGGTCAACTCCAGATTCCGAAGGGATGAATTCCGGTTTTTGAGCGACGATCCTATATTTTCTGTCCCGCAGGAGATTGAAATCAAAGCTGTTACCGGTGAGGTTTGTCTTTGTCTCCAGCAATTTTTCGCCATCCGGTTTTTTTTCGTACAGAAAAACTGTAGCGCCTTCCAGCGAGTTGTTCGATACGGCGTTGAGGATGGAAACCTCCAGGCGGATGGTCTGATCAATTTGTGTTTCATAGATATCGTGGCAGCAGGCCTCCTTCTCGGAATCGAGGAATACCGCCCCTCTGCGGTTCGAAGAAACGAGCCCCTTATCCCCCTGCTCGTTTAAAGCATAGTGAATATCGTCATAGCTTGAATTAGCAGGGGATTTGAGATGTTGGGGCAATTCCCAGCGCTCCTCGTTAAGCCGGGCCCGATAAATATCATATCCGCCGAGGGAGGGCCGGCCATCGGTACTGAAATACAGGTATTGTGAGGCATCATGGAAAAAAGGGCCAATATCGTTGGCTTCTGTATTGAGCGCAGAAAGGTTTTCAGCCGAAACCACGTTGCCGTCTGCTCCGATTGCCCCATACCAGATATCCAGTTCGCCTGCCCCGCCTGGCCGGTTAGAAACGAAGAACAGCCAGTTCTGGGTGCTTCCTGCAATCTGGCCGACTGCGGGCTGGGTCGTAGTAAACCCCGGGGCATTAATCCCCAGCCGGAGCGGTGTGCCCCAGGTATCCGGGCCTGAGCGCTTGCGGAAATACAGCTCGCAACGGGTATCCGAAGCATTCAGATATTCGCATACCCCGTAATATACCCCGTCGCCCTGCGGAAGAAATGCCGAATAGGCGATGTGGCGGTTGGGCAGGTTGAAACTATCGCCCAGCATCAGGGCGGTCTTGCCATCATCGGCCCGCATGACCCGTATCATTGCTTTCTGGGGTTGTTTTGTGTCCCGTCCCTGCTTTTTCTGAAATCGGAAAGACGTGTAATAAACCGTATCCCCCCGAAAAACCGCACCAAAATCTGAAAAATCCGAGTTGATACCGGTACCGAGGTTCCGTGCTTCCGCCGACACCAGAAGGCCCCGGGCCTGCATACCGCTCACTTCCGCTTCGGTACAATCGGATACTCCTTGCTCGGCCATCTGTACCCATGAGGCATTTCCCTGCGCGGGGTTTTCGAGATACGCCGAATAGTCCGCACGCGCCGCCGCATAGTTGCCGGTTTTCTGGCGTACCTGCGCAAGCCAGAGCCGGGCCTGGAGGAACCTGCGTGCGGTATCCAGATCCAGTACCTTGAGATATCCCCGTACCGCATAGCTGTACGCATTAAAATACCGGGCTGCTTCGGCATATTTATACCAGATTTCCAGATCCGTCGTATCGTAATTCAGCGCAGCCTCGTAGTATTTGAACGCCGGATAATAGTCCTTATTGGCGAATGCACTGTCTGCTGCTGCCACCCACTCCTGACGGGTCTGTACGACCTGCCCGTGCAGGCTGCTCCCGATGCCGGCAACCAATATGGCGACCCAGATAAATTTTCTCATATTAGATCTAATCTACTCGTGTTGAAAAAAGAAAAGCAATGCAATCCAGGGGGGAGGGGAAAGATCGCCGTGATCAAATCAAAGGACAAATCTTGTATTCCGGTAACTGTCGCTTGCGTTTGACCTTTGCCAGATGGTAATGTACAAAGAATTCGGGACCGCTGCGGTTGCGCGTCGCCACTTCGAACTCCGACACATTCACATCATAGCTGAAACCCGCACGCCAACCATTATAGACCACCTCGAAGGCAGGGGCCAGGGCTTCAGAAAAATCAAACGAACGGTAATTAGCCACGAATTGAATGGCAAGCTGATTGCCCGGCTGGCGGTTTAAATGCCATTTTACCCCAAAACCATTCAGCCACTGCCGGTAAGTCGCCTGGCTCTGAAACATGGTATTATAAATCAGATCAACATTATTGCCGACTTTTATCGTTGCCAATATATAAGGCGTGAACCGCACCGGAAGGCTGATATCGGAAATATCATCCTCTTTGAAATTCTGCAATGGCGTATTAAGGTGGAAAATACCTATACCGGCGTCAATTTTGGTCCGCATATCGAGCTTATCCACCAGCTCCTCGTCCACCCGCGTCTGAAAACGAAAATTCAACCCCGTGTTGAAGTCCGCAAAAAAGTTCCGACGGTTCGAAAAATCCTCCAGAGTGGGAAGCGAAGGGTCTGCAGCGCCCGTAGAAGGGTCATACTGCGCATCAAAAATTAAGCCGTTAGCCTGAAACCTGCGCTGGGAAAGGCCCCACTGGCCACCTACAGTAGCGTAAAACTTAGGCGCCAACCGCTTCGTATAAGAACCGTTGACGTGAAAATTGGAGTAATTCAGCCGCGAAACACCCCCTTGGTCATAATTGAAACCCATACCCAAAGCAAAAAAACCATTGGCACGGTCTTTGCCCGGCAGCTTGGTCTCCCCAGCCAGGGTAAGCGTACTGTAATCCACAGGAACAGAGTGCCACTGGCTTCTGAAATTTCCCATGAGCCGCGTTTCCCCGGGGAAAACACCTGTCAGCCCCGGACTGATATTGAATGGGGCTGAATAAAACTGCGTGAAGTGAATGTCCTGTGCAACGAGCACGTTGCTTACAGAAAGCCCTCCTCCAAGAACACCCATGAATGCCAGAAATCTTGGAATCATAATATACTTACTCATTGGCACCATATTTTGACTGAAAACGTTTTAAAGTAATTTTCCCGCGGCAAATTAAGCTTTTTTTTACGTATAAAAAAAATTTTACTATTTAATAAAACTGTCCGATCAGCAGCCTACGGTTTTAACCCCGTGCTTTTGAAACACGTATCACAGCCTGTATAACCCGCTGCAATAAGCGTATCCCCCGGCCCACCCTCGGGAACTTTGGGCAACCTCCTTTAATCGTCAATAAAACACCGTTTAACCCTGAAAAACGACCGCTTCCTTAAAGCGTTTTGCCGAACCAAACCGACAACATCCGCTTTTTAAATCAAAACGCACAAAAAAGCCCCTTAGTGAGCCACTCCCTAAATTATTGTGCACCAACAGGTTTATTGCCCCGCTTTTTGGTGGAAGCCATTTGAAGCGGCTGAAAAGTTTCCTTACCTTGTGCTTCGAAATTGCTAAAGGCCCATAATTTTTCCATGAAACACGATCACAAGGATTAGATCTGTCATGTTCGTCCAAATTCTCGTTTGCTTGTTTTTTGACAGGATTTAGGTGGGGTTGTGCAGCTGCTTCAATACGTCCTTTGCACGGGAAAACTTCCTGGTGCCACCGTTCGCAAAAGTGTGCCGTACAACCCCGCAACTCTTAAGAATCTCCATCTCAAAAGCTATATTTTTGTGAAAAAAACGACCTTACTACTCACTTTCCTCGCATTCGCCGCAACCCATTTACAGGCGAAGGTTTTTTACGTAAAGCCTGGCGGAACCGGTAACGGTTCTTCTTGGTCAATGGCCTTCGGTGACCTTCAACAAGCCCTCTACTCCGCAGTCGAAGGGGATGAAGTCTGGGTCGCAAAAGGCCTCTACCTCCCCACCCAAGGCAGCGACCGCTATGCCGCCTTTCATGTCCCCTCCGGCGTAACCCTCCTCGGAGGTTTCGCAGGTGATGAAATGGATGTAAATGCACGCGATTTCACCCTCAACAAGACCATATTATCGGGGGAAATCGGCCTTCCCGGAGATGCAGACAACTCCTTCTCTGTAGTTGTCCTCTCTAATGCCAACAGCCAAACGCGAATAGACGGCTTCGAAATCACAGGGGGCAATGCCAATAACCCGTCCCGGTCTAAAGATCCTTCAAATTGTGGGGGCGGCATTTTCAACAGCGCAACAGGAGCCTCCTCCTCACCGGTTATTATCAATTGTCTGATCAGGTACAACAAGGCCTTCTTTGGCGCAGGGGTTTTTAACAATGCCGAACAAGCAGGTGATTGCAGCTCCACCCAAATCCTCCACTGCGAGTTCATCAACAATGACGCCAAACTCGAAGGGGGCGCGGTGTATAACCAAGGAACGGAAGGCGGCCGCTGTAACCCGATAATTAGAAGTTGCAACTTCGAAGGCAACCAGTCGTTGTATGGCGCAGGGATTTTCAATTTCGCCGGCAACGGTGGAAAGACCTCCCCGTTGATTGACAACTGCATTTTCTCAGGTAACGGCGCAGGTATCCGTGCTTCCGCAATCTACAACCATAGCTCGGAAAACGGGCAATGTAGCCCCGAGATACTCCCAAACTGTCATTTCGAAAATAACGCGGAAAGGGTCGGTGGAAGTATTGCCGGCAGCCCCGACCAGCAGAACGATAAGAAACAAAGCAAAACGGGTGTCCGCAATATTATCATCCGAACGACCCCGCAGGGGCAAGGCCCTTGCAATCTGACCACAGACAACAACCGCTGATGAACTGCCCGTTTGGGGCAAAATAATTCAATTCATTGGCAAAAAGGTAGGCTGCCCAAATCCACATTTCCTCCGGTAAGGATAACCCCTACGCGCTTTCCCCTGAACATATCGGGGTTACGGCGAACAGCAGCGTAAGGTACAGCGCATGAAGGCTCGATGATGATCTTCATGCGCTCCCATATTATACGCATCGCCTCGATAATCTCCTCTTCCGGTACCGTGAGGATATCGTCCACATGGGTACGGATAATACCAAATGTTTTATCCCCTAAAGTGGTGCGGAGCCCGTCTGCGACCGTATCCGCAGAGGGGTTTGTTTCAATACGTCCGCTGTGGAATGACCGCCAGGCATCGTCCACTTTTTTCGGCTCGGCGCCAATAACCTTGCATCCGGATAAAAAATAACGGCAACTCAGGGCCGTACCGCTCAACAGCCCGCCACCGCCCACCGGGGCCAGCACAAAGTCCAGCGGCCCCGTCTCGTGGATCAACTCCAATGCAGCAGTCGCCTGGCCCGCAATGACGTTATAGTCGTTGTAGGGATGGATAAAATGTGCCCCCGTCCGCCGGACTACCTCCTCCAGCGCCCTTTCCCTGGCTTCCTGTGTCGGGGCACAAAGGATAATTTCCGCCCCATACCCGGCGGTAGCCGCCTGCTTAATGGAAGGGGCATTGGCCGGCATAACGATGTAAGCAGGAATACCCAGAATTTGCGCCGTCTTTGCCACCGCCTGGGCATGATTGCCAGAGGAGTGGGTCGCCAGGCCCTGCGAACGACCGGCCCCGGAAAGCCGGAGCCCGGCACTTGCAGCGCCCCGCATTTTGAATGCCCCGATCTTTTGAAAGTTCTCACACTTGAAGAAAAGGGAAGCACCCGCCATCCCATCCAATGTCGAAGAAGTCATTACCGGCGTCTTATGGATCATCGCCCGGATCTGATCCGCCGTTTCAAGGATATCGGTCTTATCCGGAATATCCGTCAGAGGTCTCAAGCCCATACTCAATTAGTTTTTATCCGGCGCTTTGCGACGGGATCGCCGAGGGTAAAAAGGTTTGTCTCCTGTCATACAGCACCGAAGCGCCAAGCCTGTTGGAGCAAATTACATCGCTCCGGCAAAATAATCAGAATTTTGAAAAAATGGCGCTCGCCCGGCAATACGGAAGAAAAAAGCAGTATGACCGCGCAATGACAAAGCTCAACCTTACCCCTTACATTTTGCACTGCAAGAATCCTTCAGATGGTATAATATGCAGAAAAAAGGGGAATATGGAAATCCTTTCAAAAAAAACATTCAGGCAATTTCAACAGGACCTCCGCTGGTCAACACGGGTATATGTACTGATCGCTGTCGTCCTCGGCCTGGGCGCATTTTTTTGGGGGATATGGGGCCCCTACCGGGCAGTCGCAATGATCTTTGCCATAGCGCTCGTGTTGTTCACAGAGCTTGCCGCACGGTCATTACAGCGCCATGCCAACACATGGCGTATCACAGCTTGGGCCTTGTTATTAATCCTTGCCGCCTTATTACTGATTGGATGGCAGGATTGACGATAATCATTATCCGCTATGACAGGCATCACCGGCCATTAAAGGGACTTGATGTAATTTACACGCCATTAGGGGCGCCTTTACACTGCCCCCTGTCGGGTGGCCGCAGGCTGAAAATCGTTGTTTTCCGCCATACCGACCGTGCCTAAACAAGTAAATATTCGGGTGATTTTAGGGAATATTGGAGCATCCCTTCCGGATGCTCTTTTTTTTTTACCTTAGCATCGCCAATCGCGTAGTTGTTCTACGCTGTTGCGGTGCGATTGCCCTGTGACAAACACGGCCTTCTTTTGTCTGTCTCCGGCTGATCCACTGCAGCAGATCCGGTATGGCCGGAGCATCCAAAAGATATATTTACCCTAAACCAGCACAATATGGCACGTCCTGATTTCAGCGCTTTATCCCTCGATTTAACCTGCGCCGCCGACCCATTTCCCTCCAGGCCGGGCGACTGGGAGACTGCCGAACAGATTTCCGTGCCGCCCGGCTTTTCCCCTGAGGACCTTCTCAAGCTAAAACACCTGGGGTATTCTGCCGGCCTGCCGCCGTTCTTAAGAGGCCCTTACAGTACGAT
The DNA here is from genome assembly GCA_049315745.1 of Saprospiraceae bacterium. GTDB lineage: Bacteria > Bacteroidota > Bacteroidia > Chitinophagales > Saprospiraceae > JADJPL01. The sequence goes on along the minus strand of JBMOJO010000003.1, from coordinate 40,015 downwards.
GTATGCCGTCCGCCCCTGGACCATTCGTCAGTATGCGGGTTTTTCCACGGCTGAGGAGAGCAATGCCTTTTACCGGCGTAACCTCGCGCAAGGCCAGAAGGGGCTCTCCGTCGCTTTTGACCTGGCCACCCACCGGGGTTACGACTCAGACCACGAGCGGGTAGCCGGCGATGTTGGAAAAGCTGGGGTTGCCATTGATTCCGTCGAAGACATGAAAATCCTCTTCGATCAGATCCCGCTCGGCGAAATGTCCGTTTCCATGACAATGAACGGTGCGGTAATCCCCATCATGGCTTTTTATATCGTAGCTGCAGAAGAACAGGGCGTACCCCCCGGTTTGCTCAACGGGACGATCCAGAACGACATCCTGAAGGAGTTTATGGTGCGCAACACCTACATCTACCCGCCCGCCCCTTCGATGCGTATCATCGCCGATATTTTTGCCTATACCTCTATGCACATGCCGAGGTTCAATTCCATTAGCATAAGCGGCTACCATATACACGAAGCGGGTGCACCTGCCGATCTCGAGCTTGCCTATACCCTGGCCGACGGCCTCGAGTATTTGCGCGCGGGCAGGGCGGCAGGCCTGGATATAGACGATTTCGCCCCGCGAATCTCTTTTTTCTGGGCAGTTGGCATGAACCATTTCATGGAGATCGCTAAAATGCGGGCAGGGCGGCTGCTCTGGGCCTACCTCGTCAAAAGCTTTGGGCCGAAAGACCCCAAGTCTATGGCCTTGCGCGCCCATTGCCAGACTTCCGGGTGGAGCCTCACCGAACAGGACCCCTTCAACAATATTACGCGTACTACGACCGAGGCCTTGGCTGCCGCGCTCGGTGGCACACAGTCCCTGCACACCAACTCCCTCGATGAAGCGATTGCACTGCCCACAGATTTCTCGGCAAAAATCGCGCGGGACACCCAGATTTTCCTGCAGCGGGAAACCGGTATAACCCGAGCCATTGATCCCTGGGGCGGTGCTTATTATATGGAATATCTCACCGATCAACTGCTTCGCCGCGCCTGGGCACACCTGCAGGAAATAGAGGCCCTGGGGGGAATGACCAAAGCCATCGAGCAGGGACTGCCGAAGTTGCGCATAGAAGCTGCGGCTGCCCGCAAACAGGCACGCATAGACAGTGAAAAAGATTATATCGTCGGTGTAAATATCTACCCAGCCGGGCAGGAAGACCCCATAGACATTCTCGAGGTAGATCACACTGCCGTTCGCGATGCACAGATCAAGCGCCTTCAGGAGGTGAAAGCCCAACGGGACGGCAGCGCCGTCGGGGCGGCGCTGGAGGCATTGTTCCAATGTGCCCAGAGTGGAGAGGGAAACTTGCTGGAACTTGCCGTAAACTGTGCCCGAAAAAGGGCGACCCTGGGGGAAATTTCCTTTGCCATGGAAAGGGCATTTGGCCGGTTTACCCCTGCTATACGGTCCATCTCCGGGGTATATTCCAGCGAAGTTGCGCAAAACGATGACGATTTTCTTCAGGCGCAGGCCCTTGCCGATGCTTTCGAAGCACTCGAAGGGCGAAGGCCCCGGATAATGATCGCTAAACTTGGACAGGATGGCCACGACAGGGGCGCAAAAGTCATCGCGACCAGCTTTGCAGATCTGGGCTTTGACGTAGATATCGGCCCATTATTCCAAACCCCTGCCGAAGCCGCCCGCCAGGCAGCCGAAAACGATGTGCACATCCTGGGGATCTCGTCGCTGGCAGCAGGCCACAAAACATTGGTGCCGCAGGCAGTTGAAGCGTTGGGGGCGCTGGGCAGGAAGGATATCCTGGTAGTGGTAGGCGGCGTAATCCCTCCGCAGGACTATGCGTTCCTTTTCTCGAAAGGCGTAGCTGCTATCTTTGGGCCGGGAACTAAAATCTCCAGGGCCGCAAGGCAGCTCCTGGAGATTTTGATGCGCCGCGAGGGCGAAAACAGGTAGGCGCTGTACCCTAAGCAGGTTGATGCCTTCTGCGGCAGAAGATTATCTTGAGTGACGGCCTCAGTTTTTGGACAAGGCCAACTTGAGCACCTCTTCCATAGTGCCCACATAGTGGAATTGCATGCCTTTGATGTAATCCGGATTGATTTCTTCGATATGCTTGCGGTTAAATTTACTCAGGATGATTTCCCGCATACCTGCTCTTTTGGCAGCCAGGATTTTTTCCTTGATCCCCCCTACCGGCAGCACCTTTCCCCGCAGGGTAATCTCTCCCGTCATAGCCGTGAAAGGCCGCAGGGGTTTATCGGTGAACAAAGAAGCCAGGGCGGAAAGGATAGTAATTCCGGCAGAAGGCCCATCTTTGGGGATCGCCCCCTCGGGAATATGGATATGGATATCCTGTTTATCCAGCGTTTGCGGGTCCACCCCGACCAGCCCGCTATGGGCCCTGAGGTAACTAAGGGCCGTACTGGCCGATTCTTTCATCACCTCGCCCAGGTTGCCGGTGAGGGTCATTTTACCGCCTCCCTTGCTCAGGCTGGACTCAACGAAAAGGATTTCGCCTCCTACATTTGTCCAGGCCAGGCCGATGGCGACACCGGGAGGTTGCGCCTCCTGGTAAATCCCTGCAATAAAATTAGGGGGTCCGAGTATAGGCTCGACATCATCCACAGTGAGCACAGGGTTATAGGTTTCCTGGGTAGCCACCTGCCGGGCGATGCGCCGCATTACTGCACCGATCTGCCTGTTGAGCGAACGGACCCCCGATTCCCGGGTATAGTCCTCAATGATCTTTTGGATCACCTTATTGCTCAACTTCACATGGCCGGCCTGTAGCCCATGCGCCTTAAGTTGCTCTGGGACCAGGTGCCGCCTGGCAATTTCTATTTTCTCTTCGGTGGAATACCCGCTGATTTCGATAATTTCCATCCGGTCCAGCAAAGCTGGTTGGATAGCAGAAAGGCCATTTGCCGTAGCGATGAACAACACTTTGGAGAGGTCGTATTCGAGCTCTAGGTAGTTATCGTAAAAAGAGCTGTTTTGCTCGGGGTCGAGCACTTCGAGCAAAGCGGAGGAGGGATCGCCCCGGAAATCGCGTCCTACCTTGTCAATTTCGTCTAGGATGAATACCGGGTTGCCGGTGCCTGCGCGTTTGATAGATTGCAGGATACGGCCCGGCAGCGCCCCGATATATGTTTTGCGATGGCCACGGATTTCGCTTTCGTCGTGCAGACCGCCCAGCGACATCCGGACGAACTGCCTGTTCAGCGCGTTGGCGATAGAGCGGCCCAGGGACGTTTTCCCCACCCCGGGTGGTCCGACCAGGCAGAGGATAGGTGCATCGAGGTCTCCTTTGAGTTTGAGCACAGCGAGGTGCTCGATAATGCGATCTTTCACTTTTTCGAGCCCGAAGTGGTCTTTATCGAGGAACTTGCGCACCCTTTTCAGGTCATAGATATCCTTGCTGAAGGCGTTCCAGGGAAGGTCGAGCAGGAATTCCAGATAGGTCACCTGGATAGAGTATTCTGCTACCTGGGGGTTCATGCGCTGGAGCCTGCCAATTTCCCGCTGGAAATGGGCTGCTGCCTCCTCCCCCCATTTTTTAGTAGCCGCCTTTGTCAGTAGTTTTTGGATTTCCTCTTCCTGCGGGTTTTGCCCGAGCTCTTCCTGGATCGTCTTGAGCTGCTGGTTGAGGAAATAATCCCTTTGTTGTTTCTCCAGGTCCCCGCGCACCTTCATCTCGATTTTGTCTTTTAATTCCAGGAGCTGGAGCTGGGTATGCATTTCCCGGAGGATGAGGTCGGCCTTGTCGCGCAGGCTGTCCATCTCCAGGATATATTGTTTGACCTCGATTTTGGTATTCAGGTTGGAAGCGATGAAATTGAGGAGGAAGTTGGGGTCGTTGATACTGCGCAGCATCACCATAGCCTCGGAAGGGATATTGGGGGAAAGTTCGATGATTTTTTTGGCCAGGTCCAGGATGGTGGAGATCAGGGCCTCGAATTCGAGGGAATCTGCCGGGGTTGTCTGCTCCAGTGTTTCGATTTTACCTTCCAGATGGGGGTTCTGCCGGGTAATTTCCCTTAGGCGGAAGCGTTTTTGCCCCCGAAGGATGGCTGTCGTCGTCCCGTCGGGCATACGCAGCAATTTAAGCACGCGGGCGATACTGCCGATCGAGTAGAGGTCTTCGGCGCCGGGGTTTTCCACCTCCACATCTCGCTGGGAAAGTACACCGATGAGCCGGTTGGTGCTGTAAGCCTTTTGGATCGCCCGGATAGACTTATCCCGCCCCACCGTGATCGGGATCACGATCCCTGGGAAGAGCACCGTATTTTTCAGTGCCAGGAGTATCATTTGATCGGGATAGGGTTCCTGGACATTGAAATCGCCCTCATCTTCTACGGAAAGCATCGGGAAGAAATCACCACCCTCATCCTCGACATCCCTGGAACTGAACATTTCTTCGAACATATTCTCTTTGTTTATCATATCATTTAAACGGAATTAGGCGAAAAGCCCGTCAATACAATAAGTGGCCGTTACGCTGATTGGCCTGAAATTCATTGCGGCAAAGCAAATGGGATTGAAAGGCACAAATTACGGGATAAATCCCCACACACCCGATCACTGCCGTATTGTCAGTATTTTGCCTCAAAGAGGAATGGAAAAAAGAAGGTCAAGATTCGTGCCATATACAGAACAGAGAAAAAATAGCATTTTGAGTCGTTGAATCCTGCGAAGCGAACGACAAAAAGGCAGATAAAACGAAAACGATAGGGCAAATTATGCCAAAGCCGGCTCAAATCCCGCAGGCAGTTCTGCCATTTCGGTATCCGGTGCTTCGTCCTTTTCGATTTTCAGGTTATCAATAATAAAGTCCTGGCGTTCGGGGGTATTTTTGCCCATATAATATGCCAGGATTTCGTCCAGCACGGTATTTTCGTTGAGCAGAACGGGTTCGAGGCGGATATCTTCACCGATAAAAGCACTGAACTCATCGGGAGAGATTTCGCCAAGGCCTTTAAATCTGGTGATTTCCGCTTTGCCCCGCAGCATTTTGACTGCGGCCTGTTTTTCTGCCTCGCTGTAGCAGTAGAATTTTTGCTGCTTGTCGCGCACCCGGAAAAGTGGCGTCTGGAGGATATAGAGGTGGTTGTTGCGCACCAGTTCCGGGAAAAACTGCAGGAAGAAAGTAAGGAGCAACAAGCGGATGTGCATACCGTCCACGTCGGCATCGGTTGCGATTACGATCCGGTTGTAGCGGAGGTCCTCGAGGCCATCCTCGATATTTAGGGCATGCTGGAGCAGGTTGAACTCTTCGTTTTCGTAAACGACTTTTTTAGTCAGGCCAAAACAATTGAGCGGTTTACCGCGGAGGCTGAAGACTGCCTGGGTCTGGACATCGCGGGACTTGGTAATCGAGCCGCTGGCAGAGTCGCCCTCGGTGATAAAAAGGGTCGTCCCCATGCGCAATTCATCGGACACTTTCCGGTTGGAGTCGTTGAAGTGGATACGGCAATCGCGCAGCTTTTTGTTGTGAAGATTGGCTTTTTTAGCGCGCTGGTTAGCCAGTTTTTGAATATCTGCGATTTCTTTGCGCTCGCGTTCCGACTGCAGGATGCGCTTTTCCAGTGCTTTGGCCGTCTCGGGATGCGTATGCAGGAAGTTGTCCAGGTATTTTTTGATAAAATTGCCCATGAAGGTCCGGATCGTCTCCCCTTCCGGCGACATGTGGGTAGAGCCCAGCTTTGTTTTCGTCTGCGATTCAAAAACCGGCTCCTCTACCCGTATGCTTACGGCTGCAACGATGGAGGATAGAATATCCCGTCGGTCAAATTTTTTAAAAAATTCCTGGACTGTCTTGGCGATTGCTTCTTTAAAGGCATTGAGGTGCGTGCCGCCCTGGGTCGTATTCTGCCCGTTCACGAAAGCGTAGTATTGTTCGCCATAGTGGTTGCCGTGGCTCATGGAGATTTCGATATCCTCTCCCTTCATGTGGATAATCGGATAGCGCAATGCCTCATTGCGGGTCTTGCGCTCGAGCAGGTCGAGCAGACCGTTTTTTGACTGGATGACCGTTCCGTTGTAATTGATTTTCAGCCCTGCATTGAGGTAGGCATAGTTCCAGAGCTGCACCTCCAGGTGTTCTTTGCGGAAACGGTAATTTTTGAAAATAGCAGCATCCGGGCGGAAATGGATCAACGTGCCATTAGGCGCTGCGGATTGCTGGAGCTTATGGTCGGCTACCAGTTCGCCCTGTCTGAATTCGGCCATTTTCACTTGGCCTTCCCGAAAAGACTTCACCTCGAAGCTGGAAGACAAGGCGTTGACCGCCTTGGTACCGACACCGTTGAGGCCAACCGATTTTTTAAATGCCTTGGAGTCGTATTTTCCGCCTGTATTAATCTTCGAGACGCAATCTACTACCTTGCCCAGCGGGATGCCGCGGCCAAAATCGCGGATCTCGGCCTCCTGCTCGTCCACGCGCACCTGGATTTCCCTGCCGAACCCCATCACGTGCTCATCTATCGCATTGTCAATGACCTCCTTGACCAATACATAAATACCGTCATCGCTGGAGGTGCCATCCCCTAACTTGCCGATATACATGCCCGGCCGCAGGCGGATGTGCTCCCGCCAGTCCAGGGAGCGGATGTTGTCCTCGGTATAATTGTTTTGCTGGGTCATATTGCGGAATAAAAATTTTAAACTTTCCTTAAAATCAATTTTTTTCGGCATAGAGCCGAAAAGTTGAATACCTTTGCACAAAGATAGCAAAATTTTCAATCCCAAACAACAATTTGTTTAAAAAAGCCCATGCAAGGAAGACTAAAATCTGAGCGCCTGTTCCTTCATCCGGCAATGCGTCTCCTCGAGCGGGCCATTTCGCGTGACTTGCTGCTGCAGTTTGCGGCGAGCCTGGGGCTCTTTATTTTGGGCGCCTATATCGCTTACGATACCTACGCAGACAACCTCCCGCTCATGACAATCGGCCTCGCCATCGCTTTGATCGCCGGCAAACTGCTCGAGTACTCCGCGCGGAACCTCCGCAAAGGCCGAAACAGCCTGCTGCAAGTGCTCCGCGAACAGCCACTCCGGGTAGTTTGGGTTTATTCGGTTGTACTGGAACGCGTTCCCTTCGGTATATACTTCTTCCGTACCGCTACCATGTTTTTCAAACTGGACGACGGCACCGAGCTGAGTGTACACTTGCCATACCGCCACCTGCGCACCGTATCGCATTTTCTCAACCGCCTCCTTCCCCATGCTACATTCGGTTATACTTCGGATCGGGACTATGCCTACCGGGTCAGCCCGGAACGCCTGCGCCGGGAAGACTGGAAGGATACCCTGAACGGATAAATATCATGGACAGACGCCACTTCACCCACCGCTTGGGCTGGGCAGGTGCCTTGGTGCCATTGCTGGCTGCCTTTATGCCCGGGCATCAGGCCGGCACACAAATTTCCAGACCTGCGATAAAACCGGCCCGGCTGCGCCCCGGCGATAAGGTAGGCCTGGTTACACCGGGCAGCTACATCCCCGAACGGACACTGGAAAAGGCAGTCAACAACATCCGCGCACTGGGGTTCAATCCTGTGCTCTCCCAAAACATACGCGCCAAAAAAGGCTATATCGCCGGAACTGACGAACAAAGGCTGTCGGATCTGCATGCTATGTTCTCCAACCCGGATATCCGCGCTGTCTGGTGTGCACGCGGAGGATATGGCTGTACCCGGCTGCTCCCGCATATTGACTACGAGCTCATCCGCCAAAACCCGAAGGTCTTTATCGGCTACAGCGATATCACCGCTTTACACCTGGCAATCCACCAGATGACCGGCCTGATTTGTTTCCACGGCCCCGTAGGCGGCTCGGATTTCACGGAATATTCGGTCGGCCACCTGAAGGCCGTACTTGTGGAAGGGCGTTCCCCCTATACGATCAGGACGATCGCAAGCCATGGAACGGTGAAATATCCCGATCTCTACACCTCGCAGGTGCTCCGCGCCGGAAAGGTGCGCGCACCGCTCTTCGGGGGCAATCTCTCCCTGCTGGCCGCCATGGCCGGGACCCCTTTTGCTTTTGACGCCACCGGCAAACTGGTTTTCATAGAGGATATTGACGAAAAACCCTATCGCGTGGACCGCATGCTGACCCAGCTTCGGCAATCGGCCAAACTCGATAAGGCCGCAGGCTTTGCACTTGGTATCTTCAATGGCTGCGTACCAGAGCCCGGCGATGAATCCCTGACCCTCGCCGAAACAATCGCCGACCGGTTCGGCGACATCCGCAGGCCGGCAGTCTATGGCCTTACTTTCGGCCATATCGCCAATCAGTGTACCCTGCCGATCGGTCTCCAAGCAGAGCTCGACGCACAGGCGCTCACCATCACCCTGACCGAAGCAGCAGTTTCCTGAGGATTTCTGCCCTGCGCCTGACCACTTACCCCTCTAAATGCCCTGACCCGCCCAGAAATCGTAAAGTGTCATCTGTCTGAGCCGGTAGTGTGCCTCCCAATAGCGCCGGAGGGCGCTGAAATAGGCTTTGCGGGCAATATCCTTCTCCGCCAGCGCAATGTTCAGGTCGGTCAGCGTAAGCTTGCCGGCATGATACTGTTCAAGGGCAAGACGGTAGCGTTCCGCCCCGATCGCATTGCCCGCCCGGGCAAACCCAATATTCGACCGATATATTTCCAGCCCTTTCACCTGGTTGACTATCTGCAGGTTCAGGGTGCTTTCCTCCTGAACAATACTGTAGGCCACAACCTGCGCATTTGCCGCGGCTAAACCCTCCCTGGCCCTGGTACGTCCCCAATCCATCACCGGTAAAAAGAGGGCTAACCCCAAACGCTGCCTATCCTTGAGTGGGGCGAAAACTTCGCGCACACGTTCTCCGGCACCATTAAACCCCAAGGTTACCTGAAGATTGACCTGCAGTCGGGAACGTTGGGCCGCCTCGATATCGCGCGCAGCTTCCAGCTTCCTGCGCTCAAATGCGATAAACTCCGCCCGGTGCTCCCGGGCCATTCGGATGGCAAGGGCCGTATCAACGGACTGTTCCGGGACAGCCTCCGGTACAGCCAGCGTAAAGCCCTCGCCATATTGAGCGCCAAGGAATACCTGCAACTGCAGCAGCGCGCCCTGCAGGTCGGCCTTCGCCTCCAGAAGCTCCTGTGAAGCATATAAACCCTGAAGCTCGACCTGCAGGAGCTTTTCCCTTGTCGTGGCCCCCAGAACAATGCGCTGTTTTTCGATATCGTGGATCAACCGGTTGTTCTCCAGGTTAAGGCCTGCGATATGTACGGCTTCGCGGGCCTCGACCACATCAAAAAACAACTGTACGGCCTCCAGGGCAACGGCTTCCATCTGAAACTTATAGGTCTTGCCGGCTTCCTGCAGCTTTAGCGGCTCTATCTGTCGCGACCATTTAAAAGGATTAAAGGCAAATAGCGGCTGTTCGATCGCAATGCTAAGGGGCGTCGCGCTGTAAAAGACCCTCTCCCGGTCAAAATCGTCGAAACGGGTCATATCGGCACGAAGGGACACCCTGCCCCCGGTACCCGTAAGGACCTGGGTGAGGGCCAGCCCAAGCTGGGCATTGTTCTGTGTACGGGGCAAAAAAAGAATGCCGCCATCGGGTTGCCGAACTTCGAAAAAATCACGGCTGTACATTGGCAACCCTGCCTCTATACCCAACTGTGGGCGCAGTGCGGCCCGGAAAGCCAGCCAGTGGAAATAGTTATTCTCCCGGATGTTTTCTGCAACTTTCGCCGCAACGGACTGCCGCTGCGCCAGGCCGACCACATCCGCAAGCGTTAGCTCCGGCTGTGCAATGAGCGAAAATGGAAAATATAAAATCGCACCAAAAAAATATTTTATGCGCATCGTACCATAATTTTTGAAACAGACAAAAAATCCTACCCCTGCTTTTTTAGAATAGCCATTACAACGAGCGGGACAAACCAGGAGGTAAAAAAGGTCCCTGCCGTGAGGCCGCCAATCACAACCAATGCAAGCGGCCTTTGGAGCTCGGCACCTATCCCGCTCGTGAAAAATACCGGCACCAACGCCAAACAGGTCGTCAGGGTGGTCATAAGCATCGGCTTAAGGCAAATGGCACCGGACGATTCCACCGCTTTCTCTATGGACAACCTTTCAGAATACCCTTTTTCCCTGAATCCCGTACGCAGTTGCTGAATGACTTCGACTTTAAGTATCGGGTCGTCAATGATGATACCCAGTACGACGACGAGCCCAATGGCGGTCATAATATTCAGGGATGTACCACTGACATACACCAACCACAAGGCTCCTGAAGCTCCAAAAGCGAGGGCACTCATGATCGCCAAGGGTAAAAGGACATGGTCAAACTGCAGGGCAAGGATGAAATATAACAGGAGAAGTGTCAGCAGAAAGATTTTCCCGAGCGCAAGGAGATTCTCCCTGGATTCAAAGTACCGGCCTGTAAACTGGGCATCCAGACCGTGGTGTTGTGCCCAGTCGAGGATTTTTCGCTTCGCTCTCCTCATATCCCGGTCAACGCCTTCGTATTTTAAAGGAAAATAACGCCCTGATTTATCCGCCGCAATCTGTACCTGAGCTTCCTGTTTAGAATAGCTCAAAAAATGTGACAGCGGCAGCACTTGCCCACCAGGAGTGCGAATGCCTTCTTCCATAAGGCCGGATAATCCCCCCGCTGCCGGTTGCAGGTACAGATTTACATCCGACCCATCAAACCCGCTGACTTCCCCAGTGCCGGTCAATATGCCGATCCTGGCAGCTACCGATGCTCCAGACATCCGATGAAGGGCCATCCTTTCCATATTCAGGCGCAGGGATACCCCGGTTTCGGTTTCCGTGCCCGGTCCGGGCAGATAGCCCTTCAATGGAAAATCCCTGAGCGCCGATTGTACTTGTGCAAAGGGCTCCCGCTCAGCAACAGCGCCCACTGTCCTGAGCCGTACCTCAAAAAATGGCTGCCGGCTTGCAAATACCCGGTTAAGAGCATTCGGCCCCGCTTCAAAGTGAAAACCCGCTCGTGGATAATACTGCATTAACCAGGAACGAACCCTGGCATCGAGCACCCGCCGGCCCGCACTCCTGCTGCAACTGTAATATATCTGAACCTGCCGCGCCGTCTGGGATTCAGAAGCAAAGGCAAACTGCATTGGGCCTACCTCAGCCTCCCGATATGCCGAAAAACCCGCAATCAAAGTATCCAGGGCCCGAAAACGGCGCAGGTTCTCCGCTGCTGAAATAGGTTCCCGCCAGTCTATCCCGAGTAAAGTGTCTTTCTGGTCAATTTTAGGCAGGCCCGCCACAGGAATATGACGCAATGCCCAGGCTGCAGACAATACAAATAAAATCGCAGGGGCAATAAAATATCCTTTCCTGGCAAAAACTGCCGATATGAAACGGTGATACCACCTCAGAAGCCATCTGAACAATACGGTATCCCCGGGAACACTGGAAAAGCCAGCCCCCAGTACCATCTTGCACAGCAGCGGAACTAAAATAAATGCAACCAGCAAAGAGACTGTCAGGGAAAGCGACAGCGCAATGGCCTGGTCAAAAACCAGCATTCCGGAAATGCCCGGCAGCAGGACTAACGGCGCATATACTGCAGCCGAGGTCAGGGTCTGTCCCAGCACAGGTACAAATACCCCCCCTGCGCCTTCCACACATGCGGACGTAAGCAACTTCCCGCTCTTGATATTGCGGGAAATCGCATCCAGGACAATGATCGAGTGATCAATCAGCATACCAACCCCCAGGGCAAGCCCGGAGAGGGAAATAATGTTCAGGCTTATCCCTAAAGACCGGAACAACACAAAGGTGATCAACAAACTCACGGGAATGGTGAGCCCCAATACGAGTCCAATGGAAAGGTTTCCGATAAAAAGAAAAAGAATCAGTACGGATAGCAGCGTGCCGTAAGCGATGACCTGGTACAAATTGCCTATGCCCGCGTTGAGCAAAAGCGACTGGTCGCGGCCAAGGACAAATGAAGCCTCCGGATGCGCCCTTTGCAGCTCGCCAACAACCTCCCGTATCTTTGGTGCCACTTTGTCCATCCGTGCCGAAGCCTGCTTCCGGACCTGAATGGCGACTGCTTTCTTTCCATTGTAAAGATGGTACCCACTCGAAGGGCTTTCCCCACCCGTTATATCCGCGAACCTGGATAAGGGCACATAAGTTCCCGGGGCCACTTGTACGGGAAGCGCCCCAATATCCTTCGTCCCGCCACTGATATTCGCCAGGTGTACAAAATAACGGTAGTGCCCGTTCTTTGCTGAAAATGTCCCATATTCCTGGTTCAGTCCGCGAATGGCCTCCAGGATTTGACCTTCGCCTATTCCAAAAGTATGTAAAAGTTCCCTCTTGGGCGAAATAACCATGGTGTGCCGATGAAGGCCATTCATATCAACCATGGAAACCCCGGGGATCTGCTCCAACTTCCTGCGGATCACATGGTCCGCAAGGGTGGATACCCGTTCGATGTCCCTGGCTTGCTTGGGAATTACCTGTAAACGGAATATCGGGATATCTGAAGTACTTGAACGCACGAATAATGGACGGGCCATCTCACGGGGCAAATTACCCAGTATCCGGTCCATCCGTTCATTCAGCTCCAGGCAGGCCAAATCAATATCTGTGCCATACTCAAAGCCAAGGGTCAAAAATCCCTGCCCCTCAGACACGAGGCTCTCGGCGTATTTTAACCCCGTGGTATGGCCCAGGGCCTCCCGCAAGGGGGCCATCGCCAGTTTTTCCAGCTCCTCGGCAGAGGAATGCTCCAGTTGGATCTGTACCGTTACTTGCGGAGCTTCGATATCGGGCAATAAGGATACCGGCAGGTCAAACCAGGCAACTGCCCCCAAAATTACGGCAAGCAAACTACTGAGCAGGACCGCAACAGGCCGCTGAAGTAATACGGCGATCATTGTACAACCAAATTGGAAGTAGATCGGACCGGCACGACCATCGCCTGATGTGCCAACTGGATATGGTTGGAGATAATGACCTCGTCCCCGGCCGAAACCCCTTCCAGGATCTCCAACCATTCACCGTTCTCCGCACCGAGGCGCACATAGTTCCACTTTGCACGGCCTTTTTCCACCGTAAAGACTACGGGACGGTCGTCGCGTAATACCAACGCCTGCCGCGGGACGAGAACCCCCTGCCGCTGCGGGACAAGTATCCCGGCAAGGGCATTCATCCCGGGAAAGAGGCCTTTCGTATCCTTCAGGCGCAGGTGTACTTTTACCATTGCATCGGCCCCGACCTGCGGGTCTATTGCCTCGAGTATAGCATGGCGGGATTGTTCAGCGCTGGCGACCGGGACTATACGGGCCGACATACCGATACTCAACCGGGGCAGGTCCGTTTCAGGTACGCGGGCCTCCAAATAGAGATATTCCGGGTCGTAGATGCGGAACAATTCCTGCCCGGGAAGCAATGTCATCCCCTCCACTACAGCTACCTCAGACAGGATACCGTCCACAGGGGCCTTTATCGCGGAAAGACCTATCTCCCGCGCGACCTCGCGCAGGTCAATTTCCAGTGCGGCCAACCCTGTCGCGATTCGCAACTTTTGGCGTACTTCCTCTGCTTCCCGGGGGCTTTTTTCTTTTAGCAATGCCTCGTAACCCAGGCACTGGCTCTCATACTCTTTTTGTGCATGGAACAATTGCGCCATAAGCCGTTCCTTGCGCAACTCTGCAACTTCCGTTCCTACGCTGATCAATACTTCCCCTTTCTTAACCCTCCGTCCGTTCTTTACCGTACAGGATACTACCAGCCCACCCAACTGGGCACGGATCTGTTCTTCATATCCCGACCGAATTTTTCCTCTCGCCTGGATGGGGATAGTCAACGTCCCCAAGTCCGCCAGGGAAGTATTTACCTCGAAGGTACCTTCTGATTTCCCCGCCTTGCCAGGGCTGTAGCCGGAAGACTGCGATGATTGGGTACAGCTCTGCAGCAATAAGGCCACACCCGCCAACAGGGTAAAAACACGCTTCATGAGGTCAGTTTTTTAGTTGTTAAATAAAAAATAATCAGCAAATCCCTGCATTTACGGCGACGTACCGACGAGATGGAAAAACGCTGATGATTACCCCCCGGGAGCTGTATTGCTGCGCTTCTCTTCTTTCCACATCAATACCGGCACAACGACAAAAACCGCCAGCAGTGACATCAGAAGGCCTGCAATCGTACCAGCCGACAAAGCTGACCAGAAAGGGAGCTCCCTCCCTGCTGCCAGAAAAGGGATAAAACCGCAAATCGTTGAGCAAACCGTCAATAAGATGGCACCAGACCGCCGGAATACCACTTTTATCAGGGATGTCCCAAAATCACCCCGTCTGCCAGGGGCATATTCAAGGTCTTGCAATATGAAAATCACGGCATTCACCGAAATCCCCCCCAACAAGACAAAAGCAGCGATACCGCCATGGTCAAATCTGTAAAACCCTGCCCCAAATACAAAGAAGATGCCTATAAAAGAGACTGGTAGCGCCAAAAGCACCAGCAATGGCTTCCGAAGGCTTTCAAAGAGCAAGGCACACAGAAAAAAGTTAATGCAGGGCAATAACAAAAGCGAAAGCAGCCAGCGCTTAGCAGATATCGCCCTTGTACTTTCCGCCTCGCACTCAATGCTGAAGCCAGGCGGCAAATCCCTGCGAATTTCTGCCAGTACCGCTTCTTGCAAGGCCCCCGCCTGCCCATAATCCCCGATATACTCATAGCCAATAATCCGGATATACTGCCGATTCACCCGATAAATGGCATTATTCGCCTTTCGCGGCCCCAACCGCCCGAGGTCCTTCAGATAGACTGCCCTGCCATCGGGAAGTGCCAAGGACTGATGAAGCAGGTCGTACAAGTCCATGGGGCTGGCCGGGCCCAGTCTTACATTCAAATTTCTACCCGCATAGTCAATATGGAAGGCTGCAGTTGTTGTCACTGACTGTACCGCTGTAGCCAGCGCTAACGGGTCTATCCCATGTACCGATAATCTTTGGGGGTCCAGGGCAAAACGCCACTCCTCAAGGGGACGGTCGCCCCAGGCTTGCGCCATGTCGGTACGGATATGTGCAACACGCATATTACTTCCCAGAAAAGCTGCAGTCTTTTCTGCCTGACGGGCGAGTTCCCGATAATCATATCCTTTGATAATCAGTTGCGAAGATGCTATTTGACCATCAAAAAGGGTGCTGTTGAAGGAAGCGCCCTGACCAAAAATACGCCATTGTACCCCGCTGAAAGCCTGAGCAAGCCGCTCCACCGCTGCCTGTACCTGCAGCGGCAGGCCGCTCTTTTCAGCCGCTGAAGAAAAATGTACGGTGATTTCCCCAAACCGGCCGTCATGGACTATGGTATAAAAGCCGGCTAAACCTTCAAAGCCGGCAAGTAATGCCTCCATACGCCGCATGATCGCATTGACGTGCTCCACGGTATGGCGCGGCGGCAGTTCGGCACGTATGAAAAGCGTTGTGGGCAAAGGCACTTTGAAAATATGCGCTTCCTGCAGTTTCATGGCAAAACGCATTAGCGTTCCGCCCAGAAATGTTTCTAAATGGGGTCGGAAATCCCGTTGAAACCGTTCGGAATCCAGCAACCGGTCTAAAAAGCCTGTACCTGTGCCCCGGTATGGGAGCATAAAAACGGGTAAGCCAAAAGCCAGTACCCAAAATGCTGTAAAAAGTGCTTTTCTCCTTCCCCAAAATGCAATAGCCCGCCGATATCCGATCAACAGGTACCACACGCGCCTCCTCTTCCCCATATTACCACCGCCCGGGGCAGAACCCGCCCAAAGACGATAGCAGGCCGGTACCAGCCACTTCACCGTAAGCAGGGAGGAGAGCAACCCAAGAAAAACGATGAGGGCAAAGTCCCCAAGGTTCTGACGGTATTCTGCAGGAAGGACGTACACCAGCAAGAGGGCCGCCATGGTGGTCAGGGTCGCAGTAAGCAAGGCGGGGAAAATCCGGCGCTCCTGACCCTTGCGGCAGGCATCCAGCATAACAATCGCATTATCCACCATCAAGCCAAAAGCTACGCCCAAGCCTGCGAGGGTATAAGGATGCCAATGCAACCCAATCATCCATCCCAGTACCAGCGACAGCGACAGGTTGATACCAAGGCCAAATATGAGGATCAGGGCCATATTCAATTCCCGGTAGCTCAGGCATAGGAGTAAAAGCAGGATTAATATGGAGGCTGCCGATCTGTAGATGGCTTTTCTTACCTCAGCTTTGACGCCGTCGGTATGGTCCACCGCAAGGCGCACATGCAAAGATCCCTGAAGATGTACCCCCGCTGCGACCTGCCGCTGGATACGACGCGCAGCCCTTATGCTATTTACACCAGCCTTGACAGATATCCTTACCCTGGCCACCTCCCTGCCGTCCACCCGGAACAACCCGGTAGCAGGCATCTGCCCCACCAATACCACGGCTACATCGGAAAGTTGCAGCGGCAAAGGACCGGAAGAAATTAAGGATAGCTGCCCCATTGCGGTAACAGCCCGCGTGCGGGGCGACACAGACAAAGGTATTGCATACCCTCCGGTGGTATCCGGTAGGGCCTGCGGCAAGTACCCGCGATAATTATCCTGAACTGCCAGCCGAAGGGCCCCGGGCGAAGCGCCAAGTGCCTGCATCTTTTTCGTATCGTACAACACGTGCAGTGCTTCGGCCTCGCCCCCTGTACACCAGATGTCGGAAATACCTTCCAGCCCGCCCAGCGTTTTCCGAAAATACCCTTCCGCCCATTTTCGCGCCGCTGCCGCACTGCATTTACCATAGACAAAATATTCCAGTACTGCAACGCCCGCGGCAGGATCGTCCAGGCCACCGCCTTCCACCGACGGATAGGCAACACCTTCCGGGAGGCTGTGATATATGCTCCGAAGCTTGGCGGCAACTTCCATTCGGTATAGCCCGCGTTTATCGGCATCCGGGAATTCCAGTATGACCGTACCGCCGCCCTCTTCTGCTACCGACCGGATATCCCGAAGGCCCCGGATCGCCGATAGCGCATTTTCTATCCGGCCAATGACCTGATGCTCTA
The DNA here is from genome assembly GCA_049315745.1 of Saprospiraceae bacterium. Lineage (GTDB taxonomy): Bacteria > Bacteroidota > Bacteroidia > Chitinophagales > Saprospiraceae > JADJPL01. The sequence goes on along the minus strand of JBMOJO010000003.1, from coordinate 22,987 downwards.
CCTCGTAAGGCGAAAAGAACGGTGCCGAAACCCGGACCTCAAGACGGCTCCCCGGTGGCGCAGGTGCAAGACCAACCTGCAGATGTGGCAGCAAAAACAATACCGGAAGGGATACCGCGAGAAATATCACGACCACCCGCAGCGGCGTCAGGAGCTTGTGCATATCCCTACATTGAAGGCTTCTGAAAATATCGCCCGTAAATCACCTGCAAATATTTCCTCGTCCGGCCTACATCCTCCTTCATCGGAAAAAATACATGACGGATACTTCCCTCTGGAAACAAGACAAAGAAAAATGGCTGGGAGGCATCGCGCTCCGCCTGTAAACCAAAGCACTCCGTAGGTACGTTTGTACAGGAAAAAGCAAAAGATTTTCCCGATTCCCGAAAAATCTCATATTCGCGTTCCGATGGAAAAGTACCTGCAAGCAATATGTTTTCCTCCCCGAAAACCTTTTCCATGCGGTGTAATTCGGCCATGGCACTATTGATACAAAGGTCGCAGTTGTGAAAAGAAAAGCGCATCAACAGCCGGGGGCCGGGGCCGGCGATCCCGTTGGCAGGCGACTGACGGTTTTCATCCAGGAGGCTGCGCAAGAAAAGCGCTTCCTTCAGCTCCGACATCGCCCCGTAATCTCCTTTTACAGGGGCAGCGGGGTATCTTTCAGTCCGGGACGGCTTTATCAAAAAAATCCAGGCTACGACCAAAAGATTGGCCAGCGTCGCAACGCCCAGGATATACTCGGTTCTGGTAGCGAAATTCATAGGGTTACAGTTTTATGAAGTAAAAATGAATGCTCCATCCGCCTTGTCGCAGTGCGTCGGTGCGATGGAAAGTACGTTGTGCTGCCGCCTCACGATAACCCGTAGCAACAAGTCTAATGTTTAAACCTCAGGTGTACCAAAAAGGGGTTGTCCCCCGCTTGCGCCGTTTGGATTGCCTGCCGAAAATCCGCAGGCAGTAATGAAGGCGCCGGATGTTCCTGCACAAGCGTCTTTAATTCATCGGGCGCGAGCAGGAAGAGCAGGCCTTCTGTGCTGACGTGCAAGGGGGGAGGCAGGGGGATATCCCATTTTTTGTACCACAGCCGGTTAAAATTGTACCGCACGGTTTTCGATGCTTTTTCATAGACAAAATGATGGCTAAGCCCGTCATCCGACTGATAAACCCCAAATACGATACGGTCATTCTCAAAATAGATGGGCTGCAGGGAAGGGATGTGGTGCAACTGATGTATCTCGTCCCTTGTACCCTGAAGGTTGGGGTTCTCCCAAAATTTACGGCCCACACTGCCCTTTTTAAAGTAAACAACATACCTGGGCGCTACGCTGCGGAAACCCACCTGAAATATGGTATCGCAAAAGGGTTTTATAAAACGAAGGGAATCCCGGTAGGGGAAAAATAGGTATGCGGAAATCAGCGAAGTGGGATGCCTGACGTCCAGGGGCTTAATCCCCGTATGCAAAGCGTTACTTTCGTCTAAAGCCAGGAGCTCAAAGTCTCCTGTCCCACCCGTGAACATCCCGTTGCCACTCTGTGTATAAACGACCTTTCCGCCATCGGGAAGAAAAGCCTTGTTGGTAAACGGGATTTCACAAAAAACCTCGGATCGAACATTGCCATCGAAGTCAAATCCCAATACTTTGCGTTCAAAGCCGGCTGTGATCTCAATGATTTTTCGCTCCGGGCGAACGCTAAAGTTGGTGATCTTGGAAAATTCGCCCGGCCCATTGCCCTGTGCGGACAGCTTTTTGATAAATTTACCGGTGTAGCGGTCGAAAATTGCAAGCGTGCTGTTAATCCCCGTGTAAAGCAGAAAAAGCCGGTCGCCATAAGCCGCGATCTGATAGGGGGCATTCCCGACGATAGCCGCCCGGGAAGTCTCCAGCGGCGTCCACTCGATATCCTGGACCAGCTCGTCCAGTATGGCCTCGCTCGCAATATTGCGGTTATCGAGGGCGATTGGCGTGACAACGCCGGGAAACGTTCCTGGGAAGTTATTACCACAGCCAGAAAGAAGGAGGGTTAAGAAGAAGTAATACCATTTCATAAGTAGGGAAGTTTGATCCCCGGGGGCATTGGCAATGGCCGCAGGACACGCAGCATATAAAAAACACTTTTTGTTTTCCTTGTCCGCACTACGCGTACCTGCGACCAAAGCTCACCGGGGTATTAGCTGAACATTAATCAACGAATCTTGATCGTACAATCGGGCAGGTAATAGACGATCCTGCTCGCAGAACCTTTGCAATCGTTTCTGTACTCACAGGTTTTATTGGCGCCGTTGCTGCAGTCCTTTTCGTAATACGTATTGTAGCCGCCGCCGCCATCTATGTTGATACCGATATTGCGGCTCATCCATCCGGCAAAGCCTCCGCTGGCTGTACGCCCGCAAACCTGCGTCACCTGTAGAAACCCACACTTATTTTCGCCCTCAAGCGGATCTTCATATTCGCGGTCGTAGGGATCTACCCATTGGTCATCATAGGCTTTCAGGACACCGGGGTGCAGCAGAAGCGAAGCGGAGGTCAGTATGGCCAGGGCCATCGCCGCCATACGCATCAAAGAGGTTTTGATCGTTCGCATAATAAAAATGTTTAGTTAAAAAAAGTGGTTTGAGCCTTGCCACCGGCGCTTGCCGGGGCCGTAATTGAGCGCGCCTCATTACCCAACAAATATACAGGCCCGGGAAGGCCGGCGCCAGTCGTTCCGGTACATGCCCGTACCACCGGTAAAAGCAGGTCAAAATGCCCGCTCTCATATTCTTTTACACGGAAAACCAAGTAGTTGGATAGCAGGAATACAGCGCGAAATGTATAGATTTGCAGAAAAGGATTCTGAAGAAAATTTACCATGAGATACTTCCTGTCCGTTTTGGCCCTTTCGGCTTGTTACAGCCTCTCCCAGGCCCAGTCCCCCTTGCAGCAAATCCTTGCCGGCCTGCCCATGGAAATGGATACGCTGCTGCAACAGCCGGAAAAGTACCGGATCCAGATTGTCTATACCCAAATAGACCGCGACGCCCGGAACCGGCCATATTTCCAGACGTACACCTTCGGGGATACCTCCCAATATTTTTACCCTGCCAGCACCGTCAAGATGCCGGCTGCGTTCATGGCCCTGGAAAAACTCAATATGCTCAGCATCCCTGGCGCCGACCGCAACAGCCCCATGCTCACAGGTGCCGGACGTGCCCCGCAGACTCCCGTTGACCGGGACAGTACTGCCGCCAACGGGCTGCCTTCTGTTGCGCATTACATCAAAAAAATCTTCCTCGTAAGCGATAACGATGCCTTCAACAGGCTTTACGAATTCCTTGGCCAGGAATACCTCAATGCCCAACTAAGGGCAAAAGGCTATCCCCGTACCCGGATCGTGCACCGACTATCTGTGAGCGGGTTTGACACCACCGGCAACCGCTATACGAATCCGGTCAGCCTGCTCGACAGCGCCGGCAACCTCCGCTACTTTCAGGGGGAAGTTTTTAGCCAGTGCCCGCCGGCAGCTATGGGCATCGGCAGCCAACAGCTCGGCAAAGGGTATATGGACGCCAAGGGAAGGCTGGTGGAGGAGGCTTTTGATTTTTCGTTCCGCAACTATATGGGCCTTCGGGAAATGCACGATATGCTACAGGCCGTGCTCTTTCCCGAGGCCGTCCCCGCAACACGGCGCTTTCGTCTGGGCAAAGCGGACGAGGCGCTGCTCCTGCGTGCGATGTCCATGCTGCCCGGGGAATCGGACTTCCCGGAGTACGACTCCACGACGTATTACGACCGGTACGTCAAGTTTCTCATGTTTGGGGACAGTACAGATAAGCCCATACCCGCGCACATCCGCGTATTCAATAAAGTCGGCAACGCATACGGCTTCCTCAGCGACGTAGCCTATATCGTTGATTTTAAGCGCCAGGTGGAGTTCATGCTCGCCGCTACGATACATGTCAATGCCGATGGTGTCTTCAACGATAATCAATATGAATACGACAGCATTGGGTACCCCTTCCTCGGGCATTTAGGCCGTGCGGTGTACGATTATGAGCTGCGCCGGCCCGTGCGGCGCCGACCCGATCTTGGTAAATTTATGCTGGACTGGAAAAAGTAATTTCTTTGCCTCCGGCGGCGGAAAGTCGCTTCCGGGTAAAATTTTTCCCGCGGGAAAAATGTTTTTTTCTTATCTTTCACTAAATTTGCTTTCCCAAAAGGGAAGAAGCCACCCTAGCTCAGTTGGTAGAGCAACGCATTCGTAATGCGTGGGTCGGGAGTTCGAGTCTCCTGGGTGGCTCAAAAGATAAGGGGTTGTGCAGAAAGCACTTTTGCGGCCTGACGCAGGCCGGAGTACTTTCTGCACAACCCCTTATCTTTAGTCGGCAGCGCGTATCGTTGTGTATTCCTGTATCCAGCAACCAACATAAAAGCGGTCGCCGGCCTTGAGGTTCCGCTGGAAGATATCCTCTTTGTTCGGCATATACTGTGCGTATCGCCCGATCCATTTATTGGCTTCTGCCGCGCTGGCGGGATCAACTGACCTGGCACGGTTCCACATATCTATCGCCGGCCAGACAACGATTTGGCTGTCCCAGCCCCGGCCGGGGCCGCAGAGAGGGCCACTGGAAGCGTATAGACGGCCAATCAGGATGAAGGGCTCTCCCCAGTTTGGGCGCACCCCGGCAGCCTTCAGCGCATACTTCCGGGCCTGCGGGAAATTTTTGAGGCTGCCGTAATAGATTTTAGAAATCAGGAGGAGGTAATGGCCTTTTTTAACGATATCTTTTTCGTCCTCGGCAGCCTTTTCGAAACCTGAGACCGCACACTCGTAGTCGGCATCGCGCAGGCAGTTGTATGCAATTTCGACCGGGCCTTTTTCCACCGCACAATTTACATTTCCCGCTTCGATGAGCTTGCGAAAGCGTTCATCGGTTTCGGGGCAGGCGCCGAATTTCAACCTGCTGTACACTTCCCGGATGGCATCGCAATTATCGGGCGATTCTTCGAACACAGGCAGGTACCTGGCCATATAGTATTCGCAGTCATAAAAGCCCCGGACGACCTCGAAAGCCTCCAGGCGGGCAGGTGCGTAGCCATCTACGACCCTCCAGCGCTCGCACGCCTGCCCTTCGCAATTTTTCAGGCCTTCGGCGATAATTTCCCGAATGAGCCGCTGGTATTTTTGGGCTTCATCAAGGGGGATTTCCTGTGCGAAGTATAAATCTACCAGCAGGGAGGAAAACGGGTTGATGACGAAATCGGATGTTTTAAGCCCGTCCCGGTCAATAGCTGTTTTGAAAAGGGTATAAATCTCTTTTCGCGACGCACGGTTCGGGTAGCTGTAATAGAGATCGAAGCCCTTGCGTGCCGGGACATAGCCCCCTTCGGGATAACACTGGTCTATTTCGTCGTAGAGCTGAAAGATGCGGTCAATCAGGCGCTCCTTTTCTATAGAATCGGAGGTTTGCCCGATGAAATGCTCATAAAAGCGGATACCGTCTGCATATACGCTATTCCGTTGGCCATCCGCCGCGGGCGCTTCGGCATACACCTTCTGCCAGTAATCGTAGGCCTGCTGCCAATCCTCTGCTTTCAGGAAATCCCGGTAAAGCACAAAATTGCGCAGGGCCTCGTCCGGGTTACGGGCATCGGAGAATTTACGGCACGGCCCTGTCGCCACCACCGGCTTTTCCACAGCCGGCGGAGCAGGGGCAGGTGTTGCCAGGGGCTGTGTTGCCTTAGGGGCGCAGCCTGCCAGGCAAAACGCACTGAATATCGTAAGGAGCAGGAATGACGAGGCCCTCATTGCCTAATACTTCAGGGTGACCGCTTCGCCGATCCAGCAAGGAACGGTTACCCGCTGGTTATTCATACCCCGCATGAAGACATCGTCCTTGGGCGGGATAGAGGCGCTGTACAGGGAAATCTTTTTTCCGGCTTCAGCAGCCACCTCGCCGTCTATTGAACGCGCGTAAGCATATTTATCAATGGCGGCCAACACCGCAAGGCCACGGGTATAGGCATCGTTGCCACAGGTGCGGCTCGTTGAGGCATACATATCGCCGATAAGCATATAGGGACGGCCCCATCCCGAACGCAGCGAAGCCGCTTTACGGGCATTTTCGCGGGCAGCGGAATATGCCTTAAGCTGGCGGAACTGGATAGAGGCGATACCAAAGTAATACTCTGCCTGCTTATCCTGATCGGCCTCCTGGGCGATTGCTTCCCGGTATTTGTCTATTGCCTCGGAATATTTCCCATACTCGTACAATTTACGCGCGGCCAGGCCGGGGTTTTTGGCAAGGAATTCCTCGGAAAGACGGGTATTGAGCTCCTGGGCGGTTGCCTCATACTTGGCCTTGAGCTCGACCATGATTTCTTCCGTATCGCTGCAGCCTTGTGTTTTGAGGGTATTATAGACATAGCGCAGGACATCGAGGTCATCCGGGTTGTCGCGGTAAGTCGGGACCAGCTTGTCCTTGAAATAGCCGCAGTCAAAAATATCCTTTTCGACTTCGCGCAACTGGAATTCCATACGGGTGCTGGCCGCTTCGTAGTATTGCCCATATTTCTCATTATTCACCGTGTTGTGTTCGGCGATTGCCTGTGCACTGGTGAGCGCGTCGCGTGCATCTGCCTGGCTTACCTGGCCGGCCTTGAACAAGTAGGCAACCAGCATGCCGAGCGGCTCGAAGATTGTGTATTCGGTATTGTTGCCGCCTTTTTGGAGGGCCTCCCGGAATGCTTTGAACGTTTCAGGTCGGTAACCATAAGTGGTCATATAGAACATATCCACCGCCTTGCGTGAAGTTGCGTAAGGTATCTCCTTAGCATAGCACAGTGCCATTTGATCATAGAGCTTGACGATCATCTGCTCTGCATGGGCTTTGGCGACTTCATCCCCTGCGCGTTCTTTCTGGGCTTTGTAAAGCTCGACACCGTCCACGAATTGGGTGGCGCGCTGGCCATCGGCAGCGGGTGCGGCTTCGTAAGCTTTTTTCCAGTTATCGAAGGCGAGCTTGAAGTTTTCTTCGTCCATTGCTGCGAGCGTAGCATAGTTTTTGCCTTTCACAATCCCTCTGTAGAGTACGTGGGCTTCCTTAATTGCCGCTTCATTGGGCAAGCCTACCCAGGTTGTGCACTGGGCGAGACTGGTACCTGTCATTACGCACCAGAGGGAAAAAATAAGAACCAGAATGCGGGATGCTGAAGTCATGATCAGTTGAATTTGCGTTTAAAAAACCAAGAGTTATCATCGAGTGTGAAACCGAGGCTAAATTGTACGAAGGTTTCCCGAAGGTCATTTTTTACGCCAAAAGTACCCGCTGCGAGGGCAGCATTGACAAAAGAGGTCGTTTGCCTTGGCAGGATAATAGGGAAGCCGGCCCCCAGGGAGATGCCGATTTCCTGGATTTGCCGGCCATTGAAGCTACGGGGGTCGGTACCATAAAAAATACCTGCCCGGTAGCGTACGCGCTTTAAATAGTTGTTATACGAAGTGATATCGGGAATCCATTCACTGCCCAGCGAAAAGCGCCAGGAATCGAGCAGGCTTTCCGGCCGGGCGGGATTTTGATACTGGTTCCATGCGGTAGCGGTGTAATCCGCGATGATTTTGAGTTTGTCGAGCTTATCGAAAGAGAGGCCAAAGCCGGCTTCCCGAGGGAGCCTGGCATTTTGCCTGATTTCATTTTCAAACAAAACCGTATCAATAGCGGAAGTCAGGGCGACATTATCGCGGTAGTAAAAGCGGCTGGTGAACGTATTGATTGAAGCCGCATTGTTCAGGTAGGCCCCGAAGGTGAGCGATTTGCTGCCCGGAGTATTTCTGAGGTTTTTAGGCGAAAAAAAAGCGGTGTACTGAACCCCTGCCGTCCACTGTGCCCCACTGATGGCAATTTCATCGCGCAGCTCCGTAGAATACGCCAACAGCGCGATACTGTCCAGGCTTATCCGCCGGGCGTTGGTGATTTTCCCGAACAGGGCGTTCAATTGGACCCCGGCCGAAAGGCCACCATAACGAAGGCCATTCCCCCATCTGAAGCGGTACGTACCACCACTGCCTTTGAGTGAAATATTGGTCGTGCCGAACTCGGGGGTGAACCCCTCCGCTTCTATGTTATAGCCTACGTTGGAATAGGGTTGCAAGGCGGCGGACATTCCCCAGCCGAATTTATTTTTATTGCGTTCCAGTGCCTGATTAATCGGGTTTTTCAAAGGAAAACCGAGCGCAAGGTAGTTCAGGTTGCCACTCCAGATGCCCGAGCGCCCCTCGTCGGAGCGGAGGCGGGCGTACTTGGCATTCAGCCCCATTTCAAAAGCGGTAACCTGCAGCCATCCCAAGGAAGCGGGGTTTATGGTATTGAGATGAAAAGGATCATAGTAGGCAGCCCCCATCCCCCCCATACCTGCGGAAGCGACGAAGAACTGGGGCGCCATATCGCCGAGCCCGAAACGCGAATAAGGAGAGTTGGCCTTCGGTTGGATGAAATAGTTGTTCTGGGCGGATATGCCATTGAAGCCGAGAAGCATCCCCCCCAAAACAAAAATCCATTTCATCTTGAATATCGGCATATCGCCTGATTGTTTTTCTGAACGTCGAATGGAAAATTTTTGAAGCACAAATATCGGTTTTTTCCAATTTTTGCCAAATTTGGCACCATCATACTAATAAGATGGTCATTTAAATATTTTGGTTGGTCTGTGCAAGGCAAAAGTTAATATCGCACCTGCACCCCAAACTGGTTCAGCCCGGGGCTTAGTGTTTGAAGTGACGTATTCCGGTGAACAGCATCGCCATGCCCCGTGCATCACAGCAGTCTATGCTTTCCTGGTCGCGCACCGAACCTCCTGGCTGCACCAGCGTCCGGATACCTGCTTCGTGGGCAATAGCGACACAATCGGGGAAAGGGAAGAATGCGTCCGACGCAAGCACAGCGCCGGCCGGATCAAACCCATGGTGGCGGGCTTTAGCCAGTGCCTGTTGAAGCGCATCCACCCTGGAAGTCTGCCCACACCCCATTCCGATGAGCTGTCCGGCCCGTACAAGCGCGATCGCATTGGATTTAAGGTGCTTTACACATTTGAGCGCGAAGAGCAGGTCGGCTTTTTCACCTTCCGAAGCCCCTTCCCGCGTGGGCTGGGCCCAGGTGCCCGGGTCTTCTATTGCCTTGTCGGTATCTTGCCCGATTACCCCATGAAGTAAGCTTTTGAACATTCTCGGTGCAATCCGGAAATGGGGTGCGCGCAAAAGTATGCGATTTTTTTTTCGGGCCAACCTTTCCAGCGCTTCCGGGGAAAAATCCGGCGCGATCAGTACCTCATAAAAGATTTCGTCCACCGCTTCTGCCGTGGCCAGGTCTATGGGGGTATTGCTGATGAGTATCCCACCAAATGCCGACACGGGGTCGGCCTCCAGTGCGGCCTCCCATGCCTCCCTTGCGCTGGGGCGCGTTGCGACCCCGCAGGGGTTAGTATGCTTTAGGATGGCAAAAGCAGGAGGGCCATCCGCGAATTCTGCCATTAACGCTACTGCGGCATCTATATCCACCAGGTTGTTATAGGAAAGTGCTTTGCCGGCACATTTTTCGAAAGCCTGCCCTAAATCACCGTAAAATACGGCGCTTTGGTGGGGGTTCTCCCCATACCGCAGGGCCTCTGCCCCCATGAAGCCGAACAGCCCTTCTGCAGGGCCTTCCCCACCGTTAAAATATCCCATTATAACCGCATCGTATCGCGAACTCACCTCAAACGCCCTGCCGGCGAGGACTTTGCGCTCTGCCAGACCCGTTGCCCCTTCGTTTTTTTTCAGGATGGACAAGATGTACGCATAATCCCTACGCGAAGGTACGACCACAACATCGCGGAAATTCTTGGCGGCAGCACGGATGAGGGAAATTCCCCCGATATCTATTTTTTCAACGATCGCCGCCTCTTCGTCGGTCGCGGCAAGGGTTTCTTCGAAAGGATATAAATCTACGACTACCAGATCAATCTCCGGTATTCCAAACTGGGACAGTTCCCCGGCATGGCCGGGTTCCCGCCGTGCCAGGATCCCCCCAAAGACTTTTGGGTGAAGGGTTTTCACCCGCCCATCCAGGATAGAAGGGTATCCGGTAAGCGATTCCACGGATAGAACCGGGATGCCCAGGGCGGAAATGTATTCCTGTGTGCCCCCGGTGGAGTACAGCGTGACCCCGAAATGGTGCAGGGCCCGGATCAGCGGTTCGAGCCCTTCTTTTGAATACACCGAAATCAGTGCAGATCGTATTTTCTTCGTATCCATGGTTTTAGTGATGGCCTGCTCAGCAGGTGGCCTGAATTTTTATCGGGGAGGAGCTATCAAATTTTTTTGTTTTCCCCGTAACCCGGCAACAAAACAAAGTCCTGGACGGGCCGGGGCCGGCATAAAATTGTTGCAGCAGGCTCAGCAAGCGGCAAGAAAACACAAAGTTAAAGAAACATGCAAAATGCCGTAAAGTTTTAAGTCTGAAATGCGATCCCATCATATAAATCCGGGGACAATAGCGGCTGCCTCAGTGTGGTGGGGCGGGCGTATTGTTCCCGGCGAGCGGGTCGAGCAACCTGCCGAGGTGAAAACAAGTACGACAGCGCGGCTCATAGACATCCTTTTCCCCGAGTACCACTTTCTCTTCGTTTTCCCCGAGCCGATAGGAGTGCATGGCGAGGTTGCCACAATGGACGCAGATCGCGTGAACTTTGGTGATATATTCCGATACGGCGAGCAACTGGGGCATCGGGCCAAAGGGTCGGCCCCTGAAATCCATATCCAGCCCGGCCACAATTACCCGTATGCCGCGCAGGGCAAGCTTCTGACAATTATCGGGCAACTCCTCATCAAAAAACTGCGCCTCGTCAATCCCCACCACGCTCACGCCTTCGGAAAGGGCAATAAGCTGCCCCGAATGCGCAATTGGGGTAGAGTGCACCGAGTTGGCATCGTGGGAGACAACTTGCCGCTCCGCATAGCGCAGGTCTATCTCCGGCTTGAAAATTTCCATCCGCTGGTTGGCAATTTTAGCCCTTTTCAACCGCCGGATGAGTTCTTCAGTTTTTCCGGAGAACATGGAGCCGCAAATGACTTCGATCCATCCATGGCGTTGTCCCCTCGATTGTGGTTCTATAAACATGTCAAAAATTTGGAGAATTTTGGCAACTGTTTTTTGCTTATTTTACCTTCCATAGCCCTGATTTTCTGATTCGGACATCACGCATCCGGCAGAAAAACGTAATTTTGGCTTTATTATGCCGGGATTATCTGAAAAAATATATACAAAACATGGATATCACAAACGCCAGGACTTTGATACGCAAAATCAACTCCCTTTTTGGGGGCCTCGAGGAAGAAAGTGCCCAGCTCTCCCCGATCGAACGCGATTTGATGCTGAGTTATCTGCGGCAATTATACGCTCTTTTTTTGGAAGGTAAAAACCCCCAGCCGGCCCGTGGGCCAATTCCTGCCGCTGAAGCGCCCCGCGAAACAAAGACGGCGCCCCTTGCCCCTGTTGTTCAGCCACCGCCATTGCCAAAGGTGGCCAAAGAAGAAAGCCCTGCACCGCCCGTCACACCAAAACCCAATACCGTTCAATTCCCCGCAGGAATACCTCAAGGGTCGCTCGACCAGTTATTTGCCCTGAAAAAAGCAACCGAGCTTTCCGAGCGCCTTGGGGAAAGCCCCGTCGGCGACCTCAATACCGCTATGTCCATCAACGACCGGCTCCTTTACGTCAACGAACTTTTTGGCAGGGACCGCAGCGCACTGGACGATTCCCTCACCATCCTCAACCGCTTTGATTCCTTTAGCGCGGCAAAAAATTTCCTGGTCAGCCTTGCGGAACAATATCAGTGGGCCAGGGAAGAGCGTTCAGAAGTTGCCCAGAATTTCATCAAACTGGTCAAGCGGAGGTATCCGGCCTGAGGTCATGGATGTAATTAGTATATCTTTTACACGATCTTCAGCGCGATGAAGGCGACTATTGAACTATACCGGGAAGTAGTCGTCGAGATTGCGACCCCTTACAGTACGGGCACCGGCTTCTGCCTGCGTGGCCCCGGGCTGATCGTGACCAACGAACACGTCGTCCGGGACAATAAGGAAGTGGTTATTCATGGCGTCCATATTCCGCAGCAACTTGCGCGGGTGTTGTTCACGGATATCAAATACGACCTTGCTTTTCTGGAATTGCCTGCAGGGACGGATATGCCGGAAGTACGCCTGGCAGGGGCTTCCGGGCCTGGTGAGGGCGATACGGTCATCGCAGTTGGCCATCCTTTCGGACTGAAGTTTTCTGCGACCCAGGGGATAATCTCAAATCCCGGCCACGAATTGAACGATGTGGAATACCTGCAGCACGACGCTGCACTCAACCCCGGCAACAGCGGTGGGCCGCTGATCAACGAAGCCGGGGAAGTGGTAGGGGTCAATACGTTTATCCTGCGCGAAAGTGGCACAATCGGTTTTGCACTACCCGCTAATTTGCTGGAACGCACAATGCACGAGTACCATGAAGCGGGGGCAGGGATCAGTGCCCGGTGCTATTCCTGTGAGAATATTGTCACCCGGGCAGGTCTGAACGGAAAGTATTGCCCCTTTTGTGGGGCCGTGGTCGAGCTTCCCGATATGGCAGAGCTTTATCAGCCAGAGGGGATCCCCAAAACGATAGAAGAAATCCTGCAGAAGCTGAATTTTCAGGTACGCCTCGCCCGCCGGGGGCCCGATAACTGGGAAATCGAAGCCGGCAGTGCCAAAATAAATATTTCATACGACGAAAACAACGGCCTCATCACGGGTGATGCTTACCTCTGTGTTCTGCCCCGTACACAAATCCGGGAAATTTACGCGTACCTGCTCCAACAAAACTACCTCCTGGAAGGACTGACCCTCAGTGTCAGCGAGAAAGATATCATACTGTCGCTGGTCATAGACGAGCGTTACCTGAACCTCGAAACCGGCCTTTATCTGTTCAGGAACCTCTTCGAACGTGCCGATTTTTATGATAATTACCTGGTCGAACACTTTGGTGCGCTTTGGAACAAAGAAATTGACCCCGCATCGGGCACGCTGCAATAATCTATTCCAACCCATCGTTCAAAATCTGTCCGGGGCAGACGATTTGCGCTCTCCAGACATCCTTTTAACAATTCCTGCAACCTTTTTTAATAGAGTTTGCGTATTATTGCATAACTTTTCAAAGTCATTATTTTCAATGCGCCCGAAAACTCCTGGTATGAGAATATCCCGATTGCTGCCGATGGCAGCGCTGCTGTGTTTTTTTTGTACGCTCTCCATACAAGCACAGGATATACATTTTTCCCAGTTCTATATGTCGCCGCTCAACCTGAACCCGGCGATGACCGGTCAGATGAACTGCAACGTCCGCCTCACGGCGAATTATCGCAACCAATGGGCTTCTATTCTGCGTTCTAATGCTTTCCGTACCTATTCAGTCTCCTATGACCAGCGCATCCCCGTCGGCCGCTACGATTTCTTTGGTATTGGCGGCACATTCTGGGGCGACCAGGCAGGGGAAGCAAATTTCTCCACCTATACCGGTAAAATTTCCGGGTCTTACAGCAAACGCATGGGCGGCTATCGCGACCGGGCAAACTACCTCGTCGTGGGCGCAGAGGCCGGCGCAGCACAGCGCAGTATTGACTTCCTCAACCTGCGTTGGGGCACGCAACACGACGGCCAGGGAGGCTTCGACCCTACGATAGACCCCCAGGAAGGCCGTTTTGACCGGGACAACTTTATTTTTGCAGACCTGGCAGCAGGTTTGCTTTGGTTCATGGTCTTTGAAGAAGGAGCCAATTTTTATCTTGGAGGGGCCTTCCACCACCTGAGCCGTGCAAATATCTCCTTTGACTCTGAAAGCGAAGACCTCATCTTCAGCCGGGTCACCGCACATGTCGGCGGGGAGTTGCCCCTCAACAACCGGATGGGCATACTTCCCGGCGCGATCTTCATGCGCCAGGGCCCTTTGATGCAGATCAATGCCGGTACCAGCCTGCGTTTTAACCTGGGGCAGGGCACCGGCGATAGCCAGGCCTTCCAGATCGGGCTCTGGGCACGTATCGCCAACAAACTGGAAACATCCGTGCTACAGGATGCACTCATCCTCTCAACACGTTTCGATTTCAACAACTTCAACCTCGGCTTCAGCTATGACATCAATACTTCTACGCTCCAGCCCGCTACTAATGCCCAGGGGTCGTTCGAGTTCAGCCTGATGTATAAAATATGCGGCAAGACCAGCCGCGGTATCTATTGCCCCGATTTCTAAACCCTATTGTTTACCTCCTCCGCACGTTCATTATTGCTCATCGCGCTAAATAGTCTGATTATGTTCGGAAGTTCCAACAAAAAAGAAACCGGCAAAGGTGGAAATCCCTCCGGCAACCTGACGACAGTGAATGCTTTCAATACACTTGTTACAGGCACTGTAGTGGAAGGCACGGTCAAATCGGAAAAAGATATCCGTATCGAGGGCAGCGTAAAAGGTACGCTGCATTGTGACGCCAAGCTGGTCATCGGCCCGACAGGCTATATCGAAGGGGACGTCCGCTGTGCAAGTGCAGTGATCGAAGGCCGCTTTGAAGGCAGCATTTTCATTGCCGACTTGCTGAACGTGCGGGAAAGTGCCACAGTTAGCGGCGAGGTTACGACCGGACGACTGGTGGTACAGTCTGGTGCTAATTTTAACGTTCAATGCAATATGGCAGGCGGCGCAGGAACATCGGCGGCCTCAAAAATATCGGTTACGGATGATGGGGGAGAAAAACGCGGAACGGGGTCGGGAAAACAAGGCTAACGGAAGCCGCCTGCGCGATATCGCCAAATATACAGGCCTGGCTTTCCAAATGGGGCTTATTATCCTCCTGGGCGCCCTGGCCGGAAAATACCTCGACCGCTATTTTAAGCTCCAAACACCGGTCTTCACGCTCGTGCTATCGCTTGTCTCGGTCTTCGCCGCCCTCTATATTTCCCTGAAGGATTTTCTGTTCAAAGGGAAGTAACCCGGATTGTTGCGGCAGGGCGTGGCAGGCTTAAAAAGGCTGTCTGCCCACTTCAGCAAGCACAATGCACAAAAAAGCGATGACGGCAATTGTCTTATTTGTTGAAGATGTTCTATGGAATTTCGGCATTTCCTGCGGCAGCTCCTCATCGCTGCCGGTATCTCGGTAGCGGGTATCCTTTTTGCCGGGCAATGGCCCGGCTGGAAATCGGGAATACCCCTGGCCTGGGCTTCCCTGCTCTTTTTTATACTCTTCAGCCTTTTTTCCTTCATGCTTGCATTGCATACCGCGAAAAGCACTAAAAAAGAACGTTTCATCACCCTCATCATGGGCCTGACCCTCCTGAAAATGTTCTTCGCATTCGTGATGGTCGCCGTTTATGTTAAGGTCAAACACCCGGACTCCAGGCTTTTCGCCATTCCCTTCTTTGGCATATACCTTATTTTTACTATTTTTGAATCGGCCTTTTTGATCCGGACAGGTAAAGGTTAACTGCCCGTCAGAAATTCATACTGTCTTTTTTCCAAAATGGGCTGCCGTTGCCCACACCTATGTAAATACCATTACAATGATACAGGACCTGGAAAAATTCCAAATCACCGTAAATGGCAGTAAAAATTTTGAACTGGACGGCGACGAGCTGGACTGGCGCCCTATGGGCCATGGTACGTGGCATATCCTGCTTAACGGTAAAGGCTATGCTGCGGAATTGCTGCACGTAGATTTTCAGGAAAAGTATTTTGAGGTCAGGGTCAACGGCAGCAACTTCAAGGTAAAATTGGCGGACCGGTTCGACCAGCTAATTGAAAAGATGGGCCTGTCCAAACAGGCCTCTGCAAAAATAAAGGACATCAAGGCACCTATGCCCGGGCTCGTACTCGAGATCCATGTCAAGGCCGGTCAGGAAGTCTCCCGGGGCCAGTCGCTGCTGATCCTGGAAGCGATGAAAATGGAGAATATCATCAAATCGCCCGGTGATGGAACGGTACGCCGCATCCACGTCGAAAAAGGCAATCCCGTTGAAAAAAACCAACTCCTGATCGAACTGGACTGAGGTATTTTTGGCCACACGACCGCACCAACAAGTATCCCCTGCAGTGCTATTCATTAGCTGCGAGCCTCGAAAATACCTCTTTCCCGCACTGCAGGAACTGCACATATTTTTTGACATCGGGCGTATATCCCACCGGCGTATTGAGCAACTGTCCGTCCGGCGACAACAATACATAGAACGGCTGCGAATTGGTCTGAAAGTATTCTGTCTGAAAATATGACCATTTCTGCCCTACGGTGCGCAGCTTGCGTGTCCCCCCATTAATTTTGGGCACTTCCAACTGTTCAGACACGGGAAGTTCGCGCTTATCGTCCACATAAAGGGAAACGACCACGTAATCGTTTTTCAGCTGCCGGTACACGGCAGGCTTTGGCCAGACGTGTTCCTCCATCTTCCGGCAATTCACACAGGCGTGGCCTGTGAAATCGAGCATTACCGGCTTCTTGAGTTGGCGGGCATAGGCGAGCCCTTCTTGCAGATCTTTGAAGCAACTCAGGTTTTGCGGGCAGTTGCAAGGCTGGAACCAGCTGTAACAGACAGGCGGCGCCAGACCGCTGAGCAGGGTCAGGGACCGGTAGCTGCCGGCTTGTGGGTCATAGGCAAAACCCGTTCCAAGATATCCGCTAAACACCAGGGAAGCCAAGCCCAATGCAATCTGTACCGGAGGGCGCTTCCCGGGGCTGTCGTGCGGAAACCGGATCACGCCAAACAGATACAGGGCAAGCCCGATAAAAGTCAGGATCCAGAGGAGGAGGAAGGGTTCTATGGTCAATATGCCCCAGTGCTTCACGAGGTCGGCATTGGAAAGGAACTTTAGCGCGAGCGCAAGTTCCAGGAAACCAAGCACTACTTTGACCGTATTAAGCCAACCCCCTGATTTGGGCAGGCGCTTCATCATCCCGGGAAATGCGGCAAAAAGGGCAAAAGGCAGGGCGAGCGCGAGCCCAAATCCACCCATCCCGGCGCTTAACTGCCAGGCGCCACCATCCCCGGTCAATGCCCCCGCGAGTAATGAGCCGAGAATCGGGCCGGTACAGGAAAAAGAAACCAGCGCCAGCGTGAGGGCCATGAAGAACGTTCCGAGGGCGCCCCCGATCCCTTCTGCCTGGCTTGTACGGTTGACCCAGCTATTCGGCAGTGTTAGCTCGTAATAGCCAAAGAATGAGAAAGCAAATACCAGAAAGATGACAAAAAAGGCAATATTCAGCCAGACGTTGGTAGAAATATCGTTCAGTATGTCCGGGTTGATGCTGTCCATCAAATGGAACGGAATACTGAGGATCAAATAAACCGCCAGGATGAAAAAGCCGTAAAGCGCCGCCTGGGAAACCCCTCTGCTCTGGCCGTCCCCTTTGGTAAAGAAACTTACGGTAAGCGGGATCATAGGAAAAACGCAGGGGGTGAGGAGTGCGAGCAGGCCGCCCAGAAAACCAAGCAGGAAAATACTGCCCAGACCGGTATTTGCACTGATGGCAGCTTCTCCGGTATCACAGTCGTTTGCGGCGCCTGACAACGTGGGCTTAGGCATCCCGCCATATAATACCTCGAGCGCCGACTGGCTGGTCGGGGCCGGTGCTGCAGCCGACCGCTTTACGGAATCGAGTAACCCGCTCGCGTCCGGCACTTCGGGGGCAACGATTAAGGGCGCATCCGCTGCAGGCTGCACCTCCGCCGGCTGCGTGGGCGTCGCTGGTATCCTGCCCGCATCCGCCCGGTCATTACCCGCTGAGCTTAGATCAAAGCTGAATTCCTCCTCCGTAGGTGGCAGGCATTGCTCGTTGTCGCAAGTCATATACTCCAGATACCCCACAACAGGCACGGCAGGATTGAGTACCCTGACCCGCTGGCGGAAGATTACGGTACCGCTGAACTTGACGACGTTCATCCCGAAAATTTCGTCAAAACCTTCCTTGCGCTTCCCCTCCTCCCTGGCCTTTCCAAGAAGCTGGAAATGCGTACCGGCAGTAAAATGAAAAGACGTGGGAATAGGCCCGTTCTCCTCAAGAAACTGAGAATAGACAAACCACCCCGGATCTACCGTTGCGGTGAAAACCAGCTCAAACTCCTGTCCACCCGCCTTAGTCCAGCTCGTGGACCATCGCACCGGGTTTTTGATCTGGCCGTTCAGCGAAAAAGCTGTGAGAAGGGCAGAAAGGGCAAGAAGGATAATACGTTTCATGGTAGTTTTTTTATCTGCTTTGTAGCGTAAGCGCGTGGCTCGTATAGAAGTCTTCGAGGCCGACTCATAAGTCGTCCTTTTCGGCGCTTCGCCCTATTCCGGCATTACCGCCCGAACGCTCGTCAACAAGGATTCAAACAACTTTTTTCCGTCAGAGTTGCCTAAAGTTTGTTCGGAAGCGCGTTCCGGGTGGGGCATCATTCCGAATACATTGCGCTGGGCATTGCAAATCCCGGCAATATTGAGCAAGGCACCGTTGGGATTGGCTTCCGGGACGATATCCCCCGCCGCATTGCAGTACTTAAACAGGATTTGGTCGTTAGCCTCAAGACTGCGGAGTGTTTCGTCATCTGCATAATAACGCCCGTCGGCATGGGCGATCGGTATTTTCAGCGCCTTTTGCAGGGAAACCCTCGAGGTCAGGGCCGAGTTGCCGGTCGTTGCACGCAGATAGACGTTCTTGCAAATAAACTGCTGGTTGGCATTGGGCAGTAATACCCCAGGCAGTAACCCCGCCTCGCAGAGAATTTGGAACCCATTGCATACCCCCCATACAAACCCTCCGCGACGGGCAAATGCGCTCACTGCGCCCATGATCGGGGAGAAGCGGGCGATCGCCCCGGCCCGTAAATAATCCCCATACGAAAAGCCGCCTGGCAAAACAATACAGTCGCCTTCCCCAAGGCCTTTTATTTCAGGGTCCTTATGCCAAAGCTTGATCGTTTCGCACTCCATAATATCCTGCAATACATGTACCATGTCATCGTCGCAGTTCGAGCCCGGAAAAACCACTACACCAAATCGCATGCCATTAACTTTTTACAATTTTCAATCCTGCTCCCACAACCCACTATCATGCCCGTATAAATTTTTCAAGTGAAGTACTTCCTCCACCATTTTAACGCAAATAACTAAGTATAAGTGGCTGATATTGTATCAAAAATAGCAGCAGGAGCAGCATGAAATGCCAAAGCTCCGCCCACTTGGGCCGCAAACGGCCAAAAGCCATCCCGGTAAGAAAGCCCGTTGGAACAGCTACCATTAAAAAGTGCTCCGTAGTCAATACCGGAGCGAAAATCGCCGTACACAGGCCGATCAACACCATCCAATACAACAAACCGATACGCTTTTGGGTCAGCATATTTTGCTTTTGAAAAAAATTTCCCTGGTTAAATACCGCCCCCAGCAAGATAACTGCCCAGGGAAGCAACTCCCACGGCATTTGCATCCTGCCTGAACCGAATAATCGGTAAGCGTTCAACAACTGGCTGCCTGTAAAATCCGACAGCGTACCGAGCTGGTAAAAAATGCTGCCAACCAGAAAGTAAACAGTAAGGAACCCGCTGAGGGCTACGAGCCGCTCCCGGAAAATGACCCCCCGCAGCACATTAAGGCTTACAAACACCAGAATCAGATAAAGTGCAGATACCGGATAAAACAATGCGGCAATACCAATAAAAAAGCCTGCATTAAATATGCTTCCCTGCGGCCGCTGTTTCTTGGAAATATCCATCAGCTCGTACAGTGCGACAAACAGGAATATATTGGAGAAATGTATGGGAGAAAGCACCTGAAAAGCCGGGGAGAAACTGCTAAACAGCAAAAAAAATACCCCTGCATACATATTCACGTCCCGGTTGAGCCGGTAATTGTACTCCAAAATATTCAGCATAAATGCCTGCACGAACAGGAGCAGGCACACCACCCCGGCCTGCCAGTATGCGGATTCGGGAACCCATCCTTTCACGACCGGGAACAGTACCCCGCTGGCAAGCTGGGAAGTTTGACCAGGCATTATACCCATGAACAAATGCAACGCAAGTGCATAGAACAGGAGCAGGAAACTGACGAGCAGTTGTTTGTTGCGGAATATAGACAGCAAGCTGTTATGTTTTTTGTACCGCAAAATTATGGATTTCCACGGATAAATATACCACTAACCTGCAAGCCTGCCTTTTCTTTTACCAGGCCTGTTCTTCGGATCAACTACAGGACCCTCCCGTTTTTGGTCCTTAAACCGCCTAGCACAAGAAGTTTGAAATAATTTTTCCGGCTAAAGGCTTTTGAAACGGCCAAATTCGCCCCGTAATGTGAAAAAACCTGAAATTATGCTAACTTGGTCTCGTCATTCCGGAAACAATACCGTCTTTTTGTTCTATTTGGCCTAAGCCCAGGGCACCGGGCCCGGCAGGCCAGCCTGGTCAACAACACTTAAAGCCATGGATAAACGTACTTTTCTCAAAAAAATGATTTTCGCCGGCACCGGCGTGCCGGTTTTCTTGCAACAACTATCGCATTGGGTCAGCGAGATCGAACACCTCTCCCCGCAAGCGGCCGCCCAGGATGAGGATTTCTGGATGCGCGTGCGCAGTGGCTACCGCCTCAAGCCGGATTACATTAACCTGGAAAACGGCTTCTATTGCTTTTTACCCCAGGATATCCTGGAAAACTATATCCACCACATCCGGGAGGTCAATTATCAGGGCTCCCACTATATGCGCACGGTTCAATGGGACAACAAGCGGGCCGTAGCAGCGCAGCTTGCCGAACTGGCAGGATGCAGCGCTGAGGAGCTCATCATCACCCGGAATACGACCGAATCACTGGATACGATTATTGGAGGTTTACCCTGGAAAGCCGGAGACGAAGCAGTCATGGCCGAACAGGACTATTTTTCCATGATCCAGATGTTCAAGCAACAGGAAATACAGCACGGCGTGGTGAATAAGTCGGTTTCCATCCCTAACCACCCGCGCTCGGATGCCGAAATCGTGGAGCTTTATGCCGGGGCTATCACCGAACGGACGCGCCTGCTCATGATCTGCCACATCGTAAATATCACCGGACAGGTATTGCCCGTCAGAAAGATTTGCGATATGGCCCACAGCAAAGGTGTAGAAGTGATGGTGGATGGGGCCCATGCGATTGCGCACCTGAATTTTGCTATCCGCGACCTGCACTGTGATTACTACGGTGCCAGCCTCCACAAATGGCTGAGCGCACCGTTGGGCGCGGGATTACTGTATGTGAAAAAAGACAACATCCCGAAAATCCGGCCCCTTTTCGCAAGCGCTATCGCGGAAAATACAGATATACGACGGCTCAACCATACCGGCACCCACCCCGTGGCCACCGACCTTGCGATCGGCAATGCCCTGGAATACCACTACAGCCTGGGCCCGGAGCGAAAAGAAGCCCGCTTGCGCTACCTTCAGGAGTACTGGACAAGCCGGGTGCGCAATATCCCGAATATCGTACTCAACACCCCCTCCGACCCCCTGCGTACCTGCGGGATTGCCAACGTCGGGATAAAAGGGATGAAGCCCGTGGATATGGCCGATACCCTGCTCAAAAAATACCGCATCTGGACGGTCGCAATTGACGGCCAGGGGGTACAAGGCTGCCGTATTACGCCGAATATTTACACCACGACACGCGAGCTGGATACTTTTGTAAAAGCGCTCGGGGAGATGGCAACTGTTTAGCGCCGGTAACGCCTGCCTAATCCTTTACCAGGCCTGCCTGCGCAGAAATTTCCAGCATCCGGTCAATACATACCCGCCCCTTTTCGATGACCCACTCCGGGAGCACGATTTCAGGGAGCTCGTATTTCAGGCAGCGGTACAACTTTTCAAGGGTGTTGAGGCGCATGTGGGGGCATTCGTTACAGGCACAGGCGTTGTCCGGCGGCGCCGGAATAAAGATCTTGTCCGGGGAAGCTTTTTCCATTTGGTGGATAATCCCCGCTTCTGTCGCTACGATGAATTCCCGCGCTTCGCTATTGATCGTAAAGTTCAGAAGGCCGGTAGTAGAACCAATAAATGCGGCTTTTTCGAGGATATGGGCTTCGCATTCAGGATGTGCAATGAGCAGCGCCCCGGGATGGCGCAGCATCAGTTTTGTAATTTTTTCAGCTGAAAAAATCTCGTGTACCATACAGGAGCCATTCCAAAGGACCATCTGGCGACCGGTTTTCTTCTGCAAATAAGCGCCGAGGTTTTTGTCCGGAGCAAAAATAACAGGCTTGTCGGCAGGGATACTGTTGATGATGTGCATAGCGTTGGTAGAGGTACAGCAGATATCGGTCATTGTTTTTAGCTCCGCAGTACAGTTGACATAGCTCACTACGACATGATCGGGGTACTGTTCCTTGAATTTCCTGAACAGGGGCGCGGGGGCAGAATCTGCCAGCGAGCAGCCGGCCTTCAAGTCCGGAAGGAGGACTTTCTTATGTGGCGAGAGCATTTTTGCCGTTTCGGCCATAAAATGTACGCCTGCAAAGACGATAATATCGGCCTCGGTCTTGGCGGCTTTTTGGGAAAGGCCAAGGCTGTCCCCGATATAGTCGGCGATATCCTGGATATCCGGTTCCTGATAGTAATGGGCCAGGATGACCGCATTTTTTTCTTTTTTAAGTTTTTGGATTTCCTCGAACAGATCCAGGGTGGGGTCAATATCCATATCCAGATACCCCTTTTCTTCCAGATGCTGGACGGCAGATGAAAGGCTTTGCGTCATTATTAAGCTATTGTTGAGTCAAAAGATAGCTGATATTTTGTAAACACCTGCACTTCGCGTATCTATTTACCAGGGGTAGGGGTGGTGTAAAAGTCTTTTGCCGCCTGCGGCGGCAGAATATTCTTCTGAGCGGGGTTGTGTAAAAAGGTTTTTGCCGCCTACGGCGGCAGAATATTCTTCTGAGAGACGCGTCATTTTCACGATTTCGCGAAGCGA
>JBMOJO010000075.1:0-14908 GCA_049315745.1 Saprospiraceae bacterium | reverse complement strand
GCAAAATCATGAAAAACGCATCGGTTTAAAAATAAAATTTTGCCGCCGCAGGCGGCAAAAAATCTTTTACACAACCCCTATAAAAAAATCATTTTGCGACCATTTTTTTGAACCGCTCGATTTTGTCGTTGGGCACGGTCAGCGAGAGTTGGTAGTGGGTAATTTTCCATCCTCCAGCCGTATTTTCAAGGACACCGGAGCCCCGGCAAACGCCCATCCAGGTGTCGAGCAATTCGTCCCACCACGCATGCCGGTTATCATCGGATACCCTTATTGTTCGGTCTTTTGAGGTAAATGCCCAGGCGCTTTCCCTGTCGAAAGCACTTTTAGCCCAGGCCTTGAGTTCGTCCCTGAGCCAGCGCTCGGAGGCATCGGTTCCGATGTAGATACCGTAAGGGGCCATCAGGCCAAAAAAAGTATCTTCGTCGGCAACTGCCGCAGCATGGTGCCAGCCGTCAATCAATTGTTCGAGCTCTGATTCTGCCGACTGTGGTTCCTGGACACAGTCCGCCTTGCGACGCGTATCGGTAATCTGGACGATCTTCCATCCTTCTTCGCCCTTGAACAAATGGAACGCGTTGACCCCGCAATGGCTGAAATCAGACCCTACGAAAAAGGTATAATCCGTCCATACCGCAGCGAGGCCCTGGTCAATACGGACGTCATAGCTGTGGATGCGCTCGTCGAGCACGGCCCCCTTTCTGGCCGCAATACTTGCGATGAAGCGGTTGATTTCGGTGGTCGTGAATTGCGGCCTGCCCTCTGCATTGACGGAGGTGCTCTGGAGTTGGGCCTGCGGATGAAAGGCGGCCCGCACCATTGTAGTATCTGCGGCACGCATCCCGTCAAAAAGCATCTGGATTACGGAAATGACCTGTTCGCGTTCGCTCAACTGTTGCGCAATTGCGGCCATGGGCAGGGATAAGAAAAAGCATAAAAGGAAATTTTTCATCATGCGGGTGTTTTGGTGGTTTTTTGGATTGGTTTGTTGCGGTATGGGTTATTCCAGCTTTTGGCATCAAGAAGTTCCCTGGTCGAATTTATGGCTAAGCGATCATAAGATAGGAAAAAAAGCTCCGGGAAAAAGTTTTTTTTTATTTTACCCTTGATTTAAACATCCAGGTGCCCTATTTTTCTCTATCAATCAAAATCATCACATCAAGATTATGTGTCGAACAAGCGATTATGGGCGATATGCCCTGGCTGTATGTTTTCTGCTCTCAGCCATACTGGCCATGAATGGGCAACAGCGTTTCAAGTTGGTTCCCGGCAGCGATCCTGCAGAAGACCGTTGGGTGGATTCCGTCTTCAATGCGCTTGGTGAGGATCAGCGCATCGGGCAATTGTTTATGATCCGCGCTCATTCGGATAAGGGCCCCGATCACGTCGCCCTGGTTGAGTCCCTGATCCGGGATTATCAGGTCGGTTCGCTGTGTTTTTTTCAGGGTACGCCTGAGAAACAGGCAGAATTGACCAATCAATACCAGGCTTTGTCAAAACTTCCCCTGATGATCGCGATTGATGGAGAATGGGGGCTTGGAATGCGGCTTAAGGAATCTGCAATGAGTTTTCCCCGGCAATTGATGTTGGGGGCAGTCCAGGATAATGACCTCATCTATCGGATGGGCCGCGAGATTGGGAGGCAAATGCGCAGGGTTGGCGTACAGGTCAATTTTGCACCGGTGGCAGATGTCAATAACAATGCAGCGAACCCCGTAATTCATACCAGGTCTTTTGGCGAAGATCGGTATAATGTTGCGGTGAAATCTTATATGTACATGAAGGGCATGCAGGATGTAAACGTGATGGCCTGCGCGAAGCACTTCCCGGGGCATGGAGATACAGACGTTGACTCGCACTATGATCTTCCTGTAATCCGGCACGACCGCTCGCGGCTCGACAGCGTAGAGCTATATCCTTTCCGCACGTTATCCGATTATGGTATCGGCAGTATGATGGTGGCACATTTACAGGTGCCGGCATTGGATAACCGGGAAAACAGGCCAACGACGTTGTCCCGCAATACAGTCACTAATTTGCTGCGCAAGGAGATGGGGTTCAAGGGTTTGATTTTTACCGATGCGCTTGAAATGAAAGGGGTGACGAAACATTATGGCGGAGGGATCGTCGAAGCGGAAGCATTGCTGGCCGGGAACGACATCCTTTGTTTGCCTGAAAATCTGGGCGCGGCACTACGGGAGATAAAAGCCTATCTGGCAAATGGTACCCTGGACCGGGAGCAGCTCATGGAAAGTGTCCGTCGTGTACTCCGGGCCAAATATCGCCTCGGGTTGACCCATGCGGCGCCTGTGCCGGTGGAAAATATCCGAAAAGAGCTGAGCACACCGGAAGCTGAGGTACTGCGCCGGGAACTTATCAAGGCTTCGCTCACAATGGTGCGCAATAAGCAGCGTATGATCCCGCTACAACGCATTGATACACTCGCTATGGCATCGTTGAGCATCGGTGCGGCGGCAGAAACGGTATTTCAAAAACGCCTCGCGGCTTACGGAAAAGTTACGCATTATCAGACTGGCAAGGAAATTTCTGCGGAACGTGCAGAGGTATTGCAGGCCCTTCTGGAAAAGCAGGAGGTCGTTTTCGTCGGCCTGCATGGGATGAACGCCTCGAGCGCACAGCAATTTGGTCTTGCGTCGAGCGCCCTCGAATTTTTAAAACGCTTAAACCAAAAAACCCGCGTGGTGCTGGTCGTGTTCGGCACGCCTTATGCCCTGAGGTTTTTCGATGATTTTGAATGGGTGTTGCAGGCTTATGAGGAAGACAGCGCTACACAAGACCTTGCTGCTCAGGCTTTATTCGGGGCGATTGGCATGAGCGGGCGCTTGCCGGTGGGCGCTTCAGCGCGAAGCCGCTATAATACAGGAGAGGATACGCCATCCCTGGGGCGCATGGGATTTTCCATCCCAGAGGAAGCAGGCCTTCGTTCCGATACGCTGGCACGGATTGCGCAGATTGTAAAGGAGGCAATAACGGAGGGCGCTACGCCAGGTTGTGTGGTGCTCGTTGCAAGAAAAGGACAGGTCGTCTATCATGAGGCTTTTGGCGACCACACCTATTCTGTCAAGCATCCCGTACAAAAAGATGATGTCTATGACCTTGCTTCCGTGACCAAGATCGCGGCTACTACCCTCGCGTTGATGTATTTCCAGGAGCAGGGAAGGATTGACCTGCAAAAGCCCCTGAGCGAATACTTGCCGGAATTAAAAGGGACGAACAAAGAAAACATCCTGATCTCGGATATCCTTGCCCACCGGGCAAGGTTGCGGGATTGGATACCTTTCTATGAAGCTACGCTGACCCGCAACAGCCAAAAGGAGGCCCATCCCTCCGCAGACTTTTACCGGCCTGCACCAGAGCCGGAATTTTCGGTTCCGGTGACGGAGCGCATGTTTTTGCGCGATGGTTTCCAGGACAGTATCTGGCGCCAGATCTGTTATTCCGGTTTGTTCGAGCATTCCGGGTATAAATACAGCGATTTGGGGTTCTTTCTTTTTGCAAGACTGGTTGCGCGGTTGACCGACCGGAATTTGGATGCCTTTGTGCAGGAACAATTTTACGTGCCGCTCGGGTTGCAAGCGACGACCTTCCAGCCCTGGAAAACCATCGCGCTGGACAGGATCCCGCCCACAGAGGAGGATAACTATTTTCGCAAACAGCGCATACACGGCTATGTGCACGATATGGGGGCGGCAATGTTGGGGGGGGTGAGCGGCCATGCCGGCTTATTTTCCAATGCACTTGATCTGGCTACGCTGATGCAGATGCTGCTGCAAAAGGGCCGGTATGGGGGGCAACGCTTTTTTGACCCTGCAACCGTAGCACTTTTCACGACCAGGCATCCCGGGGGCAATCGCCGTGCGATGGGTTTCGATATGCTGCCGATTGGCTCCAGGTACCCACCCAATGTTTCTTCCCGGGTTTCCGAAAGTACTTTTGGCCATGTCGGGTTTACAGGGGTATGCGCCTGGGCAGACCCCCAGGAGTCTCTGGTTTTTATTTTTCTGGCCAACCGCACCTATCCCTCAATGCGCAACTATCGGCTCAACAAACTGAATATCCGCAACAGGATACAGGCAACGGTTTATGATGCGTTGTTCGACCGACCGG
Organism: Saprospiraceae bacterium; assembly: GCA_049315745.1. Taxonomy (GTDB): domain Bacteria; phylum Bacteroidota; class Bacteroidia; order Chitinophagales; family Saprospiraceae; genus JADJPL01. Next base: position 10,780 of record JBMOJO010000075.1, on the reverse strand, counting down.
AACCTCTACACGTTGGTAAACTGGAGCTGCCGGTTTTTTCGGTGAACTGACCGAAAGCAGCCGCTTTCGGAATTTTTGCCCTTGTGTCGGTGCCATCGGGATTGGCTTGCCGGCAAATTTGTTTCAACGGGATGCTTACGAGGCAAAATGGCGCTTTTTTCACCCACACCGCCCCTTTTTTAGCTGCTTGTCTGGCCTGTATGCACTCAAAAAGCCCTCGCACCGATGCAAAACAGTATATTTTCCCAACATTAACTATCGCAACAAGTCTGGTGTGATTTGACGTTTACCTGGTATATTTTTCCTTTACATCGTTCAATAATCCTGCTATGCGTTTTATCCTTTCTCTTCCTTTCCTTTCCTTGCTGTTTTTTCCTTTAACAGGAGTTGCCCAAACACCGATCTATGACTCCGGAGGGGTTTTAAGCCCTGAGCAGGCGTCTTATGACGTAACATTTTACGACCTCAGCATCCAGGTGTTCCCCGAAGCGCAGCGGATAGCGGGTACCCTGGAAGTACGTGCCCGAATCGTCCACCCAATGAATGTGCTGGTATTGGACCTAGATACTTTGCTTGCGGTTTCTGGCGCCGTATTGCTGGATGATGGGGGGTTGCCCCAGGCTTTGAGCATACAGCGCAAGGGCGGAAAAATTTGGATTGCACTGGGCAAGACCCGTCAGGCCGGGGAGGATATCCGCGTACAGGTGCATTATGGCGGAAAACCCCGGATTGCGCCACGGGCGCCCTGGGATGGAGGTTTTGACTGGAAAAAAACATCTTCGGGGGCACACTGGATTGCGACCAGTTGCCAGGGGGAAGGGGCGGATATCTGGTGGCCGGTAAAAGACCATGTGAGCGATGAGCCGGATTCCATGGGGCTCCACGTGCGCGTACCTAAGCCCCTTGTTGCCGCGTGCAATGGAAGGCTGAGTCGTACAGAAGATCATGGAGACGGCACGGCGACCTACCACTGGTATGTCTCTACGCCGATCAACGTGTACAATATCGCTTTGAACATTGCCCCCTATCGCGTCATCCAGGAGCGCTACACCAGTATTGTGGGAGAATCTTTTCCCCTGATGCTGTACGTGCTGCCCGAGGATTATGAGAAGGGAAAAATTTTGTTTGAAGAAATCAAGGAACATATTGCTTTTTACGAAAAACTGCTCGGCCCATATCCTTTCCGAAAAGATAAGTATGGGGTGGCACAAACGCCCCATTTAGGTATGGAGCACCAGTCCATCATTGCGTACGGGGCCAATTTTAAAAATACTTCGATGACCGGCGGGGTGGACTGGGGCTTCGACGCCTTGCACCACCATGAGTTTGGCCACGAATGGTGGGGTAATCTGGTGACGAACTACAACTGGCAGGATATGTGGATCCATGAGGGTTTTTGTACCTATATGCAGGCCCTTTATGTAGAAGAAAAGCAAGGTAAATCCCGATATCTCGATTTTATGGCCAGTCAGCGGCGGTTCGGTAACGAGCTTGCCGTAGCCCCCAGGGAGATCCTTACTTCAGACGGTATTTACCGGGCGCCTATTTATTCGAAGGGGGCATGGGTACTTCACGTACTGCGCGGGGTGATCGGCGACGAAGCTTTTTTCAGTGCCCTGCGCCGAATGGCTTATCCGAGTGCAGATCTTGAGAAAGTTACGGATGGCCGGCAATGTCGCTTCGCCACGACCGATGACTTCCTGCTGCTTTGTGAAGAAATCTCGGGGATGGACCTGGACTGGTTTTTTGAAGTATATCTGCGGCAGCCGCGATTGCCGAGGCTTTATTCCCGTATCGAGGGCCAGGAGCTGACCCTTCGCTGGGAGGCTCCCGGAGGGTTGCCTTTCCCGATGCCGGTAGAGGTCGGACTGGACGGTAAGGTACAGCGTGTGCCGGTGGGCGATAAAGCGGTTACTGTAAAGATACCGCGCAACACCCAGGCATTAGTGGACCCCAACCGGTGGCTGCTGTGTGATTTAGTCAGGTAAGCTTTTTTTCTTGCAACTCCATGCTGACTTAATTGTTTATAGCGTATGCTTCAACGTCATATTTGGCCCATAGTCTTGTCTTCTCTGCTGGTGGCATCCTTTCAAGCCCGTCCGGCGTTCGCCCAGAGCGAATACGATATCTTTTTGATCAAGGCGGTTGTCCCTTTTGGTGAGGCCGGTTTCGTGGCGGTATTTCTCGACCATCCCGAGCGCCCCAAACAGTTGCGCATGGAATTCTTTGCTCCCGACAACCGTTCGCTGGCTCAGCGGGTTGTCTCCCTCGAACGCCGAGGGGTAGAGGCCAAGTTTGAAGGGGTATTCGCCTGGAATGGGCGTCTGCAGGTGCTCACTTCCATCTATTATCCAGGGCCCCAGCGGAATTACCTCATGCTGCAACAGTACGAAATCCCGGATTTCGGGGAAGTGGCCGGTGTGGTGGTAGATGAGGCATATACCCCTCAGCTTTATCGTGTACCGTTTGGCTATGCACTTTCACCTGATCGCACAAAGGCGATGTTTTATTCTTGGTCGTATTCCCTGCCCGGGGACCCTGCACGGCTCACGGTGACGGTACTGGAAGAAAACCTGGATACCCTCTGGCAGCAGCGATATGTACTTCCGTATAAAAACGCCTCGTTATATCTCTATGATTGCCGGCTTACCGATGATGGGCGCGCTTTTTTGCTCGGAGAAAACTATACCGGAAAAGTTGGTCCGGTAATTGACGAAAATAAAATTGATTACTTCGTCCTTTGTGCAGTGCCCGGTGAGGAGAATATGATTATTTACGATATCAATCCCGCAGGATATGCGCTGCGCGGCCTGCATATAGACCCCGCAGAGGGGAATGCGATGGCGGGAGCTGCTTTCTATCAGGAACCCGGCAAGGAAGTCCATCTGGGGGTATTTGCGTTTTATATCCCTCCCGGCGGCGAAAAAATGGTACAAGGTATCGTTCCGGTGGATAAAGAACGGTACCAGGCGGCTTTCATCTATCCACAAGGGGATGATTTGCTCAATGCCAACCGGCACCGCTTTGAGTCCTATCAGGTGCGTAAAGTAAAGTTGCTCGAAGATGGAAGCCTTTTGGCAATCGCAGAGCAGGAATATTACAGCGCGACAGAAGGCATCTATGAATTCAATGATATGCTTGCATTTCGGTTACAGCCAGATCTGCAGCGCTTGCAGTGGTTTCATCGTCTGCCCAAAAGACAGACCGAAGGTTTTAATCGAAACCCCCTTTCGCCATTTTCATTTAAAGTATTTTACCGGGAAAATAAGGTTTATCTGATGTACAATGACCTCGTCGCCCATCATCAGCCCGTCGGCAAGTTCCGTACTTTCGGGCGCTACCGTGGAGAAGATGGAGCGGTAATACTGGCGGAACTGGAGGCCATTTCGGGGAAAGTCCGCTTTTTCAATCTGAGTAAGATGTTGCAGCCCCATGCTATTCAAAAGGCCTGGATTTCCCACTGCTGGGACCTGGATGGGCGTGAATTACTGATTTTTGGCGGCTCAGATGTCCTCGGCGAAAGCAAACTGCTCGGGCTGGATTGGAAGTCCATTATCCAAAAACCTTACAGGGAATTCTGACCCTATCGCCTACTTGTGCTACCCGGTTTACCTGCTTGGCACACCCACTCCAGGCAGCGACACAAGTTACGATAACTTTCTTTTATCGTCTTTTACCCCCAATATACTTAGTAACCTGATGTAGATTTACCGTGTGAAATAATAATGTCATGGCCAAACAAGCACCGCGAAAACCGGCACAACCCCGGATACGTCTCGCAAAACAAAACAATAGTAAAGAAAAAGGATCTGCCGGCAGCGATGCGGAGCCGGTCGAAGGGATGCGCCTGAATAAATACGTTGCACACTGCGGGGTATGCTCCCGTCGGCAGGCCGCAGACCTGGTCAAGGGCGGCCAGGTAAGTGTAAACGGCGCAGTTGTCGTCGAACCTTTCTACCAGATGAAGCCGGAGGATGTCGTCCGCTATAAAGGAAAAATCATCCGCCCGGAAGAACGCAAGGTCTATCTGTTGATCAATAAACCTAAAGGGGTAATTTCAACCTCCCAGGACGAGCGCGGCCGCACTACGGTCATGGACCTGATCAAGGATAAGGTAAAGGAAAGGGTCTTTCCGGTTGGCCGTCTCGACCGCGATACTACCGGTCTGCTCCTGTTGACGAACGACGGCGAATTGGCTATGAAGATGACCCATCCGAGCTTTAAAATGGAGAAGCAATACGATGTCGAGTTAAACAAAGAACTTCGACCTGAAGATCTCCGGCAAATACGGGAGGGCCTGGTATTGGAAGACGGGCCCGTTACCGTGGATGCCGCCCACTATACCCCGGGAAAAGGAAAAAACGCGGCAACCCTGCTGTTGCATGTCGGTCGCAACCGCATCGTGCGCCGTATTTTCGAACAACTTGGCTACGAGGTGGTCAAGCTCGACCGTGTTTATCTGGGCGGTTTGACAAAAAAAGACCTTCCCAGGGGTTTCGTCCGGTATCTCACTCCCCGCGAAGTTATCATGCTCAAACACTTTTCCGGTAAATAGGCCGACAGATGCTGCATTTTACGGATAAGGGGATATATTGCCCCCAGGCAGATGTCTATATTGATCCCTGGAAGCCTGTCAGACGGGCACTGATTACCCATGGGCACTCCGATCATTCCCGCTGGGGGCATCAGGCTTACCTTTGCACGCGCCTGGCTCAACCGGTTATCCGCCACCGCCTGGGGCCGGTGAATATCGAAACGGTGGAATACGGCGAAACACGAACCATCAACGGGGTAGATTTTTCCTTTCATCCCGCAGGACATATCCTCGGCTCCGCACAAATCCGGATTGCTTTCAAGGGAGAAGTCTGGGTAGTTTCGGGAGATTACAAGCTGGAAGACGACGGGCTCTCCGGCGCTTTTGAACCGCTGCGCTGCCATGCGTTTATCACAGAATCTACTTTCGGGCTTCCGGTGTACCGCTGGAAGCCGCAGGCGGAGGTGTTCCGCGAGATCAATACCTGGTGGAGAGACAACCAGGCCCAGGATAAGGTAAGTGTGATTACTGCCTACGCCTTGGGGAAAGCGCAACGCATCCTCCAAGGCATAGACACCACGATTGGCCCCATATTTACCCATGGGGCGATCGAAAACGTCAACGAAGTCATCAGGGCACAGGGTGTTGGCTTGCCGGATACCCGGCGTGTTAACCCGGATACCAGGGGTAAGGGATACTCAGGTGGGTTGGTGATTGCCCCACCCGCTGTAATTGGGTCGCTTTGGCTGCGACAGTTCAGGGAAATTTCCCTGGGGGTCGCATCAGGCTGGATGACGTTGCGGGGCGCCCGTCGTAGAAAAAATGCGGATCGTGGGTTCGTACTCAGCGACCATGCCGACTGGAACGGGCTTAACACGGCAGTCTCTGCAACAGGTGCAGAAAAGGTCATCGTGACCCACGGCTATTCAGAACGCTTCAGCCAGTGGCTCCGTCAGCAAGGTTTGGAGGCAGTTGCTGAAAAGACTGCTTATGAAGGTGAACTGTTAGACCCCAGCCAAACCGGGGAGGGGGAAAAAGAGGAATAGGTATGCAGCGATTCGTTCAACTTTTTACGGAACTGGATCAGACGACCAGGGTCAACGATAAAATTGATGCTTTAGTCCGCTATTTCCACGATGCGCGGGAAGAAGACGTGTTATGGACCATCGCCCTGCTTTCCCATCGCCGCCCGAAGCGCACGGTGACGACGTCCCTGTTGCGGGAGTGGGCGGCCGAGGCTGCAGGCATACCGCTCTGGCTCTTTGAAGAATCCTACCATGTCGTAGGCGATCTCGCAGAAACGATATCCCTCGTATTGCCCTCGCCGGTATCTGCTAACCCGCAGTCGCTGAGCTATTGGATCAATTTTATCCGCAACCTGGGGGATGATAGCGAAATTCAGCGCAAAGCGGGGATATTGGGTGCATGGGAACAAATGGAAGCGCCGGAACGCTTCTTGTTCAATAAACTGATCACCGGGGGGTTCCGCGTCGGTGTTTCACAGCAACTTTTGGTAAAGGCATTGGCGCAGTACTCCGGAGTGGAGCAAAATATTCTGGCGCACCGCCTCATGGGCAACTGGAGCCCTGACGATAATACCCTGGAACACCTGCTGCTCGGAGCCGGCCCCCAAGAGGATATTTCAAAACCCTATCCCTTCTATCTCGCGTATGCAATTGATAATGAACTGCTAACATTAGGAAAGCCCGAAGAATGGATCGCAGAACGCAAGTGGGACGGTATCCGTGGGCAGTTGATCGTACGTAAAGGGGAGCTCTTTGTCTGGTCGCGGGGCGAAGAACTGTTGACCGATAAGTTCCCTGAATTCCATGTACTTGCCGGTTTGCTTCCCGATGGTACTGTTCTCGATGGGGAGATCCTGCCGTTTAAAGCCGGCAAACTACTCCCGTTTCAATTTCTGCAAACGCGGATTGGGCGAAAAAATATCACCCGTGCGGTATTGGATAGCGCTCCTGTGGTACTCCGGGCCTATGATTTACTTGAATTCAGCGGGGAAGATATCCGGCATTTACCTTTTCGCAAACGCAGGGAGCAACTGGAGCAGCTTTTACAGGCATACCCGGTATCTGTTTTACAGCTTTCAGAGGTGCTGCGCTTCGACGACTGGGAATCGCTGCATGCCGCCAGGGAAGACTCCCGGGAATACGCCAGTGAGGGCCTTATGCTTAAACGGGCAGATTCTGCCTACCGCGCAGGGCGTAGGCGCGGCGATTGGTGGAAATGGAAAGTGGATGCAATGACTGTGGATGCCGTGATGATTTATGCCCAGCAAGGCCACGGCCGCCGTGCCAACTTATATACCGATTTCACCTTTGCCGTCTGGAAGGATAAGCACCTGGTTCCTTTCACCAAATCCTATTCAGGGCTTACCGATGCGGAATTTCAGGAAATCAATGCCTGGATACGTCAAAATACAGTCGAGCGCTTTGGCCCGGTCCGCAGTGTCCGGCCTGAGCTGGTGTTTGAAATTGCGTTTGAGGGCATACAACCTTCCACGCGGCATAAATCCGGAATTGCACTGCGCTTCCCGCGTATCCACCGCTGGCGCCGCGACAAGCCTGCACGGGAGGCCAATACCCTGGAGGATCTCCAGGCCCTGCTCCATCGCACTGGGGGATAATCCACTTTCGTCCCCGTCGAGTCCACATCCTGTTGATTTATCAATGCCCGGGCAGCGTTTTTTCGCCTGCTTCGATGGCTATTTCCAGCCGGTTGGCGGCTGGAGGCAGCAAGCAGGTAGCGTATGGCGTAAAGACGCAGGGGGGATTATATGCTTTATTGAAGTCCAATATAGTCTGTCCATTTTTATCGGCTAAAGGCGCGTGTAGATATCGGCCACCGGAATAGGTTTGGTCACCGGTAGTAGCATCGGCGAAAATGAGAAAATATCCGTCGGCGTCTTCCAATGCTTCAAGGCGATAGGTGGCACCTGCTTTTTTAAATTCGAGGATGCCCGCGGAGGCCTGTTCAATGGTCATCCCGAGTACATTCTGCATGCGCACTTTACGGCTGGAATCTACAGGGACCAGGGTTGCTTTGGTGACCCATCCAGGATGTACAGGAAAGGTTGGGATATTTTTCACCGCTTCCATTGCCGGGTTTTCCCGGTCCCAGAGTCGGATGCCGTAGCGCCCGCCGCGTTCGAGGAGTACCCATTCAAGGGCTTCCCGCCGATAGGTGGCCGGCGTTGTTCCGGGTATCAGCCGAAGCGTGGCGGACGATACTTTATTTTGCGCAGTACTTTCTATCGCCTGTATGTCGGGGGCAAGTTCCATACGCACCGAATCGCCTTCGAGGTAAAAAGTGCCCATCCTGGCCGGAGATTTTGCGGGAAAGATCACCTGGTTGCTGCTGTCCGAACCGAAAGTATTGGCACCCGGTTCGAGCCAGAACAAACCGGCGAGGGCCAGCCATCCGTCGGGCGCTTTGAGTTCGGCCATGCGTGCTGCGTTCCAGTCTGCATGTGCTTTGAGATAGGCAGGATCGGCAGGAGGAATGGCGGGGGTACATGCTGAAAGGAAAAAGGCTGTTGCTGCAGACAGGAGCTTTAGGTGCGGCATAAATTATTCTTTCGTTTGTTAGCAAAAATACTGGTTTTTTACCCTTATCTTCCGATAAAAAAGAATAAACGACATGCAAAAACTCATTTTTAGCCTGTTTTTTTTGCTTTTGGCAGCATCCGCTCTTCGCGGTCAGACGCCGGAAATCGCCGACAAGGTAAAAACGATGCGCGCTTATCCGGGGTACTTTAATTTTTACTGGGACGAAAAGGAAGGGAAAATTTGGCTGGAGATAGACAAATGGGATGCGGAAGTCCTTTATGTCAATGCCCTGTCTGCCGGAGTAGGCTCGAATGATATTGGTCTTGACCGGAATCAATTGGGCAGTACCCGCATCGTGAAGTTCGTGCGCAACGGACCTAAGGTGTTGATGCAACAGCCCAATTACGACTACCGTGCGGTAAGCAATAACCCCAAAGAGCGCGAATCGGTAGCCGATGCTTTTGCAACCTCCGTGCTTTGGGGTTTCAGGATAGAAGCAGCGTCAGAAGGGAAGGCCCTGGTTGATTTTACGCCGTTTTTGCTTCGCGATGCCCACGGCGTGGCAGCCCGTCTGCGCAACAGTAAACAGGGGAATTATCAAGTGGACCCGCTCCGATCGGCCCTTTACCTCGAAAATACCAGAAATTTTCCAAAGAACAGTGAATTTGAGGCGATCGTTACGCTGGTTGGAGAGGCCCAGGGCGCCTTGATTCGCACTGTTGCCCCATCTCCCGATGCGGTTTCCGTACGTATGCACCATTCTTTGATCGAGCTGCCCGATGATAACTACAGGCCCAGGGCTTATGATCCCAGGAGCGGCTACAACGATCTGAGCTTTGCAGACTACGCTACCCCGATTGACCAGCAATTGGTCCGGCGGTTTATCGTGCGCCATCGCCTGGAGAAGAAAGATCCCAACGCAAAGATCAGCGACCCGGTGGAGCCCATCATCTATTACCTGGATCCGGGCGCACCTGAACCCATACGCTCGGCCCTTATCGAAGGGGCAAGTTGGTGGAACCAGGCTTTTGAAGCGGCCGGTTACCGCAATGCTTTTCAGGTAAAGGTTCTGCCGGAAGGGGCTGACCTCATGGATGTGCGCTACAATGTGATCAACTGGGTACACCGCTCTACCCGTGGCTGGTCGTATGGCAGTTCGGTGACGGACCCGCGTACAGGGGAAATTATCAAGGGGCATGTCTTGCTGGGTTCTCTTCGGGTGCGCCAGGATTTCCTCATCGCCCAGGGTCTCGTGGAGGCTTATGCCAATGGCAAGACTGCCGATCCGCGTTTGAGGGAGATGGCCCTGGCACGCCTGCGCCAGCTTTCTGCACATGAGGTTGGCCATACCATCGGCCTTGCACATAATTTTGCGGCAAGTTTTAACAACAGGGCATCCGTCATGGACTATCCCCACCCTTATATTGAACTTGATGCCCAGGGTAAAATGGACTTCTCCAAAGCGTATGCAACGGGTATCGGGGAATGGGACAAGCGAATGATCATTTTTGGCTACCAGGATTTCCCAAAAGGGACCGATGAGGCGGCAGCACTGGAAAAAATCATTCAGGACAATATCAAAATGGGCTATCTATACCTTTCCGACCGCGATGGCCGCCCTTCCAATGCCGCGCACCCCTATACCCACGTTTGGGACAACGGGAGTAGCGCTACTGCCGAATTGAGGCGCCTGATGAAAATCCGCGAAACAGCCCTGGCAACTTTCGGCGAGAAAAATATTCCTTTGGGGGCACCCATGTCGAACCTTGAGAATGTGCTGGTTCCGCTTTATCTCGCACATCGCTATCAGGTGGACGCAGTTGCTAAATCTTTGGGCGGCGTAAATTATGCCTATGCGCTCAGAGGGGACGGCCAGCCGACAAACGCGCCTGTCTCTCCCCCGGCACAGCGCGAGGCTTTGACGGCCTTGCTGGAGACGCTCGACCCTGCTTTTTTGACCCTTCCGGAGCGAATCATTTCGCTGATCCCTCCGCCTCCGCTTGGCTATGAGCGCGATCGCGAAATGTTCAAAATTAATACCGGCCTGACTTTCGACCCGATCGCTGCCGCAGAAAGTGCGGCTACGAATACCATTAGCCTGTTGTTTGACCCGGTCCGGCTTGCACGGGTACTCGAGCACCACGCGCGCAACCCGCTTTCGCCTTCCGTGAACGAGGTGTTGGATCAGGTTTTTTCAACGATCCTACCGCGTGCCGGCCTAAGTCCCCTTCAACAGGAAATACAACGGACGATCGAAAAATCAGCCCTTCAGCATCTGCTGCAACTTGCCGGCGACCGGGGGATCCAGCAACAGGTTTCAGCCATTGCCTTGCAGAAAGCTGAAGCCCTGGCCGTTGACTTTGCCCTTAAAGCCAACTCCAGCGATCCAGCACAACAGGCGCATTGGAAATACCTGGTGGAGCAAATCCGCTTGTTCAAAGCAGATCCCGGCCAGTACAAAGTGCCCGCAATGCCCGTAATGCCCGACGGTGCGCCTATTGGTTGTACGGAGGACCGGCATTGAATTCGTTGCGATTTCTACAGGGATTGTGTAAAAGTCTTTTGCTGCCATCAGCGGCAGAATTTTATGTCGGGGTTGTGTGAAAAGCTTTTTTTCCGGCACTTCGCGCCAAATTAAATTTGGATGGAGGCATCTTTTTCCTGATTTTGCGAAGCAAAATCA
>JBMOJO010000074.1:0-15061 GCA_049315745.1 Saprospiraceae bacterium | reverse complement strand
TCGTCAGGGCAATGAAATAATCTTCCACCTCACCGTAAGGAACGATCCCGCCGGGAACCATAGAACTACCTGCACCGGGGTGCGTCGCCGGGAAATTAAGCGTAGGTGACAGAATACCGTTCGGCCCGAGCCGCGGATCGAAGCTGATGCGGAAGCGCGTCAGCATATTGCCGTTGTTGTACTGCACATGAGCGGGTACGCGGAAGGTCAGGCGGACCGAATCATCCGGCGAGGACAGGTAGCTCATTTCCAACTCAACTGCCTTGGTATTGGGTTCCAGGGAGATAGCGCCACCGTCGAGGGATTTGAATATGACGTGCTCGTCCGGATCACTCCCTTGCGCCGGATCACCATTCACATAGAAATCACCGTCGCCGTTCCAGTCGAACCATGCGTGCAGGTAAGCATCCGGACCATCGAGGTTGAGACGGGCATTATAGCGCACCGAAATCTGAGCATCATAGCCTGCCACCATTGGTGTAAGGAAGCGGATACCGTCTTCATCGTCCCCGCATACGTTGGCCGCGTCATGGAATGGCCAACGGCGGCCTTGAGAAGGATCATACGGGAAGAATGGATAGGTAGTGAAGTCGGCAATCGGATCGTCACCACCGCCCAGGATTACCGGTACAGGCACGAAATTGGCACCTGCATCGGGATCAGGCTGGCCTTCCCACTCTGCATCCTGGCAATGGCCGAGGCGCAGGTCAGGCGTTACAATATGCTTAGGACCCTCGGGATGCCCCGCGATACCATCCTCTTCTGTATCAAAGTAGCTAATGGAAGGATTATTGACAAGCGAGCTATCGAGATCGCCAAAGTCGTATCCGACATAACCGAAGTCAATCCGCTGCTCCACCCGGTTATCCGGGAATGGGTCGTCCACCCGGTTGGGATCAGGCAACTGCGGGTTACCCTGGTCCAGAATACCCTCTTCATCGGTACCAATGGTGGCAGCGGTCAGTTTCCATTCCTGGCTCTTGGACTGCCGGCGTTCGCCATTTCCATATTCCCAGGGATTCCGGTAAGGCTTGCCGTCGCTATCGCGGTCTTCCTCCGTCACATTTTTAATCCAGTCAAACCGTGTGGGTGTCAGGCCGAAGGTATCGGCAACGATGATCTGGTAAAAGCCTTCGATCATACCGGTGAATCCGTAAAGGCCCTGGGCATTGGTATAGGATTCGATTACATAGTCCGTGATCTGGTCGCCGGGGCGCGGATCGCGTACCAGGGTATTCAAATCGGCGATGGTGTTCTGCGTCACCGAGTCGCAAACGCCGGTAACCGGATCAACACCCCCAAAACGCATTACTACGCGAACATTCTGGATACCCAGGTTGATCTCCTCAGCGTCCTGGAAGCCGTTGTTGTTGCGGTCCTCCCAGACTAGGTTGCCGATCTTAAAGAGCGGCACGACGTGATCTTCCACTTCCCCGTCCTGTGCAAGGCCATTTGGGCCCGGTGCAACAGCAAAAGCAGGATCCGAGCTGATCCGGAAGCGGAAGTGAATTTTACCTCCGTCCAGGGTCGCATTGGCAGGCACCTGGAAGGTGATCACGCGCTTGGCGCCAGATGCGATCACCGTACCGGGGTTCAGGACGAGGTCACCTGAATTGACCACCACCACCGGTTCGAGGGTACCGTCGTTGCCCCAATCTGCCCAGATTTGAAGGAGGGCCGCTGCAGGTGAGTTATTGGCTGCATAGAAGGCCAGTTGTGCTGTATTGCCCGGCTGCATAGGCGTAAGGAAAACAACACCGTCCTCATCATCCTGCTGCAGCGGATTACTGTCGTCGCCGTTACCATCGCCGGAAGGTTGGCCGTCGGCTTCGGTATCAATCTTATCCCCGAGGTAAACCAGCGGCACGACCGGGATAGCGTGGCGCGGGCCGTCATTGGTCTTCAGCGTTTGGAAGTCGTTCTTGCCAACTCCGGCTGTAACATCCGGCAAATCGCCAAAGTCACGTGAATTAAACGCTGTGATAAAGTCTTCGACCTCGCCATCAGGAGCGATCCCGTAAGCATCCGTAATCTGGCCACTTGTGAAACGGACGCGGACACCGATAGAATCGGACTTGGCAAGCGCCGGAACGATAAAATCAAAATCAACCGTTGCCGGTATGCCGCCGGTCGGTGGCACACTCCGGAACATCGTCTCTTCAGGCCCGGTAAAGGACCCGTCGCCATTCCAGTCTATGAATGCCCAAAGGGTTGCGCTAGTAGCTGCGTAATTATTTACAACAGGCACCCGCAGCGTAATTGGTTCGCCGGCGATAACCGCCTCCTGGAGCCCCGAGATCTTATTTACAAAGGCGGCAGGAGAGAGGTCTTCGTCGTCGTTCGGAAAGGGATTGTTGTCGTCCCCGAATGCCTGTGGATGCGGCTGCCCATCTGGTTCCGGATCTGGCGGGGTGGCGCCGATGTACAGCGCCCATGTCCTTGTACCCGGATTAAGCGGATCAGCGGTCGTAGCGATTTTATGGCTCGGGCCCTGCTGGCCACCAAGGGCATCCGTGATGTAGCGCGGCTCGGGCAAGTCGCCCCAGTCGTAGCCGACTACGTCAACGAGGATATCTTCGACTTCCCCATCAATATCGGTAGCTATACCTTGAACCGGGCCCGTAGAAAGGTTATAATCTGTGCCGCTCAAGCGGAAGCGGGCGCCCACGCTGGATGGCAGCGGGTTTGGCAACTGCGGTACGATAAAGGTCACCTGATAGTAACCACTTGCGCCGCCGGGAATGATCACCGGGCCAACGCGCTCGTTTAGCCCCGGAGCAATGTCCAGGAAGTCACCGTCATCGTTCCAGTCGGCAAAGCCGTAAAGATAAGCAGGAGCAAGGGTCTTGTTCGTTACAAAAATTTTGAAAGTGGCAGGCTTGCCGCGCACGACGGAGTCGGGCTGGATAATGCCGTCTTCATCGTCAATGCCTGTGATGTCATCGCCAAAGGCATTGACCTGCGGCTGTCCGTTTCCTTCCGTATCCACCGTATTGCCAATCTTCAGATCGGGGTTAATGCGGTGGCGCGGGCCGTGGGTACCGTCAACAGTGAAATAGGTCTCATAATCCCCTTTGGCTGTGAACCCGGTGCCTGTCGCTGTATATGGATTGGGCGGTACCGGCAACACGTCATCATCCGGCAAGTCGCCGTAATCGAAGCCATAGACGTCCACGAAGAGGTCTTCTACTTCACCGTCCGGCGCCGGGCCGTTGGCGTCGAGAATTGCCCCAGTGGTAAGGCGGATACGCACGCCGGTAAAAAAGGCGCTCGCTGTTGAAGGGATAGCAATATTGAAGACCAGTTGGTCACCGGCAGGCGCAGTTACGCCTGCATTCCCTGGCGTCCCAATACGCTCGCCGTCATCCTCAAAGTCGCCATCACCGTTCCAGTCAATGAATACGAGCATATTGGCCGGCCCGGAAGTGACGTTGGTATAAGGAACCGTTAGGGTTATGCTGTTGCCCGCAATGAGGCGGTCGCCCGTCAGCGGGTTGGAGAAATATGTGCTATTGAATGCAATATCTTCATCATCAGGAGTATTTGTCATGTCGTCACCGTCAGCATCAACGCTGGGTTTACCGTCCGGTTCCATATCTGCCGGTGTAGCGCCGATGAACAGCGGATTAACGTAAACACCACCGCCGACCGGGACCGCAGAGATGCGGTGGCTCGGGCCGGCCGTACCTCCCGTCTTATCCGTAAAGAAGCGGGGCTCGGGCAAGTCTGCCCAGTCGTACAGCGAAATATCGCCGCTGACGTAATCTTCGACTTCGCCATCCTCGGCCAGGCCGTAAGCGCCGGTAGCGTCATTGGCCAGCGCCTGAGTAGTGAAGCGGAAGCGGAAGAATGCCTTATCGCCGATATAAGCGGCGTTAAGCGGCATAAGGAACGTGTAGGTCCGGGTTGCCGAAACACCCGCGGCGAAAACAGGATCTCCGGTTGTGAAAGGTACCGGTAAAAGGGAAGAAATACCGTCATTATTGAAATCGGCATAAAGAAACAGCGTAGCGCTGCTCGTCGGATGGCCATTGCGCGCAGTCACTTCGACCGTTGCTGGTAAACCTGGAATTAAGGGAGAGGTTACAAATACCACGCCATCCTCATCGTCCACGGAAGGCACCGGGTTGGTGTCATCGCCGTTAGCATTGGCAGAAACCTGCCCATCGGGCTCCGCATCAACCGTAGCGCCCAGATAGATGGGCGCGGCAAGTACGATTCCATGGCGGGCACCGTTATCTGCAAAACGGGTACGGAAATCATTGGTCGCAATACCATTGGCCGGGTCAGGCAAATCGCCATAATCCAGACCGCGGACTTCCACCAGGAAATCTTCCACTTCGCCATCGGGAGCAGGGCCGTAAGCGTCCACAACGCCCGCAGAGGTAATGCGCACACGCACGCCGACTGTGGCGGTCTGTACGTAAGTGGGTACGACAACCGGGATGGCGAGCGTATTATTCACGAAAGGCGTAACCGGACCGGCAGGACTGGGAACACCGGCCGCACCGACCGGAACGGCGAAACGCTCATCGGTATTGTTGAATATACCATCGTTATTCCAGTCAACAAAGACGGTGACTGCAGCCGCCCGGGTAAGATAATTGGTCACCGGCACAGTGATCGTGGTGCTGGTCCCTGCGATCAGGGGAGCCGCAAAAGCAGTGGCAGGATCCAGGTCCTCATCGTCACCATTGTTATCGTCGCCGGCGGCATTGGCATCGGGCTGGCCGTCAATTTCAGCGTCGGGAGGCATGGCTCCAATATAGAGCGCAGGACGCAAAACAATTGCGGTTGTTCGCGTATCAATATCAATCGAATCCACGCGGTGGCTTGGGCCTGCAAGGCCGCCGGCCAAATCGGTGGCATGCTTCGGTTCGGGAAGATCGCCGAAATCTTCCAGGTGGTAGGTGATGCAAAGCTGTTGTTCAGCCGCTTCATCAAAAACAATCCCATGGAATTGCAGCACGGGCACGTCGAAATCAGCACCGGAAAGCGCAAGACCCAACTGGAAAAAGCGGTTGGTAGTATTGGCCTGACGCAGACGGCCCTGCAAATCGGCTACCCCCTGTGCGCCAAGGTCAGTCAGTGCGCCGGTGACATCATTGGATATCGTGAAGTCGTTGTACTTATCGTCTTTCAGGTCGTCAAATGCACTCTGCAGGTATCCGACCGGAAGCGGGTAATTCGTCTGCGAGATTTGGGTGAGGTCAAATTGAATGTCGCCTGTAGCCCCAATCACGGACACATCGCCAATGCTCCGGAAGCCACCGGTTACCGCCTTGGGCAGGAATTGTACCCGGTCAATCCGTGCTTGCGACGGAATATACCCATTCAGATCGAAGCGGATCCAACCCCGCAATTCGACTTTTTCCTCCAGATCAGCTGCCGTCGGGTTCACTTCCTTGGTCTGGCGGATACGGCCTACGGCAATCTCCATGCCCGCGACATAATTATCGCTGACATTACTCGGCATGATCACATCCTGATAGAATCCGCCTGCTACGCCCGGGATATTGCAAACCGTAGTTTGCAGGGCGTTGGCGGCAATAGACTCCGGATCGGGCTCTCCGAAGAGGGGGCAGGAGCCGATGACATTGGAACTACACATCAGCCCACCATCCGACTGGGTAACCTGTATGTTGGAATAGTTGCCCACGGGAAGTCCCGGACCAATCATGTACGGGAAACTTGCAGCAGTCAGCCCGGGAACCGTTACCAACGTATTAACTGCATTTGAATAAACAATGGTATAAGTCCCGGGGCCGGGATTTGTAAGTGCGATCACAATAGACATACTCCCTGAATTAGGGGTACAGGTGATCACCGGATTGGGATTGATGGTATAGTTCACCTGGATCGTATCGCTGTTGCACTGTGTAAGATTATTGCGTCGCACCGCCCAGAAACTGCCGCTGGCAGTGGGTACTGAAGGCGGGGTAAAGGTTTGGTCATTGGGATTTGCATCAAACAACGCAGGCGGAACAGCACCCATATTATTGTACCACCGGTACTCCTCGTTCGCTGCATTCGCCGGTGCCTGCATGGTGATGGTAACATTGGAACCCTCGCAGACCGGCGCAAGGGTTACCGGAGGTACCGGATCCGCCGGCTTGGCTGGATCACTGAGTAAAACCATGATCTCGTTGGAAGAACAGGCTGGAGTACTCTGCCCAGATAGCAGTACCAGACTGATCACCGACACGGTATAAGAACCGGCCGTAAGGAAGTTTATGGAAAACTGGCCATTGGCATTTGCCGTAATGGTGTCCCCATTCTCCGGCGAGCCTGACGCGGGACCGGTAAAATTCAGCCGGTACCTCGTCTGCGGAATGAGGCCTTTGACGGTGATACGCCCGGTATTGCCGCCGCAGACCTGAGGGCCGTGGGTGGTCAGCGCCGTGACGGTAGCCCCGCTCAGCGCCGTCGTAGGCGTAACATTCACTGTAAACTGCGTGGCATTCAGCACCGTAGATATCGTGGTATTCGGGACGAAAACGCCCGTACCCGCAGTTACACTCACCGGCATACCTGCCGAAAGCCCGGCCGTACTGGCCACGGTCACGGTCTTACCGGTACTCGATCCGCCGGTTAGGGTAATGGAGGCCTGCTCCATGATCATCGGTGGAATATCGGGGATCCGGACCATGTTGGAGGTAACCGAACAACCATCCAGGGTAACTACTGCCTGATAGCGGCACAAGGAATTTTCGGCCGTAGATGGAACCGAGTTGGATGAAGCGGCTGTAGTTACAGTAGCCCTTGCAACACCCTGCAGCGTGGACAACAGCAGCTCATCCCCGGATACGTTTATACCCGTTATAAAGGTATTGAATAATCCTGCAATGACATTGGTGAAGGCTGTAAGGCTTTCGTTAGCCATGACGAGACCAGTCTGGGTAGCTCCGTAAATGCGGCCATTTGCATCTACAAAAATGCGATTGACACTGTTGGACGTCAGCCCGGCAGTAACAGTAGTAAAATTTAGACCTCCATTTACCGAATAAGCAAAACCAATGTCTGTGCCGACATAAATAATATTATCCTGCACAAAAATACTCAAGACGGCATTACTGGGCAGCCCAACTGTATTGGCAGGTAAATTATAGGTAATGAAATTGTCTCCCCGGTCGGGCGAAACCATTACCCCGTTGGTGGTTGCGGCATATACATAATCACCATCTAAGAATACGTCATTGACCGGAACGCCTGTGATGATATCGGTATAACTACCGCCCATACCCCCGCTCCGCTCCAGCCCATTTACAGATGCCACATAAACCGTCCCATCCTGTGCTACCGCTACCTTGTTTAAACTGTTGCTCATCAAAAAGTAGGGTGCCGCTGTAGTGACGCCAGTGAAAGCGGCGCCAGTAAGCCCATCCGAAGAGATGAATAAACCATTGGTTGCGGAAGCTGCATAGATATTAGTAGCCGAAACGAAGACGCTGCGGATCAGGTTCCCGGAGAGCGTGGTGGGCAGGTTGAACGAAGGATTCAACGCCCAGTTGTCCGCACGGGAAAGCCCATCGCTCGTTGCAGCATAAACTCGGTCCCCCGAGCGGGCAATATCGTTCACCGACAGCGTAGGCAGGCCTGATGTGACCATGTTGAAATAGCCTTCCGAAGCACTCGGAGATGTAAAACAGATACTCTGCCAGCTAGTGCTCGAACCCATTGGGGCAGCAATACTGAAATTGGCTGTAGTACCACAGACCAGATGATTGGTAGGATCTGTGAAAGGACGAATGCTTGGCACCGTATAGAGGCCTCTGACACAGCTTTCCGTGTATGGACTGGTCGTCACATAACGAATATAATAGGGGCCGGAAGAAGGTAAATCGAAAGGAATTACTACCCGGATCGTCACATCATCTCCAGAAAAAGCCGTAAAGTTACGGAAAGTACCAATCACCTTAACCAGCGAAAAATTCCCACTGCCATCTACGGTTCCAATCTGAGCAGTGAAATCGTTCCCGCTGCTGTACACTGTGTCCGGTAGCGGGAAGAACAATTCATAATCAGCACCCTGGCAAAGGATACCCGTTGCTGGCGGATCCGTGGAAAACCCCGAAGGAGGATTTGTCCTGAAGGGTGGAGCAAGAATAGTGATATCGCCAGAAGTACCCGCAGGAAGGTTGATTGGGCTGGCGGGCACACCGGCAGGATCGCTTCCTGTCACACGTATCCGATATCCCGTACCATAAGGCAGGTCTGTGGGAAGCGTGAAGGTATAGGTCCCGTCCCCTACTCCAGCCACGGCATTTGTGGTTTTCGGGAATCCTGAACGGAGGTTTGGACCGCTGAAATCGCCTTCCGGATCACTGATCTCTACGGTAAAGTTGTTTGCAGCGTTGAAATCACATTCGCCGACATTGACGGTAACATCCATGTCATCGCCTGCGCAGAATTTAAAGCTGGAAGGGGTTGGGGCAAGAAGTTCCCTGCGCGCATCTAAGGCGCTGCTTTCGTTTGCAGTCTCCGGTTGGGCATCTACCGTAACACGGATCTTGAATTGATTGCTATGTGCAAGTGCAGCCGGCAAAGTGACGTCTATTGAGAGTGAAATTAGCGTTACTCCAGTGCCCCCAACAGTTGAACTAACCGTACCGATAGAGGTTCCCGGCCACATTCCATTTTGGTCGCTGAGCTCGGCCCGGTAAGTATAAGTACCAGCCGGAAGCGCAACTGTTCCGGTATCAACCGTGAAGTTGACCATACCGGTTTCAAGAGGGCAAATTCTTGAACCGAACCCGGTAACAGAAGTAATATTTGTAGTGATCTGTGCCAAAACCCCCGAGTAGAAAAACGGCACCAGCCAAAGAAGGGTTACCATTCGACGGGCTGTTTTCCACGATGAATGATGATAAACCGTTGAGGAAATTCCTGTTACAAAATTTCCTGCAAGGGTTACATCGGGTTGAAAGCGTACAAATCTTTTCATGAGAATTTTATTTTGATCCAATTACTTGAAGGACCTATGGGTATAGGCCCTGTTTCAGGGTTTATTTTCTGTTCTTGATCTGATGGTCCACCCGCGCCCAATGCCGGGCCAGGGCCGGGTCGCGCCGCATGGCCTTCAGGGCGGGCACGGGGTCCCGGAACAACGCCTGCAACCCCGGCTGATCCGGGATGACAGCATCTTGTTTCTCCAGTTGTATTTTCAGATCTGCATAAAACTTTCGGATCGCTGCAGCATCTGCATCTATCATGCGGTCGAATTCCTGGTCGGTGAACAGCATTTCCAGGGGCGCCCCTTCCTTTGGGGATTCGATTGCGCCGGAGCCGCTGTACAGGGGCTCCCTGCCTTCCAGAAAACCGATGATGTTGTCCACCTTTTCAGAGAGCGCTTCCACGGCCGGCGCCAGGTCATTTGCGTTAATCCCCACGCCAACCTTCACGACATTCACCGGGCCTTCGGGGGCGCTTTCCCAGGCTACGCCTACCACCCGGGGGAAGTCGGCGATTTTCATATCAGCAGGCTTCACGGCAATGCCCATCCCGTCATGATTGCCGGAGGCCAGGATATAGTCTCCCTGCTCCACCTTGCCGGCAACGCGTACGGGCACCTGGCCGAGAAATGCCACTTTTTCGTATTTGTGTTCCTCCTCCCGCTGCGGCATATTGCCCAAGAAAATAGGACTGGTAGATACGACCAGCACATGGTCGGCATCGTCGGTGCGCAGGGAAACCTTGCCGCCTTTCACCCCGATAATTTCACCAAACTGTAGGTCCCGTTCTGCAGGATCACGCTCCAACCATTCGGCATAGTCACCTTTGCCTGAAGAGTAAGTCACCCCGACATCCTTTCGGATATTTACCCCCCAGGTAGCTGCCTCGGCTGCCAGGGCGGCAGCCTGGACCCCGATGACAATCGCGGTGGCAGTGGTAGCAACAGCCTGTGCGTAGAAACCCGGGGCTGCAAATGCAAAAATCAGGCTGGCAGCAGCGCCGGTCCCTGCCGCATAGAGTCCGGCAGCTTCGACGCCCAATGCGATGCCTTGTGCCACCAAACCAGCGCCGGTAAGGGTAAAAAGTGCAGTTTGCAACTGGTACTCCCAGTCCTGTTCCAACTCCGCAAAGGTTTGCCCTTCTACGGCGCCCCAGAGGAATTCATCGGTATCGCCGAAGGCGAGGAAGTTATTGTCGCCGTTGCGCGAGCCGTTGACTTTGATTTGTATTCCCTGGCTTGAGCCCTGTACCAGAACGGGATAAGACGCCTGGCTTTGGTCATTCCCCTGGGTCCCCCCATAAATTTTTAACTGGCCTGCTTTGGTAAGCACTGCACGGGCAGTATTATTGGTCTTGATGACCAGATCACGGGAATCGCGGGTCCCGATAAAATGGGTCGCCGGGTCTGTAAGCGTATTTCCGCCGGTGGTCCAACGGATACTTTGATTTTTCTGGGCTTCCTCCCCGAGGGTTTGTCCGCCTTCAGCAAGGCGGTTGGCGCTACGGGCATAAAAAGCATACGGGACTGCCCGCAATTGCATACTTTGTGTCCAATCGAAGCTGCTACTGGAAAGCCTTTGAAGCGCTATATCCAACCAAATTTGTTGACTGGACCAGGGAATATCAGAAACCTGCCCTTTTTCAGGCCGGCCTTCACCGGTGGTCAGGCTGAAAAGCCCGAACGCATCGGTCTGAACATCATGTACCTCTGCATAATGCGTTTCCGTGGTATTGCCCCGGGAAGAGAATGCGACTTGCACAGTGAGCTGCTGATTGGCCAGCACTTTCCCTGCGGCATCTCTGGCCAGCGCCTGGAAGTTCATTCCCGCCTGCCCCATCAAATCAAGGGCAGCACACAGGTTGAGCAACAGAAAAGGTAGTAATTTTTTCATCATATATTATCTTTTTTAGTATCTGTTTACCAGTAGTGTCCGCGGCTTCGCCGCGAGGGATTTTCTTTGGTGTGCGTGCATTTTTTACGCGCGTTCGCACGTAAAAAATGTACGCACACCAAAAATTATTTCTCAGGACAGCTACCTGCTAAACAAATACCTATTTTAGGTGCCCGGTAGGTTTCACTACTTGAAAAAACCTGGTACCCCATTTACCAGCAATCATTTATTTGCCCTGCTTTTCCAACAGCGTTTTGTCCAACTGTGCCCATTGGGCCAGGAACGCCGGGTTGCGGCGGAGTTCTTTCATCACCGGAACCGGGTTGTCCAGAAAAGCGAGCAGTTGTGGATGAGCTTCAAGGTTATTGCCCCTGCTGATCAGGGTTTCTTTGGCCTGTGCCATAATCTGTTCGAAAAGTGGCGCGTTGTATTCCAGGATCCTGTCGAATTCCTCATCGCTGAACCCTTTCTCCGAAGGTGCAGGCGGCGCTTTGGTAAATATTTCAGCCGTCGTTGGCCCGCCCGGTCTTACAGATGATGAGGCCCCCTTGAGATAGGCCATGATGCCCTCTACCTTCTGCTCTAGGGCCACTACTTCCCGGCTGAGGTCATTGGCATTGATGCCAACAGCCGTTTTAATCATATTGAAGGGCATATCGGCTTTTCCGCTATCCCAGGCTACCCCGATGATGCGGGCATAATCTCCGATCTTCATCGCGTCGGGATGAACGGCAATCGCAAAACCATCGTGGTTGCCGGAAGGAATGAGATAATCTCCAACCCGGACGGGCCCGAGTACCCGTACAGGTACCTGGCCCATAAAGGCGATTTTTTCGTATTTGGGCAAATCCCCGGCCTTCGGCAAATTGCCCAATACCGCAGGAAAAGTGGATACCACCATATAATGATCGGCTTTCGCGGTGCTCAAGGCAACCTTTCCGCCTGTAACCCCTACAACTTCACCAGGAAGTAAATTGCGAACGCCTGGGGCGCGTTCCATCCACTCGGCATAATCCCCTGCACCGGAGGAATAACTTACGCCTACTTCGGCCCGGATATTCTGCCCCCAGGTAATGGATTCCTGGAGGAGGTTAGCAATATCTACTCCAAGTCCGACAAGGTCCAGAACAATACCGGCACCTGCCCCTGCGCCCAGTCCCGAAGCGAATGCCCCCACTGCAGCCGCACCCCATGAAACGATACTCCCGGCAAGCGCAACGCCGTTCAGCGCATAAAGCGCAACCTGCAATTGATATTCCCAGCCGCTGCTGAGCTCGTCCCAGGTTTCACCTTCAATGGCCCCCCAGGTGAATTCCTCGTCATCGCCAAAGTTGACGAAGTTATTGTCGTTGTTTCGGGAGCCGTTTACTTTAATATAGATCCCTTGGTTGCTGCCCTCCAGGGTCAGCGGATAAGCAGCGATCTCGTTGTCTGCACCGTCCACCCCGCTAAAAATCCGCATTTGGCCTTCCTTCGTCAGGTTGATACGCGTGGTGTTTTCGGTTTTAAAAATCAGGTCTTTATTATCCCGGGTACCCATAAAGTGCGTTTCCGGAGCGGTAAGGGTATTTCCCGCGGTTGTCCAGTAAATGGATTGGTTCTTTTCTATAGGGGCATCTTGCCCTGCATCGGGGAGCCCGGACGTAACCGCAGCGTGCATGGCATAAGGTACTGCCGGCAGTCGGTTGCTACTGAGAATGTGCAATGGGGTATCCCCCTGGCCACGCAGGGCGATATCCATCCAGATATCCTCCTTTGCCCAGGGAAGCCCTGCGAAAATACCTTTCCTTTGCTGGCCGTCGCCAATTATTACCGAAAAGAAACCCCGGGCATCCGTCTGTACCGCATGACGCTCCTCATAGTACACAGGACCGTCCTTTTCCATATTGCGCAGGGACACCTGCAACGTGACCGGCAAATTGACCAGGGGCCTGCCAGAAACATCGCGTGCGATTCCCTGGTAATGGAAACCTTCCGCAACAGCTTGTGCCTGAAGGCTAAATGCGGCCAAGGCAACGGTAAAAATGAGTAGTATCGCTTTTTTCATGCCTCCGGATTATTTTTTTTGTGGGAGTTGCTGATCGAACATTGCCCATTGGGTGAAATAAGATGGGTCGCGGCGCAAAGCTTTTATCGCAGGTACCGGATTATCCAGGAAAGTGCGCAGGAAGGGGTTTGCGTCAGGGTCATGCCCCTGTTTGCGCAGTTCTTTTTCCGCCTCCCGGTAAATACCTTTAATGAAAGGCTCATAGCGGTCGAGCAGTTGGTCAATCTCTTCATCGCTATAGACCTTGAGCGCTTTCGTGCTGGGTTTTGACAAGGCAGGGGCAGCCTCGGCCTGAAGCTGGGCATCATCCAGTAGAGGCGCTTTGCCTTCAAGGAAGGCCAGGATATTTTCCACCCGGCGGTTGAGTTTGTCCACTTTCTTGCTCAGGTCGTTGGTATTGATGCCCACCGCAGTGTTGATAAAGTTAAAAGGGGTATCCCCGCTGCCGGATTCCCATGCGATACCCACGACGCGGGCGTAATCCCCGGCCTTCATGTCCACCGGGCGGACTGCAATACCCAGCCCGTCGTTGTTGCCCGAAGGCAGGATATAGTCCCCTGTGGAAACGGGGCCGGCCACCTTTACCTGGACTTGCCCCATAAATGCGATTTTTTCGAACCCCCCTCTATCGGCAGGTTGAGGCGTGTTGCCCAACAGGATGGGCTGACGCGATACCACCAGGAAATGGCCCGGATTGTCTTCAGTATTTAAGGATACCTGACCGCCATACACCCCGACGATCTCTCCGAAGGACAAATCCCGCTCCCCGGCTTTGCGGGGCAGCCATTCTGCATAGTCTCCTGCCCCGGACGCATAGGTGACACCGATTTCCTCCCGGATTTTAACCCCCCAGGTAATAGATTCGCTAAGTAAACCTGCGGCCTCTATCACAAAAGCAGCAATTCCCGCGCCTGTCCCTACCGCCGCCGCACCAGCAAAAATCGAAGCGCCTTCGCCAATCGCCCTGACCGTCCAGGCAGCGATGCGCAATGCCAAAGAAGCTCCGGCCAGGGCAAATCCTGTCACTGTCATCTGATACTCCCAGTCCTCCTCCAGTTCAGAAAACGTCTGGCCTTCAATACGGCCCCAACTGAACTGCCGGTCGTCGCCAAAGGTCATAAAATTATTGTCCCCGGTGCGGGGCTCGTTGACCTGTATATGTATGCCCTGTTTACTGCCCTCGATGGTAACAGGGTAAGAAGCCGCCGAGCCGTCCACACCGGTAACCCCTGAAAACAAACGAAACTGGCCCTCCTTGGATACTACTATCCTGGTGGTATTATTTGTTTTGAGCACGAAATCCTTATCATCGCGGGTGCCCAAAAAATGCATCGGGGGCGCACTCAGGCTATTACCTCCGGTCAGCCAGTAAATTGACTGATTCTTTTCTTCGTCCGCTAATGGAGGAGACTCCAGACGGCCTGCCGTGTTCGCGTGCAGGGCATAAGGTACGGAAAGAAGACGGGAACGATTGACAGCAATGAACTGCCCCGGACGTTTGCTTTCCAGTTCCATACTGAGCAGGATTTGCTTTTCAGCAAACGGTACTTCGCTCAAAGCCCCCGTCAGTCGGCGGCCCTCTCCTATTACCAGGCTGAAAGCACCCTGGTCATCTGTCCTTACTTTATGCGATTCGGAAAAATATTCGGTCGGGCCATCCACTTCCGAAACCATTGCGATGCGCAATACCACTTTGCTGTTGGTCATCGGCGATCCGTCTTCACCAAGTAATATCCCCTGATGATGGATCCCTTGTGGCACCATCTGTGCAAAAAGTCCTCCTTTGCCCAGAAGACTGAGCGTAAGGACAACCCTTATTAGGTGTCTTTTCATTTCGTTGAGTGATTGACGATGATTGTTATACTTGCTTACTTTATCTTACGCTCTTTCCTGCTGTACCTCGATTTTAACCGGAAATTAAGGCACTTCAGCTAAACCCAAGCCGATCAGACGGTCAAAAAAGAACTATGATGTTTTTGGGAATTCAATCCCTAAAAATCAGTGCAATGTAATCAAAAGGAATTATAAATCAATAATATAAATAATTAATCCTATCTCCAGCCAATGGATGGCCCATTCCTGGTTCAACATACCCGCCTGGCCCTCGATTATTGTCTCCAAACCCACAAAATACTGGATATCAGATAAAGACTTGCATCACTGCCGGGAT
>JBMOJO010000352.1:0-3393 GCA_049315745.1 Saprospiraceae bacterium | reverse complement strand
GTGTATTTTGTAAGCGTACATGTGCTTACAAAATACACGCACGCCAAAAAAACCTTCACGGCGAAGCCTTGGATGTCTATAGTAAGAAAATTGGTACAAACTCAGGAAGGTACCGCTATTAAGTATGCCAAAAAAGCAGATTGGCAGGATTCTGGCATAGAATGGCAGGATTTTTACATTAGACTTGTTATAATGGGTTATCGTGGTGGGAAAAATGCGCTATTTTTTCATTCACGCGAAAAACTTTTGAGAGAGCATAGCCTAATCCAGTGTAGGTTATAACTATCTTATTCTTATTAAGTTTTGGAGTATTGATGATAGCAGAAAAACAATAGTAGGATTTATATTTGGTTTTTCGTAAATCTCCGAAAGTTTGGAATTTTTAGGGAAAAGTTGAGATAAATGGTATCTCTTTAGCAGGTCATTGCCCGATAAATAAAATTTGGCGTGCGTGCATGGTGTGCGCGCGT
Organism: Saprospiraceae bacterium; assembly: GCA_049315745.1. Lineage (GTDB taxonomy): Bacteria > Bacteroidota > Bacteroidia > Chitinophagales > Saprospiraceae > JADJPL01. The sequence goes on along the minus strand of JBMOJO010000352.1, from coordinate 2,923 downwards.
CCCCGCGCGCACACCATGCACGCATGCCAAGTAAAACCCTTCGCGGCGAAGCCGCGGATACCCCCATTACTTCACCCATATCCGCGCAACCGCAATCCCAATGGGTTTGTCATTTTCTGATGCCGGCAGTCCGGCGCCAAGCGATAGTTGGAGGCCTTCGGCGTGTTCCAGTTGAAAAGAGGTGTTTTTACCGGGGAGAAAGAAATAAGGCAGGAAGGTGGGATATGGCCGGGGCATGAGCACATAAGGCACGGGTTGCAGGCTGTCCAGGGGGATTTCGTATTCCCGCATCTCCGGACCAATCCAGACGCTAGCCCCGAAGGCGTCCCCGTTGGGCGATACCAGGGAAATCTGCACGGGGACTGGAGCTTCAGTGAGCGAGCGGGCCAATATAACCAGGCTTTTTTTGCCCAAAAGCGAACCGCGCAAATGTTCGATCTGATGCCGGAGGTATTGGTGGACGGTATAATCGTATGCGGCAGATCCATCCGGGTTGGTCTGCCTGAAATCGGATAACTGCTCCAGCTTGATCTGAAACTCTGCCTCGTGCGGCGGACCCAGGGGAACGGGCTTCAGGCTTGGGAGCCAACGCGTAAAGGAAAGCTGGTTCCAGTCGCTGCGCGCACCAAATAATACGACGGGTTGGCTGGGGTCGAATACGCGTATGGTATAGGTACTGCGGGAGGTAAAATCCCACTGGTCTGGGTGTCCGGCTTTACCAGCCGGAAAAGTCTCGGGCTTTCCTTTATTTTCCACGATCAGGTAGTAGTTCAACAGCCCGGGCTCCATCCATTCGGAGGGCAGCTCGCCCTCGTACAGAAAACCATGCCGATGCTCCAGTTCGACCCACTGTGCCGCCCCAGGGCCTGTTTTCAAAAGCCTAACGCGTGGATTGCTATGTTGGGTAAGGACTTCGGCACTGATCTTTAAGGGCTTAAATGCTGTGGCTTTTTCGACAGGGGTGTGCACTACATAGGTCCGGTTGGCCGTTGGGGGTGGGCCATTGTACTCGCGAAGCGGGATGGGTCCGATCCTGTCTGGAAGTTGGGCAGGCAGCGCTACCCCTGCCCGGGCGAGGAGATATACCCCTGGAGTAATACGGAACTCCCCTGATGCAACGGGGGGTTTTGAGGCATTGCCGGTGTGAAGCGGCTCAACCCGGAAGTCATTGCCAAGATCCTTGAGGGACAGGGCCATTTTGCGCTCATTCCACTGGATCACGGCCACCGTCTTTTGCAGACTGTTCCTCCCATAAGGGTTTTCCACAATCAGGGCATCAGGCATCACTTCGAGTCGCCAGAGGCCTTCCTCTATTTTATCCAAAAAATAGGCTCCGCTGCCGTCGTAACGGACTACCGGTGAATTTCCGTACCCTGCAATGCGTTTGAGCGAGGGCTCAGAGACCGGTGCAACAGCAGTATGATTGGTGTAATAATAGAGCTCTTTGGCATTTAGCAGTGCAAGATCATCGGAATAGCTGACACTGAAGTCCCCAAATCGGGAATTTTCCGGGTAGCGCCCAAAGTTCTGATACAAGGGTATCCTCCGAAAAACTTCTGCGCTGATCATGAGCGACAGGGCTTTTGAAGGCGTATAAGCCAGGTTCATGTAGTGGGTGTTGTACTCCGTATTGGCATAAGCCAGAAAGGTAGGATCGTAGGAAAAGTGGGTTGCCAATTGAATGCCTGCCTCCCGAAAGGACCTTGCCATGGCCGGATACACATAAGACCTGCCAACATCCGCGGCATCAAATTCATAGACCAACCGGGCGGCTTTATTGCGCCGGAGAACCGAATCAAAAGGGATAGGATAGCGATCCACGTGGGGCAAGACATTGAGCGGCAATTCCTTTTGGTATCCTAAACCTGTAGGGTACCACTGAAAAGTACCTCCCTGAATCCCGGTTTGAAAATAAGATGCTGCAAGGTGGATACTATGACTGACATTGTAAAAAACGGGGTTTGCAAAGCCGGAAGCCCGGACGGCTTCCACCATGCGCCGGATATACGCCGAAACTTCTGCCGGTGTTCCCTGATGGTGTGGCTCATTACTAATCTCTATGGCGATCAGCCTGGGGTCGTCTTTGTAGGTTATACCTGTATAAGGGTTTACGTGTTCCATGAATTGTTTCAGGTATTTTTCCTGGGCTTTAATAGCTTCCGGATGGGTCAGACAAGCTTCTTTTCCGTATTTCCAAGAAAAACCCGGCGTGGCTTCGTCCGGCTCAGGCCAGCCATTGCCCCAGAACGCGATGGGCGTAAGCACATAGTTGAACCCTCTGTCGGATAATTGTTTGAGGAGGTAATCAAAGGCATGTAAATGTTCGTTGTAAATCAGGTTGCCCAGCGTATCCGAAATTTCCGTATCCCAGACATGCACCCGAAAAAGATCAAACCCCAGACGGGCAAAATGTGCCACGTCTTGATCTATTGCGCGCAGCGGGTTGACCCCAAGCTTTCCGGCTGCACGATAAGCATGGGCAAAAGGAACCGTATAGTTCGCCCCAAAACCTTTGATCTCGCTTCCATCCCCGGCCCATCTAAGCAAACCGGACGCATCTACCCACACGCTGGGTGCTTTAGCGGGCAGTTTTTTTCCGGAAGGCTGTGCAGAAGAATACTGCGCCAGTATTAGAAAAAGCAGGAAAAAGCGAATTGCAATCATAACAGCGTTTTTTCAGTAATCCAGATCATTTTTTATAATCCATTTACCAGCGGTATCTGCGGCTTCGCCGCCAAGGATTTTTTTGGAGGGGGTTGTGTAAAAAGTATTTTGCCGCCTGCGGCGGCAAAATATTATCTTTTATAGACACATCATTTTTGAAATTTCGCTAAGCGAAATTTCAAAAATGATGTGTCTATAAAAAGATAATTTGCCGCGAAGCGCCGAAATAATACTTTTTACACAGCCTCAGTAACTATTT
>JBMOJO010000351.1:0-3401 GCA_049315745.1 Saprospiraceae bacterium | reverse complement strand
TGCCGCATTTGTTGTACGAAAAATACCCGGAGAAATTTTTCCATGCCGCCATCCATCTACTTTTCAACTACATGGGGCTACGGGTGCAAAGCGAGGTAATGATGAGCGACGCCCGCGCCGACTGTGTGGTGGAAACGGATGTCCACGTCTATATCCTGGAGTTCAAATTGGACAAAAGTGCCCAAGTCGCACTTGACCAAATCAAACTAAAGAAATACCACCAAGCGTATTGGGAAAAAGGAAAAAAAGTGATCGGCCTTGGGGTGAATTTTTCAAGTGAAACCAAGAATCTTGAGGAGTGGGCTGCAGAGGAATTGGGATGAAAAAGAGAGGGCGTTTCCCGGGTTGCGGGGGAACTGTATCTGAGGCAGCTTCACACCGGAAGCCCTGTTAGGGGCGTATTTTCCTTCACGCCTGGGAAATCATCCGGCATCCGGTAGAGGTCAATCGGTAGTTGAACCATTTTCTTGCTCTACAACAATCACATTTAAGCTTTGAGTCTCCACTTCCAACTCTCTTCCTCCCCAAAACACCCAGCACCCTCACTCCGGCAACTCCGGCAAACCCAGTTCCCTCAAAAACTGATTGTGCTTTTGTGCAGCTTCTTTGGCCTTTTTGTCAAGGGCTACGAGTGATTGGTGCAGGGTATGTAAATCTATCGCTTCTTCGGTTTTACTGGTGCTGACGTAGCGCGAAATATTCAAATTGTAGCCGTTTTGCTCGATCTCTTGCATAGAGACACGGCGGGAGTAGCGGTCCTCTTCGGTTCGGTACTGGTAGGTCTGGACGATCTTGCTGATGTGCTCAGCATTCAGACTGTTTTGGCGCTTTCCCTTTTCAAAGTATTCACCGGCGTTGATGAACAGCACATCGTCGGGCTTTCTGCACTTTTTCAGGACCAAGATACAGACGGGAATGCCGGTGGAGTAGAATAGATTGGAAGGTAACCCAATAATAGTATCCACATTTCCGTCCATTAGGAGCTTGGTGCGGATGCGTTCTTCCGCTCCACCCCGGAACAGTACACCATGCGGCAGAATAATGGCCATCGTACCTTCTTTGCTCAAAAAATGCAGGCCATGGAGCAAGAAAGCAAAATCGGCAGCGGATTTTGGGGCAAGGCCGTAGCTTTTGAACCGGAAATCCTCCGCCATAGCCTCTTTGGACTCCCAACGGTAGCTGAAGGGCGGATTGGCCACGATGGCGTCAAATTCCTGCTTCTTTGCGGGATTCATCTCGTTGAGCATTTCCCAGTCATTCAGCAGGGTATCGCCGTGATGAATATCAAATTCTGTGTCCTTCAGCCCGTGCAGGAGCATATTCATTCTGGCCAGGTTGTAGGTAGTGATATTTTTTTCCTGGCCGTAAATTTTGCCAATGCCATTAGGCCCAATGTGTTTGCGTACATTCAATAGCAGGGAGCCGGATCCACAGGCGAAATCCAGGACCTTCTCGATTTTGGGCTTTTTCCCGGTTTGTGGCGTCTGGCAATCCAGGGTGACGATTTCGGAGAGGATGGTTGAAATTTGCTGTGGGGTGTAAAACTCGCCTGCTTTTTTGCCGCTACCCGCAGCAAACTGTCCGATGAGGTACTCGTAAGCATCCCCGAGAATGTCTAAATCCGTCGAAAATCCTGCTATGCCTTCGGCGATTTTTTGGATGACTGTGCAAAGTTTGGTATTCCGCTCGGTATAGTTTCTGCCGAGTTTCTCGGAATTGAGGTTGATTTCTGAAAACAACCCCTGAAAGGTACTCTCAAAGGACTGGTTTTCAATGTACTTAAACCCCGCCTCCAGGGTCCTGAGCAGATCATCGCTCTGTATGCGGGCGAGTTCGGAAATGCTGCTCCACAAGAATTGCGGCTCTACGACGTAGTGTACCTTGCGCCGCATCTGCTTTTCAAATTCCGTAACATCTTCCTGGTTGGCAGCATACCAAAGCGACAGTGGGGAGCGTTTGTCGTCCTTTTCCGTTTCGGGATAGTCCGGCCCAAGTTCTTTTTTGGCCGCCGATTCATAATTGTCGGAAAGGTAGCGGAGGAAGAGGAAAGACAGCATATAGTCGCGGAAATCATCCGGGTTCATCGCGCCGCGCAGGTTGTCGGCGATGGCCCAGAGGGTTTTTCCGAGTTGTTGTTGGTTGGTTTCAGCCATGATGCGTGAATGGTTTATTAAACAAAGCGCAATCGGAGCAGCGCTTTATCCGCCTGGACCATGTTTTCCCGGACTTTTAGGATTGCTTAAAATGAGCCGTTTGAATTCCATGCTCTTTGTGCCAAAGTTAATCAGAAGTCCAATTTCAAGGTTGTAGATCCTCAGATAGTTCAGCGCTTGTGCCAGATGGACGTCTTCCAGCCTGGACACTGCTTTTAATTCTACCAGGATTTTCCCTTCTACTACAAAATCGGCTCTGCGGACACCTATAGGATTGGTCAGCTCTTTGTAGAAAATCTTTTGTTCAATCTCACGGGCGAAGTTGATGTCTGCTTTCCAAAATTCATAGGCCAAGGCCCGCTGATAGATAACTTCTCGAAAACCATTGCCCAAAAACTTGTGAACTTCGAATGCACACCCGATAATGGCGTGTGTCAGGTCGCTGTGTTTTAAATCTTCTTTCATCTGGGGTTCTTTTAGTTACACGGATTACGCGGATTACGCGGATTACGCGGATTACGCGAATTTAACGGATTACGCGGATTTTTCAAGGAAGTGACCCCCTTAAAATCCATAAATCCGCGTAATCCGTCAAATCCGCGATTCCACCCCCTCTGCCCCCACAAACAACCCCTGCATTAACCCCTTTTTATGCGCTTTCAGGGCTTCGAGTTTTTGGGTCTGGGCGGTGATGAGGTCGTCGAGAGATAAAAGAAAATTAGCAATATGTTTTTGCTCTTTTAGGGAATTAGGAAGCATGAGACTAACCTTTTCAAGGTTTTCAACCGAAAGTCCAGGCTGTGCTTGGCCAGTTGCGTATTGATTCAAATTTAAACTGATTAGCATGTAAAAAAGCCAGTAAACATCAATATCAACTTTAGGCGAAGCGACGACTGCATGTTCAGTAGCATGAAATTTTCCAAAAGCGAGTGTCACATTACCACAAAGCGCACCTTGTCTGCCTATTAATGGATATACCCCTTTGTGTGTAAAGGACTTTGTATATCCTCGCAGTCCATTTCCACCATAACAGGGGTTATACCCTTCGTTTCGATTTTCATTTATTTCAGAAGCAGGGACGAATTTTCCAGCTTGCATTTGGCAGACATCTTTTAATTCTACCTCCTCCCACTCCCCCGCATCCCTAAACTCCTCAAACCTCACCCTCGGCACCCGCTCTCCTTCTACTGGAAAAAGCTGCTGCATCAGTCCTTTTTTATGGGCCTGTAGGGCTTTGATTTTTTCAGT
>JBMOJO010000350.1:0-3411 GCA_049315745.1 Saprospiraceae bacterium | reverse complement strand
AACCTTTTTACACAAGTGGGGTTGTGTAAAAAGTCCTTTCATGGCGCTTCGCGCCAAATTATGTTTTGAGAGACACGTCATTTTCATGATTTCGCGAAGCGAAATCGTGAAAATGACGTGTCTCTCAAAAGAAAATTCCGCCGCCGCAAGGCGGCAAAAACCTTTTTACACAACCTCATACCATAACATACTATGACAAAGCCTCGAGAATGAGATCAACGAGCACGCTCGTTGATCTCATTCTCGAGGCGACTGCCATAAATTTTCGATCGTATCGCGCAGCGTCTGTGCAAAATGCGCACGTGTCGCCTGCCGTTCTCCGGCCAGGGTATTGGCAGGGTAGGCATGATGTAGGGCATAGCTTTCGGCATAGAGTTCATAGCGCTGCCGGGCGATGAAATTCGACATTCCCGGCCGCAGCCTGGCCGCGCGCAGGGCTTCCAGGTCGAGGGTGGTATGGGCGACCATGCTTTCACCAGGGCCGGCCTCGGCCAGGATATGCCCTTCAAAATGTACGATTTTAGAACTTCCATCGGTGGAGGCCATCGGAATATCAATGCCCCGGATCCCGGCAGAATTGGCGGAAACGGTATAGGCCATATTCTCTATAGAACGTGCAAGCTTGGCCACGTTTTTTGGGGTCTGCAAAGGGCTTCCGGCTTCTGAACTGGAATGCAGAAAGACCTCGGCCCCACGCATCATCAGGCAACGCGCAATTTCGGGATAGAGGATTTCCTCGGAGGCAATACAAGCCAGGCGGCCAATCTCGGTATCCACTACCGGAAAAACGGCTTCAAGCCCATACAACCGGAGGTATTCGTCCCAAACATCGTGGGGGGTGGGGGCAAACATGGAATTGAGCCTGCGGTAGCGCAGGATGACCGTCCCATCTGGCCCCAGCACAAAAGAGGATTGAAAATAAAGGCCGGGAAAATGAGGATCCAACTCATACGCATTCCCGCTTAGGTAAATCTGGTTCGAAATGGCAATCTCCCCCAATGCCTGATATACGGCATCACCCGCCTCCAGACAGGCTTTATCCTGCCATTCTGCAATGCTTTCGCCCATCGGAAATCCGCTCAGGAAATATTCGGGGAGCACCACCAGGCGGGTATCCTGTCCGATAAAGGCTTTGGAAGCCCGGATTTGCCGTGCGATGGCGCTACAGCTACCCAGCATTTGCGCCATCGCCGCTGCCCGGGAAGTACATTGATTAACGGCATCACAGGTCACCTGAAGGGCGAGGGCTTTGTAGCGCATAAAACAGGATTATTCAGTTTCGAGGGTCTCGGTGAGCGACTTGTGCTGCAGGTATTCATCCAGCTGTTCGAGGACCTGTTCGGAAAAGTAGAGGAACTTTTCCTTTTCCTCATCACTTAGCTGGGAAAAGAGCAATTCGTTTAAGGAGCGACGCTCGGGCTGCAAGCGGCTCACGAGTTCGGCCCCACGGGCACTCAGGGCAAGGCGTTTGCGGCGTCGGTCTTCTTCGTCTTCAATTTGTTCGATAAGCCCTTTTTCCAGAAGAATATTCAGGATATTCGAAACGTTGGGCCGCGAGGAGTCCAGCGATTCGGCGAGCTCTGAAGCCATAAGCGCCTGGGTTTGTGGATTCTTCTGAAGATATGGAATATTAGGGTCATTTGCCAGGTGCAGGAGTACAAGCCATTGCTGTGTGGAAATCCCGAGCTCCTGACTGATAATATCCCGCCTTTTCTTGAGGCGGTCGCCCAGGGTGATGAGGGTCAGGATCAGGGTTTCTTCCAGGCGCTTTTCGATATGCACCTGATGGGCAGCGGGCTTGCCGTTGATTTTGGTGGTACGGTTCATGCGGTTTCTTTAAGCAGGTTCTTCGCCGGACTTTTTAAAAACGGTACGCTGGCCGCTGCGATCAAGCTAATGGCCACCAGGATCTGGAGGCCTTGTCCGTAGCTGCCTTGTGCGGCGCGCAATTGTCCGAGTACCATAATGCCCATGACCCCGGAAAGGGTATCTACCATGGTCACCAGGCCTAAGATTTTCCCATACGACTGGCCGGCATAAAACTCTGCCACTAACAACTGAATCATGGTAAATGTTCCGCTGAAGCCGATACCAAAGACAATCGCATAGACCCAGACTGCTCCCGGAAAACGCTCCAGAAAGTACAGTAGAAAAGCACCGAGCGCCAGGTTGAGGGTAGCCACAAACATGATGGTTTTTTTCGGGAAGTGGTCGCTCAATTTGCCGAAAAGGAGTTTTCCCAGAATACTGCAGAAGAAAAATGCGCTCAAAACCCCGGCAGATGCGGGCAGCTTATCTCCAATATCCCTGAAAATCAAAGCCTGATGCTGGATGACGCCGACAATACAGAACCACATGCCGCCCGTGACGAGCATCAACAGGTAAAAGGAGGGGCTGCTTAGGGCATTCTTCAGCAAGGGGCCGGTAAGAGTGGCTTGTTTAGCACTTCCTATGGTTTCCGCCTGCGCTGCTTCCCCGTCGGGCCCAATACCGTATTCAGCGGGATGGTTGCGGATTAAAAAGAGCAATGCGCCCAGCATACAGGCTCCGGCAATAGCGCCAAGCACCATCAGCGACCCGCGCCATCCGTAATTAGCGATGCCCCAGGCGGCAATGGGGTTGAATATGGTGCCCCCGAAACTGGAACCTACCAGCAGTACGCCGGTGGCGAGGCCACGGTAGCGTACAAACCAGCGGGTCAGCAGGTACATGCTCGGAATAATACCCCCCATCACAATCCCAACGGAAAACAGGAAATATACCCCGGACATCTGCCCAAGCCCGTGCATGTTGGCAAAAAAGAAAAAGCCGCTCACCATCAGCAGGATACCCAGAAACATAATCCGGCGGGGGTTACCGCGGTCGAGCATCACGCCGATAAAGGGAGAGAGCAGCGCGACGCAGAGAAACAAGAGTTGCGCAGGCCGGGTCACCTGGGCCTGGTCCCACCCAAACTCGCGAATGAGCTCAGGGTAAAAAATCGGTAAGGTGTTCAGGATAACCCCATTGCTAATGACGTAGCAAACAAACAATCCGGCCAGCATCAGCCAGGCAAAATATTTTTTTTCCATAAGTTAAAAGGGAGTTTCAAATTTTTGGCATTTTCGCTTTTTTGTACTTCTTTTTACCCTAAAACGACTTTTCTGCGGCAGAATCTTCTCTATATGAGGAGCAATGTAAAAAGTATTTTTACGGCGCTTCGCGCCTAATCATTCGAAACCGCACTTGATTCATTGATTTTGCGAAGCAAAATCAATGAATCAAGTGCGGTTTAAATATAAAATTTTGCCGCCGCAGGCGGTAAAAGACTTTTTACATAACCTCAAATTATATTCTAAGGGGTTGTGTAAAAAGGCTTTTACGGCGCTTCGCGCCGAATTATGTTTTGAGAGACACGTCATTTTCACGATT
>JBMOJO010000349.1:0-3423 GCA_049315745.1 Saprospiraceae bacterium | reverse complement strand
CCGTGTGCCAGAGGAGCGCCCCACTAAAAGAAGCATGGGCGTTAAGTCCAAGGTTCCGGGAGGCTTTGGCAGCGTATTTGAGCTGCTGGACGGCCCATTCCGTGCGGGCTTTGGGGTTGTTGCGCACATTTTCGGGCGCGAACCCGTCGAACAGGGCATCATAAGCGGGGTGGACGGCTACGAGCTGGCCCTGGAGGTGGGTGGACAATTCGGTAATCTCCAGTCCGGCAGCGTTTACTCTGCCTTTAAGCTCATCCGCATAGGTCTTGCTCTCTGCTGCTTTTTGCAGGTCAATACAACGGCTTTCCCAGGTTGGGATTTGTACCCCGGTAAATCCCAAATCGGCTGCCCATTTACAGATGGAGTCGAGGGAATTAAACGGGGGTTCATCGCCCATGAACTGCGCCAGGAAAATACCCGGGCCTTTTATTGTTTTCATGACAAATTATTTTGATCAGGAATCATTAAACGGTAAAAGGGGTCCATTTTTGATCTGACTGGGAAGAGGCAACGACATGGTCTATGAATGCCATGCCTCTTACGCCGTCCTGGGCGGTCGGAAAATCGAGCATCTCGGCACTTGGTTCGTTTCCATCTATACGGGCGGCAAGCGTGAGGGCAAAATTGCGGTAGATATTGGCAAACGCTTCCAGATAGCCTTCCGGGTGGCCACCCGGGGTGCGCGCGTTGTGCAGCGCGACAGGAGCCAGCCATTGCCCGTAATTGGCACCGGCACGGAGGATTTGGGTGGGTTGGTCCAGCCATTTTACCAAGAGCGTATTTGGGTCGTACTGCGTCCATTCCACACCGCCTTTTTCGCCATAGACCCTGACTTTGATGGCATTTTCTTCTCCGGCAGCGATTTGGGTGGCAAAAAGGACACCCGTTGCACCATTTTCAAAGCGAAGCAATACGTTTCCGTCATCATCGAGGGCCCGACCTTCCACAAAAATATTCAGATCGGCACATAGGTGGGAGATTTTCAATCCGGAGACATATTCGGCGAGGTGGGCGGCATGGGTTCCGATATCCCCCATACACCCGGCTTTACCAGATCTTTTAGGGTCTGTCCGCCAGGCTGCCTGGGCGTTGTCGCCTTTTTCGAGGGGCAAGCTCAACCATCCCTGGGGATATTCCACATATACCTTCCTGATTTTGCCGAATACCCCACTTTGTATCATGGCACGCGCCTGCTTGACCATGGGGTAACCGGAGTAGGTGTGGGTGAGGCAGAATAACAATCCTGTTTCGCGCGATTTTTGTTCCATCGCCTTCGCCTCTTCGAGCGTAAAAGCTACGGGTTTATCAATGACGACGTGGAACCCGTAATCCATGGCCATCATCGCAGGCCCGAAATGGACATGGTTTGGCGTGACAATGGAAACGAAATCCATCCGCTGATCTGCCGGCAATGCACTTTCGCGCAGGATCATTTCTTCGTAAGAAAGGTAGGTGCGGTTGGGGGCCAGGAAGAGGGCCTCTGCGGAGCGTCGCGCATTGTCGGGATGCGAGCTTAGTGCGGCACACGATAACTCGATCATACCGTCTATGTTGGCCGCGATGCGGTGTACTGCACCAATGAAGGAGCCTTGCCCTCCACCTATCATCCCCATTCTGAGTTTTCGGTTCATATCAGCGCTCGGATTTTAGAGGCGTATCGCCTGACTGAAAGTTATGGTAAACGTGCGAAAGTTGTGAAAAAACTGCAACTTTTATAATTTTTTATGATGGGTATTTCAAAAAAAAATTACTTTTATCGCTGTTGAACGAAAAACACCTAATCTTATGCAAGCAAATCTCGATCGTAGCAAATTATTCGTGGCAAGCTGTCTGGCACTGCTGGTAACCTCGCTTTCCTTTGGAATCCGTGCGGGTATTCTGAACCGTTTGGGGGTAGAATTTGAACTTAGCACCGCCCAGCTCGGCACAATTGCCGCAACCGCGTTCTGGGGTTTTCCCCTGGCGGTCATCATTGGAGGCATGGTAGTAGATATCATAGGCATGAAGCGTTTGCTGGTGGTTGCTTTTCTTTTTCACCTGGCCGGTATTGTGCTCACCGTCATGGCAGGGGGCTATTGGAGCCTCTTTATATCAACGCTGTTTGTGGGCATTGCCAACGGAACCGTTGAGGCGGCCTGCAACCCATTGGTCGCGACGATTTATGCCGATAACAAAACGACGAAGCTCAACCACTTCCACTTGTGGTTTCCTGGCGGTATTGTCATCGGTACCCTGATCGTATTTTTCTTTGACCAGATGGGGATTGGCTGGCAGGTCCAGGTCGGGCTTATGGCCATTCCTACCATTATTTATGGATATATGTTCAGCAAACTGGAATTTCCGGTGACCGAGCGCGTGGCCGGGGGCATCAGTACGGCTGAAATGTATAAGTCTTTGCTCAATCCGCTGTTTATATTCATGATTATCCTGATGTTCGGGACCGCTATCACAGAATTGTTTACAGGCACATGGATCGACGTATTGCTGCGCAACGTTTCGGACAATGCGATATTGCTGCTCACGATAGAGACCGGGATCATGGCTATTGGCCGGGGCTTTGCAGGGCCGGTGGTGCACCGGCTTTCTCCAACGGGCGTATTGCTGGGCTCGGCGGTATTGTCGGCTCTAGGGCTGTATTTGCTGGGGAATTCCTCGGGCGGTATGCTTTTTGTGGGCGCTATTATCTTTGGAATGGGCGTGTGTTATTTCTGGCCGACGATGCTGGGCTTTGTCGCCGAGTACCTGCCCAAGACCGGTGCCGTGGGCCTGAACCTCATGGGGGGCGCGGGAATGTTTGCCGTTTCGGTGTATATGATTTTCATGGGCGGGTATTACGATAACCTAATTGCCTCCAAACTGCCTTCAGGGGCGGATATGGCGGCTTATGCCAATGCTGCTGCCGGTACTGAAATGGCCAATCTCCTCGCAGAGGCTAAAAAAGCCGCCGGCCCGGAAATCCTGAATGCAACCCTGACGATTCCGATTATCCTCTCGATCGCCTTTGCCGCGTTGTATTTTATCATGCGGGGCAGGCAAAAAGAGGTGTTGGTGGGGTAGTGTGGATCTGTTTTACAGCCGCAGGCAGCAGAATATGCGCTTTTGAGGGGGGTGTAAAAAGGTTTTTTACGGCGCTTCGCGCCAAATTATATTTTTTGAGACACGTCATTTTCACGATTTCGCGAAGCGAAATCGTGAAAATGACGTGTCTCAAAAAAGAATATTCTGCCGCCGAAGGCGGCAAAAGAGATTTTACACAACTCCTGGTAAATAGTTACTCTTTGTCCTGATTTTGCGAAGCAAAATCAGGACAAAGATGTCTCCATCCAAATAATATTTCGCCGCAGAAGGCGGCGAAAATCTTTTTACATAACCCCATATTGAGTTTAAAGCCTTAAAATGCAAATGGTATGCATGTTCAAAAGA
>JBMOJO010000348.1:0-3431 GCA_049315745.1 Saprospiraceae bacterium | reverse complement strand
CATTTGGATCCTGAGGAATTGGATCTGGTTCTGGATGTCCTGCCATGATGGTATTATTTTAGAGATAATTGGAAATGATTTGTAAAAGGTAGATAGTCTGGGCGAATTAACCTCAGTTTCATCAAATCTGTGCCTTCAACCTATACCCCAACACCAAAAATACAGGTTCTGAGTAGTCCACCTCGGTAATTTTTACGGATATCTCGCCTGGAACAGACGTTACCGAGCCGGAATTGACAGGTTCAAACTTCGAATTGAAAAACCGGTGCGCATCATCTACCGGGCTGATAGCAAATGTCTGGGCGAAATACGGGAACCTTTCCTTTCCGAGTACAACCTCAAAGGCAGCCTCCTGATTTCGTGCCCTGTGCCATTCATTGGGAAACTCGTTTTTGAGGTCGAGCAGCAGGAACAAACCACCTTCCCTGCCGGCTTCGGCAGCATTCTCGAGTACATCTATGACTGAATCCTTAGCCGCCTTTTTAAGGGCGTCCCCACCTTCAACGGCAGTATAGCGCAGGTGAACCACAATATCCGTAATGGTTTCATAGTCGAACTGGCGGATGTCGGGCAACTCGAGTTTCCAGCGACTGATGACCCCGGCGCCCTCAAAGGGCAGGTAGCGCTCATCCTTGAAGTTCAACTCAAACATCCCGCTGTCGTTTTGCGCGGTGCTCAGGGCAATGCTTGTAATCGGCGTCAGGTTGGTACTGAAATTTTCATCCGTATCCGCACCGTAACCCACCGCCAGCGCCGTATGGCGGTACTTGTGCTTTTGCAAATGCAGGACGGCATTGATACCTGTATAGGGCCCGGCTATACAGGGAATGGACATGGACAGCGATTTGATTCGTCTGCGATAATGCCCCGGGAAATCCATATCGAACAGGTATTCGGGCAATTCAAACTCGCATTTGCCGTGAGCACGGAGTTCAAGCAGGGCATTGGGGTTTAGCTGGCGCAGGGAGATATGCCGCGTGATTTCATAATCATAGCCCCTGTTTTCGTGATACGCTGCCTCCAGCTGCTTGAGCCCCACATACAGATGTTCCCCTGCCAGCAGGCCCTCACGGCCGGCATCCCAGTACCCTGGCTTGATGAAACCTGAATCACTCAGGCCACGCTCAAAGCGATAGACTTTCTCGGCTTTTTTGGCAAGGTCGTAAGCGAGGGAATAGACCTGAGCGTAGAGTGTTTTGAGGCTGTCGCGCATCCAGGTGTACAGTTCCTCGTCGCTGAATTTGTTGCGGAGAAAATCCTCTACTTCCCGGGAGTTGTCTATTTGCTGTTGCTGGTTCTTTATCTCCAGGTTTGCAATATCAATGCGGATTTGCTGGGCGAGTATTTGTTTGTCAATCTGCTTGATCTCGTAGCCGGCGGCATTAGCCTGTTGTATGCGGTCTTGAAGTGCACGTTGATAACCAGCTATTTTACCAGCCATAGTTGCTCTAAATGTTTTACCATTCGATTCATTTTGCAAGTATTTTGCCCAAGCTTGCAAAGCTCCTGCGAAAAATGGTCCACCGAGTGTTGAACTTATTCCAACGCCACCTGGAGATACGGAGAGGGTAACATTTGGCAATAGATTTAAGATACTTGCCATAAACTCCTTTTGTCCTGCCTCCAATTGAAATTTCCTGCTTTCTTCAAGATTATTCATTTCATCTACTTCAGATTGTATCAATCTTAGACCTCTATCATTAGGAACGAACTCAATCTGTTTGGGGATTGGGGTAAATTCAGTTCCTTCATCAGGTATCAAGGCCTCATCTAAACCAACCAAATCAAGATAGAATCTCATTCTTTCTACAGGAGCGCGCCGGTTTTGCCTTAAGCTTTCCGTTGACTTTATCGCCTCCTCCAATTGCTGCTTTTTCACTTCCATCACCAGGTTGTGCATGGAACTTTCGTGCCTAGCGCGCATGAGTGCAATGGTTTCGTTGTCCCTTTTTTCAATAGCCGAGAGCATGGCGCCGCCGAGGGATTTGAGTTCGTTGCAAAGTTCGAGGGCCTTTTGAAGCAGGTAATAGAAGCGGTAGTTGGGCATAGGGGTGTTCAGGTCGTTCAGCACGCTTGAAATGCTGAGCCCCTGAGCGGCAGCCCTGACCAGCAGGCCGGGGTCAATCGGCGGTTCGAACAGCGACAGTTTCCGGAATACACCCTGCATGTTCTGGCAGTGGCGAATTTTGAACAGTCGGTCGGCGACCGTATCCCAATAGCCCATCAGTTTGGGGTTATTGGGAATACAGAAATACAGGGTGGACGCGAAACCAAAGATATTGGTAAACGCGGTTTCACCGTTGACAGCAGCCGAATCTTCGGAAATCTGGCTGCTGTAGGGTTGCACCAATTCCAGTTCCGCCATGGCATTGGAAAACGCATCCCATTTGTCGAGCATAGACAGGTACGTCTGCGGCTGTACTTTCCCCCGTTTGGGGATGAATTGCGGACGCGGCCCGAGAATATGCCCGGCCATGATGTACAGCTGGGTTGCTTCATTGATGCTCTCAATCGTATCCTGGCGGAAGAGTTCATCGCCCCAGGCTATGAGGTTGTCAATGTATTTCATTACCACCCACTTCATGTAGGCAACCGGACGATCCCGGGCAATCAGGTGGGGCTGGAAGGGGTTATTGCGCCATGCGCTTATTTTGGCATCTGCCTCATTGGGTTGCAACTGATTGAAGATACTATCCAGAATGCGTTGGGAATCCATCTCCCGGAAAGGCAGAAATTTCCAATATTCTTTTACCAGCCCATCGCCGGAGTTAAGTGGATTAAAGATATAGTGAAACCAGTTTCTGGCTTCTTCATATTGCCGGGCCTTACTGAGAGCGTCTGCGACGGTGGCTGGAGTATGAAAGAACAGTTCCCAGTTGTAGAGGGAATAGGGACGTTTTAGCTCGTGATATTGATCATTGCCACTAGACCCTCCATTAAGCCCGAATACATCTGCGTTACTATAAAGTGACAGATTTAATATAAACAGTTCCTCAAGGGTACTTCTACCAATACCCTCCACTAGACGGTTCATATCTTTAAGTTGAAAATCAACAGATTTCTCCGTATTATCTGGCTTAGAAACATATTTTAGATCACCTGGATTATCTTCTTTGAATTCGTGATTCTCTCCACTTGTAAGCTGTAAGGATCGAACCGAGTTAATATTCTTATGAAAGAAATTAACATCAACCCGGTTATTAGTAAGATCATTTGTATTTTGGACACGAATATTGGATCCGTTGTACTCAAATAACTTTTTAATAGAGTCAATTCTATTATCCTTAGTAACTCTTACTAATAACTCATCTTCCGCACCCCCACCTTCAAAATTTGAGAATTAAGGAGAAATCGCTAAACTTGGGTCATGGAAACAACGACCTACACAAGCAAGACACTGGATCACCTGGGGCTCATCGCGGGCATCTGCC
>JBMOJO010000073.1:0-15391 GCA_049315745.1 Saprospiraceae bacterium | reverse complement strand
CACCAGCTCCTCCTCATGGCCTTTCTGCAGCGCATCGTCAATGGCGGTGGGCGCATCGAACGCGAAATGGCGATAGGCAACGGCCGTACTGACCTGGCAGTATTCTGGAAAGAAGAAATTTTTCCAATCGAAATCAAGTTGCACCACGATGCCCGCTCCCAACCCCAAGGTATGCAACAGCTTGCCCGATACATGGACAAACTCGGCCAAAAGCGAGGATACCTCGTCCTGTTCGAAAAGAAAAACTCCGAAGAACTACCCTGGGAGCAGCGCATCCGCAGGGAAGTACATACGGTGGACGACAAGGAAATTGTGTTGCTGGGGATGTAGGGTTACCCCTCCCGCGCCCCCCATTTCCCCGGCGAAACGCCCATCTCTTCCTTAAATACCCTGGAAAAATAGGCCGGATCGTTAAACCCAACCGCAAAAGCAATTTCGGAAATACTCATTTCATTTTTACGCATCATCTCTACTGCCTGCTCAATCCGCATCTTTCGGATCAGCGTAACGGCAGAGTACCCGAGCAGGGCCTTCATTTTGCGGAACAATTGTGCATGGCTCATTCCAATAGCACGCTCAAGATCTGATGGCCCAAAATCCGGATCGCTCAGACGGGCAGCTACAATCTCCTGCAGGCGCAGGAGGAATTGTTCTTCGACATCTGGCTGCGTTGCAACGGGTTCTTTTTGAACCTGTACGGTGCCGACCCCCATTGAATTCCTGTAATACGCCTGCAAGCGCTTGCGTTGGTCCAGCAATTGCCGTACCTGTGCCAGCAGCTCGCCCCGGTCAAATGGCTTGATGAGGTAGGCATCCGCGCCCTTTCCCAAACCTTCAATTTTGTCTGGAATACCCGCCCGGGCCGTAAGCAGGATGACCGGGATATGGCTCGTGCGGATATCCCGCTTCAGCTCCCTACAAAATTCCATCCCGTCCAGCTCGGGCATCATCACGTCGCTGATGATGAGATCGGGAAGGACTTCCCGGGCTAGCTCCAATCCGATGCGCCCGTTCGCTGCGGTCTGTAGTTGATAGAATGGACCAAGGCACACCTGTAAATACGCTAAGACATCAGCACTATCCTCTACCAAAAGCAACCTGGGCTTATCTTCCTCCGCAGAATCTTCTTCATGGTAGTCCTCCTCTAAGGACACAGGGGCTTTCCCAAAGGATGGAAACGCCCATTCGTCCGCAGCCTCCGTTCCGGGCTTTTGGATGACAGGCAGGTAAAAGGTAAAGGTCGTACCCTTGTCTTTCTCGCTCTCTACCTGAATATCGCCCTCCATCCAACGGGCAAGTTCCAGGGAAAGGGTAAGTCCAATGCCGCTACCGGTATCGCTGTACGCATTTTTTACCTGGTAATACCGGTCGTAGATATGCTTCAGGTCTTCCGGTGCAATACCGATTCCGCTATCTGCAACCCGGATAGCCAGCAGGCTTTCACTGTAGGCAGGCTTTCGCAGCAGTCTTGGCAGAGTCGCACTATCCCACCTGTGTTCTTCTACCAATAACTGGACCTTCCCACCGGGAAGTGTAAACTTTATCGCATTGGACAACAGGTTGACCAACACTTGCTGTACTTTTTCAGGATCAAAATCCATTTCCATTGAGTGTATTTCACTGGAAAAAGATAACTCCACCCCGCGGGATTCTGCGAAAGAGACATAGCTTTCTGTGAGGTAGCGCAGAAACATTATGCCATCGCCTCGCTGCAGCCGGGTCTCCAGTTTCCCGCTTTCCAGTTTCGACAATTCCAGCACCTGATTGACTAGTTCCAACAAGCGGAGCCCATTTTGCCGGATCATGTCCAGGCCCTTGTTGAAGTATTTGGAGGGGTTGTCCTGCACCTGGTCGGCCATTCCGAGGATGACCGTCAGCGGCGTGCGGAATTCGTGGGTGATATTGGTGTAAAAATTAGTTTTAAACTTATCCATCTCCCGAAGGTTCCGGGCTTCGGAGGCTTCCATCCGACGTTTCAACTGGAAGCGGTAAAAAAGGTACCCTAAAAACCCAATCAGCAACAAATACCCCAGCAGGGCAGGCCAGCTCAGGTACCAAGGGGGCAGTACACGAACGGGGAAAAGGGTATTTGCCGTTGCCATTTGCCCTTCCCGGTTTCGAACTTCTATTTCCACGACATACCTTCCCGGGGACAAACCGGCCAGGGAAATCGAGCGCTGGCTGCCGTTGTCCACCCATTGTTTGGAATACCCGAGTAGCCGGTACCGGAACCGAAGATGGTGCCGTTGCTGCCACGATAAACAAGCGTACCGGACGGTTAGAAAGTTCTGGGAATGCTTAAACCGAAAAGGAATCGAAGTTTCAGAATATGGATTAAACGCCAGCGGTTTTCCCATCGCGCTCAGGCCCGTAATGCGCACCTGCGGAGGTGGAGGGTCTGATAAACGGAGGCTGTCCGGATGAAATACCATTAAACCTGCAGGTCCCCAGGCGGTTATAATGCGCCCGTCAGCAAGCCGAATAGAGGCATTTTCGTTTTCATGAAATTGGATGGGTACCCCATCCTGCATTTCATACCTTACGGTCTTCCCGGTCTTCGGTGACCAGCGGACGATTCCTGAACTAAAAATCAGCCACACCGCCTCTCCATCCCGCACAGCAGATTTTATGCCCAATGCTGCAATATCCTTCGCTGTTGGTACGGCCCTGAATACCCGCCGGCTTTTATCAAACCAATGGATGGTGCTGCCGACTACCATAAAACTGGAATCGTTCCAGGGCATTGCCTGGGCAATGGTACTCGGCTGCAAAAGGCCGATTCTACCCTTTTCAGGGCGATGGTTCAAAGGAAGCGACTTCCCGGTTTTGGTGTCGAAGCAAAGGATTCGGTCATTATAGACCAGCCAAAGCAGGTTCCCACGGTCCGGTACGATTTGGAGTAACCGGGGAATGGGTTTATTTTCAGCTGGAGGCGTATTTAATACCATCTGGAACACCTTGGTTTCAGGGTCCATCTTGCCTAATACGCCCCTTTGGGTCCCGAGCCAAATATTTCCTTTTTCATCGGATATTATACTCCGAATGGTGCGATCTAAGAACTGGCCTTTCCATACCACTTCGCCGAAAGGAGAAAACTGAATTACAACACCGGCTTGCCCCCCCGCCCAGATATTTCCTTTACGGTCCTCATGAAATGCCCAAATAGAATTGAAATTTCCAAGATCTTTTGCAGCATCCGGGGCAGTATATCCAGTTGGTATCGGATGCAGGTATCTTTTTATTTCCTGAAAATCTCTGTCAATCAAAAAACTGCCATTAAAAAAAGTCCCGGCCCATATTTTAGCATCAGCAGTTTGCATAATTCCCAAGGCAGGCGCTATTTTAGAGTTCCCTTGCCCCTTTCTAATTGCATGAGCAGGGGAAATAACCGCTTTATCCGGGTTAAAAACAAATACCCCCTCTTTGCTGGCAATCCAGATATTGCCCTCCCTATCTTCAAAAAAATCGTTCAGCGTATCGTCGTTTAAACTTGCATTGTTATTATATGCTATCGGCCAGGAAAAACGCCTGAAAGCTCCCGATTTTTGATCATAATAACCGAAATGGGCCCGCTTATCTGTAAAATACCAGAACCGCCCTTTCTGGTCAGTAAATAAAGGGTTAAAAGGCCCAATTTTCATATCATAGCGCTTTGCAGTTCCGCTAGTGCCCTTATAACAAACGACCTTGAGCGCATCCCAGTTATTGGCAGTCGTTGTAGTCCAGAAATTATTTTCCCCGTCTATCGCAAAGTGCGTGGCATCCCGCACCTCGTCTTGAAGGCCTGGTGAAGCCGGATGTAATTTTCCGGTCTTCCAATCTATATATCCAAAAGCTGTTTTCTTTCCGGGTTCCAAAAACATTACCCAGATATGGCCTGTACGGGGGTCTTCCTGGATATTTCTGCCCAGAATCGAGGCTCCTTTAGGAAGTGGAACTGCTTCCCAGGTTGTGCTGCCTGCCCGAAGACGGAAAAGGCCGGCTGTAACAGATGCCGCCAACCACAAATCCCCTCTGGAATCCTCCATGATCCTGGACGGGAAGCCAAATGCCGGGGATTTCACCCCCTCAATAGCACTGGGCACAAAGCGACCGGTGGAAGGGGCCATTTGGAATATCCCGTAATTGGTTACTACCCAGAAACGCTTGCTGCGGTCCAGATATAGGGCAAGAATAGGTGTTCTTAACTGAACCGAATCTCCGGGCAGGTCCGGGTAGGTGCGGAAAGTATGCCCGTCAAATTGCTGCAATCCACTCTCTGTGCCAAACCACCAGAACCCGGCATAGTCCTGGGCAATACAGTTGACCCGGTTGGAAATAAGCCCGGAATTGCGGTCAAAACTGTAAAAAGGATATGGATTGGGCAGGCAATCTTTCTGGGCGTGCAGAAAGATTGCGGGTATTAGCAGAAGTAGAAGTTGTAGAAGTTTTAGGAGCTTCATGCAGGGGAGTAATTTTATACTCCGAATATTGCAATGATACAAAAAATGTATCTGCTTACCAAGCACATCTGCGGCTTCGCCGCAAAGGTTTTCGCGATTGTGTAAAAAGGTTTTTTTACGGCGCTTCGCGCCAAATAATAATTTGAACCCACGCTTGATTCATTGATTTTGCTTCGCAAAATCAATGAATCAAGCGTGGGTTCAATATAAAATTCCGCCGCCGCAGGCGGCAAAAGATATCCATGCAACCCCTAAAAATCTGCTCATTTACCCACCACCATGCGGCGCGTCGCAGTAAAATCGCCGCTGGTGAGGGTGTACTGGAGTACCCCCGCGGGAAAACCATCGCTCCGCAGGTGTAGCTGCTGATAGCCCGCGCCGTAATCCCCTTTGATCACCCGAAGCACCCGTCCCTGGATATCGCTCACGGTGAGCACTGCTTCACCTGCCTCTACAAGATAAAATCCGATCAGGGTTTCCCCTGCAAAGGGGTTCGGGATATTCTGGAACAAGGTGTTGGCGGAGGCAACAGGAAGCGGTGTAGTAAACTCCAGCGCAACCTTCCTGAACTCGCCCAGGTGATTGAACGCTTCGATCGGGGTAATCTTACTGTTGATATTCAATACCTCGGAAAGCACAGACGCCCCTTCCCGGGCCTTCAGTACCAGGGTAAACAGTGTGGCTTCTTTTGAAGCTTTAGCGATCGGGCCTTCTACATTATAACTTGTCGTAATCAGCCCGTCTTTTGGAAAGACGCCAAAGTGCTCGGATTGCATCATCCCATGTTCAATATCCATCAACTCTACCACACTGCGGTTAAAGCCCATCGTAAACTGAAACCCTTCGATGTCCTTCAGGTCTGCCCGGATAGGAACACGATATTCCCGGCCTGGGGACAGTTTCATTTCGCTGGTATGCAGGGTGAAGGTTCCGGCTGTTCGGGGCGTGGTGGTTGCTACTGCAGTATTGTTCACATCCCCAATCTTTATGGCGGTGAAGTTAGCGACCACATCTCCCGACAAGTCGTTTATACTGAGCAACTCGGGCCAGGCAATCTGCCAGGGGTTAGACGGGTTGGAGAACTTATAGCCGGCATCCACAAAGCGCCAGCTCGTATTGCTGGGGAACTTTGCATCCAGGCCAAGAATCAATTTTCGGAGCTGTACGAGGTCCATCGTCGTTACCGATTTGGAATTATTGATGTCGGCAGCGATGAGCTTGTACGGGCTAATCAGAGGGTTCATCCCAAGTATGTGCCTGGTAATCAGCACGATGTCCATTGTAGAAACCCCATTCAGGAAATCCCGGTCCAGGGAAGGGGTCACCGTATAGTCGTACCCCTGCTCCATTCCCCCGAAACTGAACTGTCCGGTGGCGGTCGTCATATAGGTCATCCGGCGGTTGCCCGATAAGTTGACTTCCACCCCTTCGATCGCAATTTTGTTCTCTGTAGTGATTGTGCCGCTGATTGCCGAAGACATCGTTGCACCGGAGCATAATCTCGAAGGATCGGATACGGTGGTAAAGGATTCGCACCAGGCCATATTGCCCCGGCCATCCTCGCTGTACACCCGCACCCGGACATGGGCATTTCGGGCATCGCTGCAGTTGAAGGTTACACTGGTGGGTTTATTTAGTGGCAAGCCCCTGGCATCGAGGCCGTCCCTGCTGTCCCAGATGCCATCGCCATTGTCTTTTACCACATAATAATTTTTGATCAGCTTCCTGCCCTTGCTGTCCGTCTCCAGGATGCCCGCACCCTGGCCGCTGCAATCATAAGCCGGTCCTGCGACATAATCCGTTGCCCAAACGACGACCATCCCCCTGTCGTCCCCGGTGCTGCCGGGATTGGGCATCAGGGACACCGATAACCCGTTCAGGCAGATTGGGGCAGCGACAAAGGTATCCCTGATTTCGAAGGGAATTTCAAGCTCTCTGGATAGATTGCCGCAATCGTCGCGGGCAATGATACTGATGCTGTGCAGCCCGGGGGACAAGGTAGCGGAGGCGTAACTCCAGACCCGCACGGGGGCCGTAGCGTTCTCATCGCCTGCAAAGATCGTCGGCACCAGGCTCAGGGAAGAAGCGGGTACGGAAACCCGGGCCGCTTTGTTCCTTCCCGGATTGAGGAATACCCGGTCCAGGGAGGTGCCACTGGAATCCTGCTGGATATCTGTGCCTGCGCAAAGATCCCGGGTAGTAAATTGGATGACGATTTCGCCACCGCAGGTCTCCTTATTTTGATAGCCAATCCAGCCTTCCCCGCTGCCGCGGTCGTTCAATACTTCGGGTGCAATCTCATCATTGATAAAAATATACTGGGTAAACATCCATGCGAATAGCCCATTCGGCGTAGGGCAGCCGGGGTTCCCCCGGGGATCCGATCCGTTGAACACGAAACTGGTCACCTCTTCGCTGGCCTGTGCTACTTTGTCCCCGGCATTTGCCCGCTCTTTTTCTTCCACCCGCGCACCCGGATAAGGCACTGTTCCGGCAGCATCTTCGAAATAATACTTCGGCATTGTCGCCGGGTTCATCGCATCGGGGTCCCGCACCAACACGTTTACCCCATTGAATGCCCCCGCACCTGGCTGTCCGGAAACGTCCCTTGGCACGACTACCGCCCACTTCATCGGCTCCAGACAGCTCTCGGAATACTGGCACCAGTTGATGACCGTAAACGTCCGGAAGATCTTGTAGCACTCTGCCAGCGGGCGGCCGTCTTGCGTCGCCCCGTTGTAACGGTTGTCCTGCACCAATACCGCCAGTATATCACACCCGAGTTCGCCGGCATCTACGACGTTCGCCGTGTCCCTCAGATCGGCACAATTCCCGGTCACATCTGCCGGAAACATCAGATTGTATTCGTTGACCGGCAGGATCGTAAGCGTCCTGGTCGGGGTAGTGTACAATACAGGCCCCTTAGAGGAAGCTTTGGTAAGACGCCAACTGATACTGATCGTACCCGCATCGCAGCGCATATCGGGTACGACTACGATCTCTTTAAGTACCGGCGAACAAAGATGCCCGCGGAGCAGGGTTACGTCTTCCTTGAACAAGGCCACAGAGGCCGCGTATTCGGCACTGCCCTCTGCATACGTTCCCGCTTTTGATAATAGGGCAACCTGGGGCCGCTGATCTTTGCAGGTGTACGTCTGATTAAATGGCAACAGAAAATCCACTACCGTTTTATCCTCCAGCCGTACCCAATTCCAGCAGAAATTGCGGTTGCCGGCTTTATCTTCCCCCCATAGCTCGACCATCACCGAGTCCCCGTCGCAACAATACATCGGCAAGGTATCCAACAGCGGGGACATCAGGGTGCCTCCGTTTAAACTGCCGGTTTCAAAGACTTCCAGCGTGTCCTTTCGCAGGTTGCGGTTCTCGTCAATATAATCCCCTGCGTCCACAATACCGTTGCGGTTGGCATCCACATAATTCTTGGCATTTGCCCAATTTGAACGGCAAGACCCGGCGGGGATGGCGCGCCGGATTTTTGACCAGGCCAGCTTACTGCAGTTATCTGTGCTCCCCACATCCACACTTTTCACAGTGACCGTCCCAAATCCGAGGTTATCAAAGGACACCGTGAGCCGATCTGTGCATTTCATGACCGGTGCGACTTTATCCACCGCACGAACCGGGATCAGGATGGTCGTCCGCCCATCACAGGTATTCGTGACCGTCAGGCGTATAAAATAAGCAGACAGATCGTTCGCCGGCATGGGGATGCCGCCAATGAAATAGCCACTTTGACAATTTCCGCTTACCCTTACACTACCATCCAGCTCCCAGATGAACTGCCCCGTCGGACGTTTGAACTGATCCAGGACGGCCGACCGCCGGAGTACCTGGATATTATAACACCAGTCGTTTTCTTCTTCTACGGCAAAATGCCTGCGATCGAACTGAAAGGATCCGGTACAATCTATTGGCCCTGTCGAAAATTCCAGGAAATCCCCCGCATCGTAATTGAGCACGATATTATCCAACAATGGATTGATCGAGACGCTGTCCGGATAACCTGTACCCTGGAAACCGTCTTTATCTGAATCGAGGGTTCGGACGATCGGTGCCGTCTCATCGCCGACGACGATAAACTGCTCCCAGGTAAATTCGCGGTTCGGCCAGGTGCGGGGAAAGGTATAACAGGAACTATCCGGATGGGTTACCCGCAGATAATCGGGATATGGATTTACGGCGCCATAACACCAGTCCATAATTGACCAACTGCGGATGATTTTCCGTCCGCACTGCCCCGACTGATAATCATGCCTATCTGTATATCTGACCGAGAACCCGCAAATGTCCTTATCAAAAAGATAGACCCGCCGGCCGGCGCCGTTGAGAAAATACGGTACCGATTCTGCAAGGCCATATCTGCCCACCATGTTGGTCAGGGACAGGAGGGTATCGGTTCGGGCCAGGTGGGAAGGCACTTCGATTTTGCAATCCGGCAGGACAATTGACGGCCTGCGGAAATAGATCAACTGCTTGCAGCTATTGGTATTCCCGGCACGGTCCCTGAAGTGGAAAGTACGCTCGATTACGGCAGTAGCAATCGTTTGCCCGGCGCAGGCGGTCGAAGGGATCAAAAAGTCGCTGACCCTGTCCAGGAAGACTTCCGAACAGTTATCGAGCGCGAAGGCCAGGCCGGTGAAATAGGCATAGGAGGTATCGTTCCAAGAGCGGGCAACGTTGAAAACGCTGTCCACATCCGTACAAATAAAGGTAAATGTGCCCCCCACCTTTTTATCCGTGTTTGCGGGGCAAGTCACCACCGGGGGCGTCTTGTCTTCGAAGGTCAAGTCGCCCCAGATCGGGCGGCAATTGTTGGCGACGCTCAGGACTTCGTAGGTCAGATGGCGGCCGAGATAAGCACGGACGTCGAAGGGACCGGCATCGTCGGAGGTCCACACCGTCCGCTGGGTGTGCTTATCTGTGATGATCACCGCATAGTAGCTGCCTTCCGGATATTTGTCGAACCCGCAGGCCGGAATGAAATTCGGCAACAAAATATCGGCATTGACGATGGCCTGACAGTTGGCGTCCAGGGTGATGTTGACGTTGCGCACGCCGCCGTTCCACTTGGTCAGGTTCCAGCAATCGTCATTCTGAACGGTTTTATCGTTTTCGTCCACGTACTTATCCACAGCGCTACTGCTGTAATTCCGGTCGGCAACCGCCCCTTCAAAGGCAATCATATCGCTGCCGGCCATCGGGTCGTCAATTTCGTCGCTCGAATCCCGGACCACGATAGGTGCCCCAAAATTCGGGCTCTTGGGAAACTGGTCAATCAGGGGCGTTTTCGTACGCCCGGCCCCCCCATTTTCATAGCGGAACCCAACGGCCCGGGCTGTCGCGACCGCTTGCGACATCCAGGGATAGGCGCCGGTGCCGGTGGGGTTTATTTCAAATTCTATGCGGATATAGACTACCGAATCCCCCGGCAGGTAAAATGCTGCAGACTCGCTGGTAGGCAAGAGCAAGCGCAGGTCCGTCTCCCCATTATAATTCGGATTGGGCACCAGTGCAGCTTTTGCCCCGGCCATGGATTTTTTGAACTTTCCGAAGGCAGGCCCTTTGATATACGCGCTATCGGCGATACTTACCCTCGGCCTGGAGGCTGCGTAAAAGGCATTGCCATAGGCTGTCCTCAGGTTGAGCAGCCCTTGCAGGCTATCCAGCGGCACCTCTGTCGGGTTTTTGATGCCGAGGTGCAGGATGACGTTGAAATTCCCGCAGATATTGCTGCTGGGGAAATACACGCCCACGATATCGAGGTTAGCCTCGACATTGGGTTCGTCCACCCATCCAAAATCAATAGTTTTGTTCCAAAGGCTGTCGGCAAAAAGCGGAGCTGCGGTATCGGTGGCATCCAACTGGCCGTTCTCGCCCAGTGGCTGACCTCCTGCGCTGACCTCCGGGTTGCGGGAATTTCTGTCGGCGATGGTGAACACCGCTCCCGGCCCGGCATCGTTATCAGTAGAATCCGTTGTTACAGGATTGTTCTTCAGCGTCAATACCCTGTGCTTAGGCCAGAAGTTTACGAACGCGGCGCTGTCCGCCTGAAGGTACTTGCGCGGGATCAGGTGATAATTGCCGGGGATCAGGCCGCTAAAGCTATACCGTCCCTGGCTATTGGTAAGTACAGTTGTTGCCGGGGCATAATTCCCGGTTGGCGGGGCAAGGGTGAGATTGTACTGGAGGTCCGTCACCGCGCCGGCACTTGCCATGGCAGCATCCTGGTACCCCACTGCATCAAAGCTGCCCGTAGAGGGGTCTATACCACCCCAGATCAGGACCAGGTGGAGGGTATCCACACCATACTCGTCGCGGTAAGTATTGTAGAGCGCTGTCAATGGATCGTCCTGATGGCCGTTGACGTTGTGATCGTACCAGGCCAGGTTGCCGGCTTTGGCCAGGGGAAAGGCATAATCCTCCACCTCCCCTCGCGGATAGGGCGCCGTACCTGTCACCACTCCTGCGACGACGTGTGGGGCCGCAGTCTGGTGAAAGGCGTTGTTATCCGGAGCGAGATTGCCCTCCCAGCTCAGCCGGAAGCGCATGAACGCGACACCGTTCAGATAGGCGGTCGTACCGGGCACCTGAAACGCCAGGACCTGCGTCTGGCTCAAACCGCCCGGAAGCGATGGGTTATCCGTATCGGCAATATCTGTCATTGCACCGAGCCCTGTACCCAGATGCGTGAACGTGATTTTTTCTCCTGCGTCATAAAGGTCACCATCCCCGTTGAAATCAATAAATGCATTGAGATAAGCCGGAACATCGGTATAGCCGCCGGCCAGCAAGGTATCCTGGGAGGTATAAGCGACCTGGATGTATGCAATTTCGTTCGGGATCAGCGGGGTTAAAAGCCGGACCCCCGTTTCATCATCGGTTGCCGAGCCCTTCACAAAAGCTCCTGGGTCGTCGTCATCGCCGCCGGCGGTACTCCCTGCATCGGCGTCCGGTTTGCCGTCAAGCTCACCATCCACTCCTGCACCCAGGTACAGCCTTGGCTGGATCGCGTGCCTCGGGCCGAATTCGACGGGCAGCGTCGGCAGCCAGTCTCTTCTTACCGGATAATTATACCCGGCCCCGACGACCGCGTCCGGCAGATCGCCGTAATCAAAGGCGACATACCCAAAATCGAAAGTCTCGTCCAATTGGTTGTCCGGCCAGGTATTGTCCGGATTATTGGGTGCCCCGGCCACAAAGCGCAGGGTGGTCGAGTCGGCCCGTCCTGCCGGGTGCGCCTCGCCTGTACATTGCGCCATCGGGCTGCCGATGCTGAAGGTCACCGCAGTAATCCGGTCGTCAATATTATCATCGTTGCCGTCGCTGTTGTCCCGGATGCAATTGGATACTGCCCCGGAGGCGATGGCAACGGAATCAATCACCGGTGTCATGCCGGCAGGATCGGAAACAGTGAGCGTGTAGGTTGGCGTGGCGTTGCCTGAGGGATCGCCGGCCCCTAAAAGCCCATAGAAGTAATAGGTGCCGTTAGCGTCCGTTGTGTCCAGGTAAAAGCGCTGAAATTCGTCACCGTCCAGCGCCGTTGTCGCACCGTGAAAATCCAGGCGCACCGGCACACCGGCAATTATCGGTTCGTTGAGATCTTGCTTGCCGTTATAATTGCGGTCTTCCCAAACGAGATTTCCGATCTGGACCAACTTCATGAAGTAGTCCTCTACTTCTCCATAAGGTACGATCCCGTCGGGAAAATTCACGTTACCGGGAAGGATACCGGTAGGGCCCATATTCGGCTCCAGGCCAATCCGGAAACGGGTGAGCAGGCTACCGTCGAAGTACTGGGCATTTGCGGGCACGTTAAACGCCAGGCGAAGGGGGCTTTGCACCAGTTTCTGGCTCATCTCCAGTTGTAGGGCGTGCGTGTTGGGCTCGAGCGGTGCAGCCGCACCGTTCAATTTGGTAAAGACAATATGTTCATTGGCATCGAAGCCCAGCGCCGGGTTGCCGTTGACGTAGAAGTCACCGTCGCCGTTCCAATCGAAAAAGGCCTGCAGATAGGCATCGGGGCCGTTGTTGTTGACTTTTGCCCAAAAATCCAGGGTAATGATTGCCTCGTGACCGGGAACGAGCGGCGTGACGAAAAGCACCCCATTGTCGTCGTCGGTACAGGTATGCGCGGGTTCGTCGCTATCCCAGGCACTATTATTGGGGTCATCGCCCCGGCCATCTGCGGAAGCAAAGTCCTGGCCGGCATCATTGTCCGGCTGTCCTTCGGGTTCTGCATCTGAGCAAGTACCCAGATAGAGGTCCGGCGTCACGATGTGTTTAGGCCCTTCTGCCGGATTACCCACCTGCCGGGTGGCAGTCGGGAAAAGGCCACCGAGGTTTACGCCGATACCGATGCTGTCTTCGAGGGTAGTGTACGAAGTGTCCAGATCGCCAAAATCGAAAGCGACATAACCGAAATCTAACCGCTGCTCGACGCGGGCATCGGGATAAAGCCCCACTTCGTTCGGATCGGGCAACAGCGGATTGCCCTGGTCGAGGATACCTTCCTCATCTGTTCCGATTTGCCCGGCAAGAAATGTGACCACCTGGCTCCGGGTATGTCTGATTTGCGCGGGGTTGTCATAGGCTGCCGACCAGGGCAAATATGCCATGGCCCCATCGCTGTCCATGTCCTCTTCTGAAACATTTTTGATATAGTTGGCCCGCGTCGGGGTAAGGCCGGCGGGGTCGAGGGCATAAAACCGGTACCGCCCTTCGATAAGCCCGGTAAACAGATACCTGCCTTGCGCATCCGTGGTAGTGACGAAAAGGGTATCTTTCACCAGATCTCCTGCTGCGCCCGATGCAGCGCTTGGCATGACCGCGGGGTCCGGGACGATTGTCGTATCTATTTCGTCGAAAGAACCATCCGCCCGGATACCCCCGAAACGCATAACGACTGTCGCGCCTGCAATCCCGAGGTTAATCTCCGATGCGTCCTGCAAGCCATTGTGGTTGCGGTCTTCCCAGACCAGGTTGCCGGCGCTGAAGAGGTTGACCATATAATCCTCTACCTCCCCATCTGCAGCAAAACCTGTTGCGTTTTGTGCGGCATTGTCCGTACTGATGCGGAAACGGAAATATACCATCCCTTTATTCCCGATACCGGTAGCAGGCACCGTGAAGGTATAATTTTGGAAAATATTGCCCATCGCAGCCACCTGGGGGACTGTCCCGAACACTATGGGGTCCAGTACCCCATTGCCGTCGAAATCGGCAAACCCATATATTGTAGCGTTGGCCCCAAGGTTATTTACGGCACGGAATCGAACCGTTGCAGGTGCTCCGGGGATCAGGGGCGTGAGAAACTGGACGCCGCCTTCATCGCTTCCATCCCCGTTGGCCAGTACCCCGGGGATTGCATCAGGTTCTGTATCAACAGTATCGGAAGGCGTATTCCCCAAAAAATAAACGTTGGGGCCTAAGGGCATCACCGCATGGCGCGCACCGTTGTGCTTGAAAGTAGTCGGATACCTCCCATTGTCGGCGCTATCCGGCAAATCCCCATAATCCAGGCCTTTCACTGTCACGATAGCCGTGTCCCGGACCAGGTTCCCGCAAACGTCGGTCGCGGTGAAGACAACCTGTACGAAACCGCCCAGGCACCGGCCGTTGGCCATATCGAAATTAAAGTCGTTGGTCCAGGTAAATGCCCCGCAGATATCGCCGGCGCTTGCCCGGCCGTTATTGGTCAGCCAGTCCATAAACTGATTGGAGTATATGGAGCCATTGGTACAAACCACCATGGTATCCTGTGCCAACTGGGCAATGACGGGCGGCTGGGTATCCCGGATAATGAAGCTGGCGGTGTCGGTGGCAATATTTCCGCAAGTATCGCGAACGGTAAAGGAATAAAGATACCGCGCGGTACTTCCGCATCGGTTGTCTATCCACTCCAGGTTGTGGCTCCATTCGAGCAGGGTACTATCCCCCGTACAACCATTCACATCGCGCGCGCGGGCACCGCCCCGGTCGGCAAGCCAGTTGGCAAGGTCAGTCGTATTGCCACCACCGTCGCACTCGACTGTAAGCGTGGCCGGCCGGGTCGTAAAAACAGGTTTTGTCGTATCTTCTTTCCAGACGAAGGTTTGGATAAAGGTGGTCTGGTTTCCCCAGTAATCTTCTACCACATAGGTGCGGGTTACCGTACGTATGCCGTCATCGGGACAGACGGAGAAACCATTATCCGCATCCGACGAGGTCACGGCATAAAGTGCAATTACGCCGGCTGTCATGCAAGTGTCTGTTACCGAAATCCCCTGGGCATTGAGCCCCGCCACACTGGTAGCTGCTGTAACAGGTACTGCCCCGCATTCCAGCATAAACATTTGGGGGCCGGATACCCGTGCCGGCGGATCAACGACCTGTACCATTGAGCTGAAGACATTGGTGCATCCCGTATTTGCGATCAGCGTATAAGTGACGGCAAAAACACCCACGGTATCCGCTCGAAAAGTGCCCCCTGTCCCGAGGCCGTTATCGCTTACGAAAAGACCGGAAAAAACCCCGCCGCTATTGACCGGAGTCAGGACAACCGTTGAATCCCTGCAAATCACTGCCGGGTCAGGGGTTGTGGAGAAGGCGGCACTCAGGCCGGTAGCGCCGGCTACCTGAATCGTTACGGAAACCGTTTTCAAACAACCGGGGCTGCCGGTACCCTGGGCGGCAGGTGCCTCGTAATGGTAATAGACCGTGATATTTCCCGGACCGGGAAAATCAGCCGCAAGCGGATTTACCTGTCCCGTACTGCCGTTTAGCCAACTCACCCCTTCAGGCGTGGATGGATCGCTGTCGGTATCAAAACGATTGGCAGCAGGCACCTGGTTGGTTGCGGGATCAACCCCCTGTACCTGGACTTGAAAAGCGCCGCTGTTGGAGCAAATATTGATGGGCGCCAGCAAAGTTATCGAAGGATAAAAGCAGGT
>JBMOJO010000072.1:0-15435 GCA_049315745.1 Saprospiraceae bacterium | reverse complement strand
TCTTTGGATGGAGGCATCTTTTCCTGATTTTGCGAAGCAAAATCAGGAAAAAGATATCTCCATCCAAATATAATTTGGCGCGAAGCGCCAAGAAAAATCTTTTCACACAAGCCCTTTCAAAACATAATTTGGCGCGAAGCGCCGTAAAAGACTTTTTACAAAACCCCGGCAAAGCACACTTTTAAAGATAGTTTGGCGCAAAGCGCCAAACTATCTTTAACCCTTCCTCGCCTCGATTGCAGCCTGAGCGGCAGCAAGTCTTGCAATAGGGACCCTAAATGGAGAGCAGCTTACATAGTTCATCCCGATTCGGTGACAGAACTTGACACTCTCGGGATCGCCCCCATGTTCGCCACAGATACCCACTTCGAGCTCGGGTCGGGTTTTACGTCCCCGTTCAATTCCAAAACTAATCAGTTCGCCCACACCTTCCTGGTCAATCGTCTGGAAGGGATCGTCATGCAGGATTTTCTGGTCGAGGTAGTTGGGCAAAAATCCTCCTATATCATCCCGGCTGAAGCCAAAACTCATCTGCGTAAGGTCATTGGTGCCGAAGCTGAAGAATTCAGCTTCTTCCGCCATTCTGCCGGCCTGTAGGGCAGCCCTTGGGATTTCGATCATCGTGCCAAAAAGGAAGGGGATGCTTTCGACCTCAAAATGTGCTTTAACTGCGGCATAGACCTTTTCGACTAATGCTTTTTGGTGCTGTAACTCGTTTACCGTACACGTCACGGGAATCATAATCTCCGGGAACGGTTCTTTACCTGCTTTAATCAGTTCTGCAGCTGCGCTCAGGATTGCCCGTACCTGCGTTTCTGTAATTTCAGGATAGCTGATGCCCAGACGCACGCCGCGGTGGCCAAGCATAGGGTTATTTTCATGAAGTTCCAGCACCCTCCGTTTCAGCACACTCATGCGGATATCCAGTTCTTTGGCCAGCTGCTGGAGTTTTTCCTTATCGTGCGGCACAAACTCGTGCAAAGGCGGGTCGAGCAGGCGGATGGTCACGGGATATCCATTCATAACCTCGAGGGTAGCCTTGATATCCTTTTTCATGAATGAATAGAGTTCATCCAGCGCCTCACGCCGTTCCTCAGGGGTTTTACTGACGATCATTTTCCGGAGGCGGAAGAGCGGATCGTCACTCCCCTCTCCATAAAACATGTGTTCTGTGCGGAATAAGCCTATCCCCTCAGCACCAAACTCCAGCGCCTGAAGCGCATCCTTTGGTGTATCTGCATTTGCCCTGACGTGAAGCGTTTTTGTCTTATCCACCAGCTTCATCAGATTGCCATAGGCCTGGTTTTCATTGAGGTTGACGCTGCTCAGATTCAAAGGCCCGCCATAAACAAGCCCCTTGGTGCCGTTCAGCGTAATCCAGTCCCCTTCATGAATGAGCGTACCATCTTTGGCACGGAAGGATTGGTGGTCCTCCGCGATTTGAATCTCATTACACCCGACGATACAGCATTTCCCCCAACCGCGGGCAACGAGCGCGGCGTGCGAAGTCATGCCCCCTTTAGTCGTAAGGATTGCCTGAGATTTGTGCATCCCATCAACATCTTCTGGCGAAGTCTCTTCCCGAACCAGGATAACTTTTTCACCCCGGGCTGCCCATGCTACAGCATCTGCGGAGGAAAACACTACCCGGCCTTTTGCCCCGCCAGGACCTGCCGGAAGCCCTTTGGCAATTGCAGGATGCAATTGTTCTTCCCGGGGATCCACCATGGGCAGCAGCAATTCTACCAACTGGGTGGGTGCCACCCGCTGGATAGCCGTATCGGCATCAATCAGCCCTTCCTGGAACATTTCTGTTGCCATTCGCACAGCAGCTACCCCATTGCGTTTACCTACCCGGCATTGCAGCATATAAAGTTTCCCTCTTTCAATCGTAAACTCGATATCCTGCATATCTTTATAATGCGCTTCCAGGCGTTTCTGATACCCATACAGTTCCTTGTATAAATCTGGCATCAGGTGCTCCAGAGAAGGCAGGTGACGGCTCTGATCATTTTTGGAATATTCGTTGACGGGTGCAGGAGTCCGGATACCTGCTACAACGTCTTCTCCTTGGGCATTCACCAGAAATTCCCCATAGAATTGGTTTTCGCCGGTGCCGGGATTTCGAGTAAAGGCTACCCCGGTTGCAGAATCGTCGCCCATGTTGCCAAAAACCATCGCCTGCACATTGACGGCCGTACCCCATTCGTGTGGAATTTTTTCGATCCGGCGGTACTCTACCGCACGTTTTCCGTTCCAGGA
Organism: Saprospiraceae bacterium; assembly: GCA_049315745.1. Classification (GTDB taxonomy): domain Bacteria; phylum Bacteroidota; class Bacteroidia; order Chitinophagales; family Saprospiraceae; genus JADJPL01. Next base: position 13,173 of record JBMOJO010000072.1, on the reverse strand, counting down.
AGCAAAAACAGCTCCGACGCTCCCCCAGAGTTGCTCCATGGGGTCTTCCGGAAATGCAGCCCCAAGCCTTTCCGACACTTTCTTTTTGAAACTAGCAACCAATGCTTTTAAATCTTCCGCAGTCAGATCCGTATCGCTCTGGTAGCCTTTTTCATGCTTTACCTTTTCCAGAATTTCATCCAGCACTTTCCGGATACCCTTTCCGTTTTGAGGCTCAATGCCATTGGCCTTTTCCATCACTACATCGGCATACATCATGATCAGACGTCGGTACGCATCATACGCAAAACGTTCGTTTTGTGTCTGCGCGATCAGGCCGGGAAGTGTCTTTTCGGTCAGTCCGATATTTAATACCGTTTCCATCATGCCAGGCATGGAACGCCGGGCGCCGGAACGAACGGACAGCAGCAGTGGATCTGCAACATCGCCAAAGACTTTTCCGGCGAGCTGCTGAACCCGCATTAAAGCATCGGCGACCTGCTGCTTGAGGGCGGTGGGATATTGCCTGTCATGATCATAAAAATATGTGCAGACTCCGGTAGAAATCGTAAAACCCGGAGGTACCGGCAATTGCAAATCAGGGTGACCTGCCATTTCCGCAAGGTTGGCGCCTTTGCCGCCCAGAAGGTTTTTCATGGATTCATTGCCATCGGCTTTTCCTCCGCCGAAGGAATATACAAATTTGGTAGTGGGTGTGGGTACTGACATAACGCATCGAATTTTAACACAAGGTACAGCGGCAAAATAGCCGTGTATATGCCATTTGTCATCCTGCCAGGATGATCTGTATCACCCCTTCTGCGCTAACAGGGAAAAAACCATCGGAATCCTGTCGCCGAGATGGCTAATCTGAAATTTACCTGGTTCAACTTCAATGGTATGCCGGAAACAGTTGTAAGGAGCGTAGTCAAATTCTTCCATTTTTTTTATCGTCAGCCCATGCTGAAGCAAACAATTCACGATTTCCCCCATTCCGTGGTTCCAGCACACATATTCCTGGGCAATCGGCGCATTTCGGTCGGCATAGGTTCCATTTTCCGATTCGATCAGCGGGCCTGAATTGAAATAGTTATATCCGACTTCCTGGAAATCGTCGTCAAACATCCACACGACAGGATGAAATTCGACAAAAACAAACTTCCCGCCAGGTTTGAGAAAGTGTGCAATCACTTCTGCCCAGCGTCCCAGATCCGGCAACCAGCCAATAACCCCATAACTGGTGAATACGATATCAAAATCCTCTTCCAGGGTTGCTGGCAGCGCATAAATATCCGAACAGATGAACCGAACCTCCTCCCCTGCCGAAACAGCCAATTGCCTTGCCGCAGCGATAGATGCATCGGAAAGGTCCACACCGGTCACTTGTGCGCCCATCCGGGCAAGGGATATGCTGTCCTGACCAAAATGACACTGTAGATGCAGGATTTTCTTCCCGGAAATGTCCCCTAAAAGATCGAGTTCTATGGATTTCAGAGAAGTTTTGCCATTCAGAAATCCGTTCAAATCGTAAAAATCTGATTTCAGGTGGGCTTCCACCCGGTTATTCCAGGAAAGCCGATTTTTTTCGATATAGCCCTGTAAAGTGTCCATTGCTTATTTAATTTCCTCTTTTTCGCGCTGTTCCACGACAAATTCCCGCCCAAAGGTCAATTTTTTGGCAAGGGGGGCGTTCGGTTCAATTACCCTCCAAAATGGCGTTATCCCCTCTAGTGTCCCGGACTCCACGTATTTTTCATACGCAGCTTCGGCGACAATCCTAAGGAAAATGCCCGTCGTCAGGGGGCAAGTATATTCTGCTCCGTGTTCAAGTGCGAGATCATTGCGCATCGTCAGCACCGAAATGGATTTCCCCTTGGGTATCTCCCGAATATAAGCATCAATAATTTCAGGAGTAGCAATAAACATCAACCCACCGGCCGGGATATCGGCAAATGCAAAATCTGTCCGCTTCGTCTGTGACGGTTTAGAGTTGTGCAGCTTCTCCTGCCAGGTCTTTTTCCGCGCCATAGGTAAAGAATTTGCCCGTAACTTAGGTTAAAAATAAAAATTTTCCGCCATATACGCCCGAAAATCCGAAAGGAAGCATCCCTTTTTCCCGGCAATAAATCCCTACCTTTGCCGGGCGCTTGATTAGCCTTCTGCCGCCTTCGGCGACAGAATATAATATTGAGGTTGTGTAAAAAGTATTTTGCCGCCTGCGGCGGCAAAATTTTCTTTGGATGGAGACTTGTTTTTAATGATTTCGCTTCGCGAAATCATTAAAAACAAGTCTCCATCCAAATATTATTTGGCGCAAAGCGCCATGAAACGACTTTTTATACAACCCCAAATTGTTATTTGCGGCTGTCACATAGGTATTTATTCGACGCTTTGCCAAATTATATCTCACACAAAATCATATTTCGCCGCCGAAGGCGGTGACTTGCTGATGAAACAGCATATCTCGAAATATCATTTGGGCTGTGAAGCTGAAAAAGTCATCTGATTATCTCTAAGCTGTACAAAAAAATATGTTCAAAAAAATCCTGGCAGGTACCTTATTTGCCGTAGCCGTTTCCTTTGGTTTGCCCGCTCAGGAAACACCACTATCCCTCCGCATTCGTAAAACAACCGATCCTGTCCGCCTGGATGGCCACCTCGATGAACCAGGCTGGCAGCAAGCCCAAGTGGCCGAAAATTTTGCCCAAATCTTTCCCTTTGATACTTCGCTGGCACTTGCCAAGACCGAAGTACGCATGACTTTCGACCATGCCTTCCTCTATATCGGAGCTAGGGTGTACGAAAAGCGGGAGGATTACCTGATTTCTTCCTTGAAAAGAGATTTTGACGGGGAAGAAAGCGACGGCTTTTTCGTAATCCTCGACCCCTTCCAGGATAAAATCAATGGCTTTTTCTTCGAAATCTCCCCTTTCAACGTTCAGGGTGAAGGACTAATTGATAACGGAAGCAATATTTCTACCGACTGGGACAACAAGTGGTATTCCCACGTCAGCAACCACGACGAATACTGGGAAGTGGAAATGGCTATTCCCTTCAAAACCCTCCGATACAAACTCCAGGAAGGCCAAAACGTCTGGCGCATCAATTTCCTGCGTCATGCCCTTAAAGCCAACGAAATTTCTGCCTGGTCCAGGGTACCACGCCAATTCGACCCCTCTAACCTGGCCTACACCGGATTGCTGATTTGGGACGACCAGCCGCCCCAGCCCGGCCTCAACTTATCCCTTATCCCTTATCTGACTGCCCGCACTGAGCGGGACTACGAGCTCCGATTGCCCGGCGAATCAGCATATCAACTGGGTGGTGATGCCAAAATTGCCGTCACGCCCTCTCTCAATCTCGACCTTACCTTCAACCCCGATTTTTCACAAGTCGAGGTGGACCGACAAATAACCAACCTCAGTCGGTTTGAACTGTTTTTCCCCGAAAGAAGGCAGTTTTTTCTTGAAAATGAAGACCTCTTCAGCCGCTTTGGATTTCCTGACACCCGCCCGTTTTTTAGCCGCCGCATCGGGATTGCCAACGGACTCGTCCGAAAAACCACGACCGACGGCCAGCAGGTAGAAGTGCGCAGAAATCTCAATGTGCCTATTGTTGCAGGTATGCGCCTGAGTGGAAAACTCGACAAGAACTGGCGCCTGGGCCTGCTCAATATGCATACCGGCCAGCAGCGCGACATTGGCCTCAACCCTGCAAATTATACCGTTGGCGTACTCCAGCGCAAAGTCTTTGACCGCTCTGTTTTGGGAGCTGTCTTCGTCAATAAAGAGAATTACCTCCCAAATGTAAGTGGTGGCTTTTCCCACGACAAGTCCAATTTCAACCGCGCAGCGGGACTGGAATTCAACTACAATTCCAAAGATAACAAATGGGAATCCGAGGCATACTACCATCGTTCTTTTTCTCCTGGCGATAACCGCGGCGCCAACTCTGCCGCACTGTATGTCGGCTATAACACCCTGCGTTGGTTCGCCATGTTCGCGCAACAATATGTCGGCGATAATTACCGCGCAGATGTTGGATTTGTGCCACGACGGGGCTTTTATTCCCTCTATAGCAATATCCGGCATTCCATTTTTCCTAAAAAACCCACTTTCGGAGGGCAGCTTCAATCCTGGGGGATAGGCCTTGAAAACGGCATTGTGTACAATACTCAACCTACTTTTCAACTTGCTGACCGCAATCACCAGCCCTTCCTGTTCGTACAACTCGCCGGACAACGCGAATTTCGGCTCAACCTTCAACACGAATCCATCTATCTCTTCTTTCCCTTCGACCCCACCAATTCCGGGGGAAGGGCCCTGCCCCAGGGCTCCCGCTACGGGTTTACCTCCGCTGGGATCACCTATCAGTCCGATTTTCGGAAATCGCTGTTTTACGATTTGCGCGTTTCGGCAGGGGAATATTTCAATGGGAACATTCTGCAGGCCAGTTTCGGCCTGAATTTTCGCTGGCAGCCTTATGGATTGATTGCCCTGAACGCCAATTATAATGATATACGGCTTCCGTCTCCTTATATTAGCAGCGATTTTTGGCTTATCGGTCCCCGCGCCGAACTTTCCCTATCCAGGGCCCTCTTTTTCAGTACCTTTCTCCAGTACAATACCCAGGCCAACAATGTCAATATCAATACCCGGATTCAATGGCGCTTCCGACCTGTTTCTGACCTGTTCCTGGTTTATACGGATAATTATTTCAGCGACCAGTTCTTCTCCTCCCCTATGGTCAAAAACCGGGCGCTGGTATTTAAGGTCACCTATTGGCTCAACCTTTGATCCATCTTTTTCAATCAGATCGTCATTGATGCGGTAACAAGTTTAATCAAAAACCTGAAAAAGCTTGTTTCTTTACAAAAAATACACGCTTATGCATTTCAAAACCTCCCTCCTCGTGCTTGGCCTACTTGTCGCGCTGGGCACAAACGCCCTCGCCAAGGGCAATCTGCAGGGCGCATGGGCCCGGACATTTTCAGGCCCGGATGGCAACCCTGTCAAAGAAGTACTGCTCTTTAGCGGGGATTTTTTCTCCTGGACTGCTTTTTCAGAAAAAACCGGTGCATTTATCGAAACACGCGGTGGCATTTTCTCCATGGAAAATGATCAGTTGGTCTTCACCTACGAATTTTGCTCTTCAGACTCTTTGAAAGTTGGGCGCTCCGAAGCTTGGCAATGGTCTTCCGAACCAACTGGCCTCACCTTGTCGCGGGAAGGCACCAAAAAAGAAGCCTGGAAATCCCTGGAAGATGCCCGACAAACAGACCTCTCAGGGGTCTGGCTCATGGGGGGCCGCGTACGCGATGGCGAAACAACCCGAAGAGAAGTGAATGTACCGAGAAAAACGATGAAAATCCTCACCGGCACCCGCTTTCAATGGATCGCCTACAATACGGAAACCCGACAGTTTCTGGGCACCGGTGGTGGGTCCTACTCGGCAGCAGACGGGAAATATTCCGAAAAATTAGAGTTTTTCTCCCGCGACAACAAACGCGTGGGCATGCAACTGGACTTTTCCTTCGATGCCAGCAGCGGGGAATGGCACCATACCGGCAAAAGCTCTGCCGGTGAACCCATGCACGAAATATGGGTGCGCCGCATGCAATAAAGCGTCGCCTAAAAAACTTAGGTTTTTCAGGCGAGGCTTCACTTAGCGCTTCGCACCAAATGAGGGTTGTGTGAAAAGTCTTTTCATGGCGCTTCGCGCCGAATTATGTTTTGAGCGGCACGTCATTTTTACGGTTTCGCTTTGCGAAACCGTAAAAATGACGTGCCGCTCAGAAGAATATTCTGCCGCCGAAGGCGGCAAAAGACTTAGAGGCAGCCTCTTGTGAGCCTGCCTCTAACCTTTTTCATTTTTTATCCTTTGCAATTCTTCGCCAAAGCATCAAGCTCCTCCTTACTCGCAACCGTAACCGTCGTACCGTCCTTGAGTTCTACCTTAATTGGGAACTTCATTGTCGGACGGCCCTCCACGTTGGGGTTCTTCGAGCGCCAGTCGCGCACCAGTTGCATAAAGGCATCCCGGCTTGCCGCTGAAGCCGTTGAGCCTCCGGGGAACACCACCGTAACCGGATAAACGACCTTGAAGCAGGAAGGACGGTGCGGGCGGTTTTCCCGGCATGCGTGGATTGCTTCGCGGAGGTCCTGGATGCTATTGAGCGTTACAACCGTGCCGTTGTTCAGTTTAATCGAATAAGGGAAGGCAATAGTCGGGTGGCCGTTGGTATTGGCATTGGCTGCCCTCCAGGCTTCCAGAACGGCCTTAAACTCTTCGGCACTGTTAACAACCTTGCTGGTACTGTCCGGGAACTTCAGCGTTACTGGAAAGACGACCTGGTAGCAGGGAGCGGTATGTGGCCCGCGTACCGGACGGCAGTTGTCGAGAACGTCCTTTAAGTCGTCCATGTTTTCAATCGTCGTTACAGTCCCGTCTTTGAGCATGATCTCATAAGGAAAAGCAATTTTCGGCGCTCCTTTTTCGCGGGGATTGTTCTTACGCCAGGTACTGATTACTTTCAGATATTCGTCCTTGTTGGCTACTTCTTTTTTCGTCCCGTCGGGAAACTGGACGGTCACTGGGAAAACCAGCTCAAAACACCGATCTCCGGGACGGTGCATCCCGGGCGAGTGCGGTCCCCGGCCATTGAACAGAATCGTATCGCCGGTAGGGCCAAAATCTTCGACCAGGAGCGCTTCTCCTTGTTCACAGGATGTAAATACCTGCATGGTACCGAATACGAGCAGGAGCAGGGTTCCGAATTTTAACATGCTTTTGAACATAATCTCTCTTTTTTTGGTGGATAATGTTGTTCTTTATTGAGTAAAGCCACGATTTTGTATTTTGTACTCAATTTTTTTGAAAAAATATTTTTTACCAGGCCATTAACTGGGAAATGATGGACAGCACGATTTGGGGCCAACTCAAGACGGGGGATAAAACCGCATTGGAACGGATTTACCGCGACCATGCTGCCGCATTGATTAAATATGGCAGAAAATTCAGCGCCGATGGCCAGATGGTCGAAGACTGTCTTCAGGATTTATTCATTGAATTATGGAAAAACCGGGAAGGCCTGGGAAACACAGATTCTATCCGAAAATACCTCCTCGTTGCCCTGAGGAGGAAAATCATCCGTGCACTCGGCAATTCAAAGATTACCGGACAGGAACCAGAGGAACACCATTTCACCGCTGTTTTCGATATTGAAAGCCAGTGGGAATTGGAAGAATGGGACAATGAGCGGCGCAAACAACTGCAAAAAGCACTCGAAAGCCTAAGCAAACGCCAGCAGGAAGTATTGTACCTGAAATATTTCATGGACATGGACTACGCACAGATTGGCGAAATCATGGAACTGAACTACCAGTCGGCCAGAAACCTCGCCTATCGCGCACTGGAAGCCATGCGCGACCTCATGCTTGTATTGGCCTGGATTTTGCCCGCAGCGGCCTTTCAAAAAATTTTTGGGGGAATGTGAGTACAAAACCCATCTGAGCCGCCTTATTAAAAAGTAATAGTTAATAAGGTGTGCCGGACACCCTCGGCAGGATTGCCAAAAAAATATCTGCCTCGTCTAATGAAAGGAGTTGCCCAAAATAAAACGCGTATGTTTTCCAAAGATATGATAAAGTGGCCTTATATCTTTACACTCTTTCTCTTCGTCCTGTCAGCATGTGCCCGGGAAGAAGAATTTGCTGGGGCAGTCGTAGATCCATCCCTCCAACCGCTCTTTGACCGCTTTGTCGCGGAAGGCCAGCAAAGGGGAAGAACGGTGGACATGAGCCGTATCAGCGGGGTTGTGGCCGATATACCGGAAACCAAAGTACTAGGCCGCTGTGCCCAGGGTGCGATTTCCGGTAGTACCCTGACCGTTGACGCTGCTTTCTGGAATAGTGCGGGGACCTGGGAAAAGGAATACGTCGTTTTTCATGAACTCGGGCATTGCGCCCTCAACAGAAGGCATTTGGAAGATCAAAAAGCCGATGGTACCTGCAAAAGCATTATGCAAAGCGGGACCACAGGCTGTAAAATGATTTATAACGCCCAAACCCGCAGCGGGTATTTGGATGAACTGTTTTCGCCATGATCAGAAATTTTACCCAATTTTCAGTAATGGATTTTGCGGAGGAGGATTCCTTTATCCGTTGGGCCCGCCATGGCGACCCAGTGGCTACGGCCTTCTGGGAACAATGGCTAAAAGATCATCCGGAAAAAGCCGCTGATGCCAAAGAAGCCTTCCGGCTAGTCCGCCTGGTTCGCGTACAGGAAACAGACCCCTCTGCCGAATCCCTGGACGCGCTTTGGTCCCGCATTGACAAGGCTACTCCGCTCACCCCTGTTATTGCTAATACTGCCCCCTCCGGCCCCCGCCTTCTGTTCCGCGCCTGGTGGCCCTACGCCGCTGCTGCTTCTATTGCGCTCCTGCTATTTTTCATGTTCAACCATCCTGTAAAGAATATCGTTGTTAACAACGGAACTCAAATGGCCGTTACCCTGCCTGATGGCTCCAAGGTAAGCGCCAATGCCGGCACTACCCTTAAATACAGGCCCGGCAGGTGGAATAAAGAACGACGTATTCAACTATACGGAGAGGCATTTTTTGAAGTAAAAAAAGGAAAGGCGTTCATTGTCGAAACCGATCAGGGAAGCGTAGAAGTACTGGGAACCCAATTCAACGTACAAGCCAGAGCCTATGGGTTTAAAGTGGACTGTCTGAGCGGAAAAGTCCGCGTTACCGGTCGGTCCAAAATCAGCCAGATCCTCACGGCGGGCCGCTCCACCAGCCAGACGGGGAATGGCCCACTCACTACCCCCATAACGCTGGATACCGCACTGATCGGCGAATGGCGGGAAGGACGCTTTCTCTTCACCGATGCGACCTTGCAGGAAGTCTTTGATGAAATCGAACGGCAGTTTGATGTGACTATTCAAACCTCCCCTGAAGTACTCGCCCGGCGAACAGCTACTTTTTTTGAAAAAGGCAATCTCGACAGCGCCCTTTATAAGGTATGCTGGCCCATGCAACTGGACGCCCGCAGAAAAGGTAAATCCATTGTCATAAAATAAGGGCCCTTAGCAGAGGTTTTTTGCTGATAGAAATCCGAACCTCTGCTGTGGTGCACCCCCATACTGAATATGGTAAGAAAAATCCTTTGGACAGCAATGCTCGCGCTCCTTCCCCTGTGGTTGTGCGCCCAGAGGAAAACTGCCTATGAAGCGCTTTTTCAGGATACCCCCGTTGAGGAAGTTTTCCGTATCCTCGAAAAAAAATATCCGCTCAAATTTGCTTATGACCTGGAGGCCCTCTCCACTGTCCGCATTAACCAGCATGCAAAAGCAGGGAGCATACAGGATTTTCTGGACCAGGTGTTCAAAGGTACCGGCCTGGTCTATCAAATGCCCCGCGAAGGGCAGGTCCTTATTCGCAGGGAAAACCTTCCCGCTCCTGTATCTATACCTGAACCAGTTCAAATATACGGACAGGTAAGCGATGCGCTGAGCGGTGCGCCCCTCGCTTTCGCCCATGTACTTTTCGCAGAAGACGCAGGCGTAGCAGCCGACGAACAGGGGCATTTTAACTGCAAGATATCTCTTCCAACCAGTGGCCGCGCTACCCTGAATGTTCAATATATCGGTTACCAATCGCGGACGGTAGTGGTGGATCCCCGCAAAGCCGGAGAGGGCATACAGGTCAGATTGATTCCCAAGGTGGAAAAATTGCCTGGCATCGTCGTCAAGGAAAAAGCTCCGCTGTCGATCAACAAAAAAAGCAGTGATGGTAACTTGCTCCGCAGTGCGCAAATCAGCACAATCGGCAATTTTTATGGGGGAAAGGATATCTTCCGGGGCATCCAAATGCTGCCTGGGGTGGATGCCTCCAATGACCTCTCTTCCGACCTCAGCATCAGGAGCAGCAATGGCGACGAGAATCTCGTCCTTTTAGACGGTATGACCCTCTATAACGTCACCCACTTTTTCGGCATTTTCAGCCTCGTCAACCCGAATATAGTCAATGAAATAAAAGTGTATAAAAATGCCTTTCCGGCAGAATATGGCGGCCGAACCGCTGCCGTTATTGATATGCAGACCCTTCCCCGGCGCGACGAAGGCGGGGTTCAGGGCGTTATTGACCTCAACTTGCTCACCTCCGGCGCTGCGCTGGAAGCGCCAATAGGCCCCAACATGTCCATACTCGCCGGGTTCCGTACTACAAACGGCAATCTCGGCCAAAGCAGCCTTTTCGAAAAAACCAATCCCACGACAAATACGGATGCGTATCCCAATCTCCCTGCAGGACGCAATACGGCCACTACTATCCAGTCTCAGCAGCCGGAATTTTATTTTAACGATGCCAACCTGAAATGGACCTGGCAACCCGCAGACAAAACCTCCTTCCAAGCCAGTTTTTTCCGCGGAAGGGATCGTTTTGATTATACCTTTAACCGGAATATTTATCCCCCCTTCAGAAAACCCAACACCTTTCTACAGGAAAAGTACCAGGAAGAAACCCGCTGGCAAAATGACGGGGCAAGCGCCAACTGGTCACAGGAGTGGAGCCCTGGCTTCCGTTCTTCTACTACAGCTTCTTTTTCGGCGTATGAAAACAATGCGCTTATTTCAAACTCCTTCAACAGGGTGCTGGAATCCAACCAGCAGCCGGGGCTGCAATTCGAAAATAAACATTTCAACAGGGTCGAAGAATTTAACCTCCATCAAAAAAATACCTGGTCCTTGCCCAAAGGCCAGTCTCTCCATGCAGGATATCAGGGAGCATTCAGCCATTCCAGGTTTAACATCGGGGAAGATGGCAAAAGCCCGCTCAACGGAGACCATAAAAAACCTCAACACTCCGCATACCTGCAGTACCTGAATGGCAGTACAGTTAAGAATTTTTCTGCCGACCTTGGCCTTCGGGCTACCCTATTTAATGGAAAAACTTATTTATCCCCGCGCTTATTTCTGTCCTACTCCTTACTAGATGACTTTTGGCTGAAAGCTTCTTTCGGACGCTACCAACAATTTGTCAGACAGCTTTACCACGAAGATCGGTTTGGTCGCAGTTTCCAATACTGGGTACTGAGCGAAAATCGCTTTCCAGTAGCCATTTCAGATAATTTAATGCTTGGATTCGCCCACAAAAATCCATGGTTTGACCTCGATGTGGAATTTTATCAGAAAAACACCACAGGGGTCATCGAACATGCCCAGCAAAGAGTGGGCCTCCCCACGGTGGATGGCAGACCGGCGCCTTTTAAGTACACGCTTTTCCAGGGCAAAGGAAATATCCGGGGTATGGATGTCCTGATCCAGAAATCTTTTCCCAAATCTGCCTTCTGGGCGGCTTATACCCTAAGCAAGTCCACCCACTCTTTCCCGCAGGTCTATCAGGGCAACCCCTTCCCTTCCCCCAACGACCGAAGGCACCAGCTAAAATTGAATGCACAGCATAATATTGGATCCTTCAACTTTGGGGCCACCTATATCTTCGCAAGCGGCAGGCCTTACACCAACCTCGCTTTTTTCGATAGTAACGACGGGGATCGCAATACCCTCTCCCCTACCGAGCGCCTCGAATACCTGGACGACTACCACCGCGTGGACCTTTTTGCCAATTGTACTTTTCCACTCGGAAAAGGCGAAGGAAAGGCCGGGATTAATCTCTTTAACCTGTTTGATCGCGAAAACGTAAAGTACCGTCAGTTTATTTACTCCTTCCTCACCCCAACCAACGGGCCGGGGTCCAAACCCAATATCAATACAGTAGTTGGCACTGAACTCGAAATGATGGGCTTTACGCCTAATCTCAGCTTTACCTGGAAATTCTGATCGAATCCGCATATACGCGGTAACGTTCAAAAAAACCGGGGATGACGGTCGAAGACATACTTCCTGCCCCATTCATTAATACGCATATCCCGATGCGGTCCTTCCGCTGCAGGGCAAGCTCTCCTTTAAAGCTATTGACAAAGCCCCCGTGATAAATAATGGTATCTTCAGGGGTATGCAGGATACGCCAGCCATATCCGTAAAATGCTTCTTTTTCGCCCAACCAGTCGCGAAAAAATCTGCGCTCGTTATTCGTCTTGATACGGGGATAAAAAACGCTGTCCAATACCGCCGGGCTTACCAGCTCCGGCTGGCCTCCCATCAGCAGAATCAGCCATTTGCTCATATCCGAAATGCTCGCATTCACTCCCCCTGCTGCTACCGCATTATAAAACTTGTGGGTAAATACGGTCTTCGCCCACGTGCTGTCGAAACCCTCATGCGGAAATGCCTTGTTCTTGGTCATCACAATATCCTCGTAGCTGGATGAAGCATCCCGCATACCCACAGGCTGAAATATCCGCTCTTCCAACAAATCAGCATACGATCGGCCTGTTCTTGCCCTTACTACTTCCTCAATTACGGCAAATGCCGCATTTTGATAGCTAAATACCTCTCCCTCTCTGCCGTTTAGCTTAACTTCTCTCAACCGGGAAATAATGCCGGGAATATCATAGCCAGACTCGATGAGATTCGTAAATGCATGGTATGGCAATCCTGCACTATGCGAAAGCAGATGCCGCAATTTTACCCTACGGGCCTGATCTTCAGAACGCAGCATGAATTCCGGGACATACCGCACCACCGGATCCTCCAGAGAAAAAGCCCCCTCTTCTGCCAGCACGGACGTCAGCACCCCTGCAAAACCTTTGGACAAGGAGCCAATTCTGAAAACAGTATGCACATCTACAGAGTCCCTTTCTCCAAGAGATTTTACCCCGTAGCCTTTCATAAAAACTACCGAACCGTCCCAAACAATCGCCAGCGCTGCTCCCGGAAGTTTCGTGCGTTCCATTTCCGCTTCAAAAAATTGCTCATAATCCTGGATAAAGGCCTCCAGATAAGGGTTCAAAGGCTGCTTGCGCTCCTGTTTTTTAAACAATCCCGGCGTCTGCTCACATGCAAAAGTCAGCATAGCAAGCGCAAATAAGGATAGCATATACCGTTTATACATTCCTGATGGGTTAAACCTATTTTTTATACATTTTTCATCGCTTCGCACCAAGTTACATTTTAAAGGGTTGTGTGAAAAGTATTTTGCCGCCTTCGGCGGCAGAACATTCTTCTGAGAGACGCGTCATTTTCGAATCCCCTCAAAATCTCAAGGAATTTCTTAATTTTTTCTATTTT
>JBMOJO010000347.1:0-3450 GCA_049315745.1 Saprospiraceae bacterium | reverse complement strand
CATGATTACACAAAATTAAGAGATTTTTGTGTCCGGAAAAATTAGACCATCTCATCCTTGGCTGGTCCAATAAATCGCATCCATTCTTTTACGAATGGCACGTAATGGATTGTGAATTCTTTCGTAATTTGCAGCTACAATATCGGCTTCGCTGATGTTCAGAGTAAGCATAGGTATTTTGCGTTTTGGTCAACTCAAATTTACCTTGCTTACTCTTCTTTTTATACTCCTTTTGCACAATTTCTATTTGCCTCGAGTATAGACTGACCCTTCGGTTGTACCTGATCTAAACCCCCTCAAACAACTCCATCCCGCCCTTTGCAGCTTCCCGCCTCCGCGCCTGGTAAACTTTCCTCGGCAAATACTGCCGTCCGTGGATTTTGCCATGGTATGCCAAACGGCACTTAGAACTACAAAACCGCTGCCAGCTCTTTCTGGGGGTGTATGGACTTGAGCAATGCACGCATACCCGGCTGACCAATACCCCGCTTTCTCCTGGGTTGCTATCCAGCGTTTCAGCATACATCGCACCATTCTCCATTTGCTCATTTTTTAAAGGTTCCGGCATAAATTCAATCGTACCCCGTAGGCATAAAAAGTTTTCGCGGGGAGGGTCGAGTTTGCTGCGCCAATAGCGCTCCCAGCGACCGGCAATGTTCCAGATCAGCGCCTTCTCCAACCCGGGGCTGAAGGTATGAGCGTCCAGAAGCGCCATTTCCTGGATGCCGGAGCCTCTTCGGTGTGTCTCCTCTATCCCGATCGCAAAGATCAATATCCCAAGAGCGATTACCGTGAACCAGGCCAGGCCACCGCCGTAACGATTGGCTTTTTGTTTTGCAGCGATTGCAGCTTCGGCGTTGGCCTGCTCCAATCCGTCCAGTTTCCGCTTTGTCTCCTGCTCAATTTGTGCCATACGCAGCTTGAACGAGCCATGGGCAGCCTTCAATTCCTTTGCTCGGCCTTGCGACAGCCTGGCGCTCTCAATCGCCTGACGGGCTCTCAACATTCCAAAGCCAGCAACAATGCCATCCCTTTGACGCGCCCTGGTCTGCCGCTCCTGGGCATATCTGGCCTCCAATTCCTTTTGCGCACCCAGGTACTCCAGGTCAATCGCCGCAGAATCCCGGATATACTCTGACATCGCCTTTGTGCGCTCCGTTTCCTGCCAGTGAAGAATCGGAGATTCCGATTTTAGCACCGGAGCAGGGGCGGCCTGGATGGCCACCTCCTTTCCCCCGTGAAAGCTCAAATATCCGGAAGTCAGCACCAAAGCGGTAGTGACCAGGACGATTGAAAGCGAAATGAACAAGTGCAGGCCTTTAAATCGTCTGTAGAGAAATGCCCGAAAGGCAAAAGGCAGGAATTTACGCAAGCCTGCTTCCAGAAACAGCGTGCCCAGGGCTGCACCCAATAGTGCCCCTTCAAAGGCAATCTCCGGAAAGACCTCCTTCAAACTACCCTGTACGAGGGCAAAAATCACCCCGAACTCCGTCAGGGCTGAAATCGCCTGCGACAGGTAGCCAACGGTGCGCAGGGTGCCGACAAGACCGGAATAGCTCTGGAAAAAGCTCAGGTCTTCCGGAGCAGTATAGAATGTTTTCATGAATTTTATGCTTTAGCTGCCTGCCTTCAAGGCTCCCCAAATTCGTCCACGATCATCTTCACCTGCACCGGACTAAGCAGCCGCTGACGCCGCTTTTTGCCTTTACACTCCAGCGCCTCTTTGAGCGACGGAGCGGCATTGATCCACCTGCTGAGCTGCGAACTTGCACTGTTCTTGCTGATAGCAGGGAAATAGAGTTGTGCGAGCTCGGCAAAGCCATAGGTGCGGATAGCGAATTTATCTTCCAAAGGTATTCCTGGCATAATCGAACGGGATGGTTGACAGGCAGAGGTTAATATTTATTAATACCATGATGATCAATAAGAAAACTTCTTGTTTGCGTTCAGCTTTTGTGCGAGTGCAGCCATATCATGTTCTACTTTATGATCAACTATACGGGCATAGTGCTGCGTACTTTTCAAATTTTTATGCCCGAGCATCTTGCTGACACTCTCCATAGGAACGCCGTTGGTCATGGTGACGGTGGTTGCAAAAGTATGCCGGGCAGTATGGAAAGAGAGTGGTTTCGTAATGCCACATAGGTCGGCCAGCTCCTTGAGATAGGCGTTCATCTTTTGGTTGCTGATAATCGGCATTACGGGGTCATCGTCATCGAGCATGTCGAGATTCGCGTATTTTTCCAGAATTTGAAGCGGCGTCTTTAACAGCGGAATATTGGACATTGCCCCCGTCTTCTGGCGCTTGGTACGGATCCAATTACCGCTGGAGCTGCGCTCAATCTCCTTACGGCGCAGCTTCTTGACATCGGCATAGGCAAGCCCTGTAAAGCAAGAAAAGACGAAAAAATCTTTGACTTTGTTCAGGCGGTCAAAGGAAGAAGAAAATTCCATGAGCCTGGTGAGCTCTTCCTCATTCAGGTAGGGACGTTCGACTTCTTTCAGGGAGAGAGTGATATTCAAGAATGGATCTCTATGAACCCAGCCATTGCGCAGGCACAGGTTGGTGATCTTTTTAAAGTTTTGGAGGAATTTGGTAGTCGTGTTTAGTCCGCAGCCTCCATCAGTTTTTAAAAAGAGCCCGAATTGCGAGACCATGTGACCATCAATGGACTTCACGGATATATCACCGACCTTGTAGTGCTTTTTGAGGAATTTCTCGAAGTGCTTCTTTGCCGTATTGTACTTTTGACAAGTTGCTACGGTCGTTTCTTTTCCGATCAGTTTGATCATCCCATCCAGGTGTTCCTGCCAAACTTCGATGATCATTTTGGGCTTGGCCGAATTGATACCAAGGATCGCATCCTTCAGCATGACAGGTGTTACTACATCGTGGGAAAGCAAAAGCTCGTTATACTTCTGGCGAGCCCGTAACTTGATGCTGTCAATGTAATCATTAGAAACTTTAGCATCTGGAGAGCGGCCAATAACACAGCCACGCTTTTGATCCCATTGGATGGGGACAACCGCAAGCTTTAGCTGAAGCACGGTTTTTTCACCGTTGATGTTTATCCTTAACAGGACAGGAGCCTGGCCATTTTGCTTCACCCTTGACTTGAAGAGGTAGCAGACCAGCGAGAAGTTGGTTTTGTTGGACGACATAAGGCACAATGTTTAATTGGGCCCTCCATTTGTTTTGATACACAAAAGTAAACTTCCAACGGGAAAAAACCAAGGATAAGGTATTGATTTTCAGTACCATTATGTCCCAAAATGTGCCACCAAAAGTTAACAGTTTGAATTGAGGCGGGACTGTTAACCGGATAAGATCCAAATCTGGGTACATTTTGGTACTTTTTGGTACCTTAGCTCTATACCAAAATGTCTCAAAATGAATTATTTATACATTTTGGGACATTTTGGTACAGTAGCTTGGCGGAGGAGGAGGGA
>JBMOJO010000346.1:0-3473 GCA_049315745.1 Saprospiraceae bacterium | reverse complement strand
CGCTCAAAACATCATTCGGCGCGAAGCGCCGTAAAAAACCTTTTTACACAACCCCTCTGAAAAAAAATTCTGCCACAGCAGGCGGCAAAAGACTTTTGCACCGGCCCACCGCTCAAGCATCCCTTTTTGGAACCATTTTCGCGAAATTTGCGTTTTGCACTTTATTGTCCACGCATAAAATCCCCCAAAAATGAAAATCCTGGACTTGCCCCAGGAAGCTGCCCAGTCAGGACAGCCGGCTTCCCACAATTTCCAAGTTAACCTGGACGGAATCATCAATCTGCTTTCCAATCACCTTTACAGCGCTCCCAAAGTTTATATCCGCGAAGTTCTGCAGAACGCGGCGGATGCCATCACGGCAAGGGCCCGGCTCGAGCCCGGGCTTGAGGGGAAAATCCACCTCCAGGTACTCGAAGGCGAGCGGCCGAGCCTGGTGATCGAGGATAACGGCATCGGGCTCACCGAGCAGGAAGTCTTTCAGTTTTTGGCGAATATCGGGGCCAGCACCAAGCGGGACGCCCGCGGGGGGAAAGAAGGGTTCATCGGCCAGTTTGGTATCGGGTTGTTGTCGTGCTTCATGGTGACCGATGAAATCGTCATGATTACCCGCTCCGTGCAGGGCGGGCCTGCCATTGAGTGGATAGGGCGCTTCGATGGAACGTTTGTGACCCGCAAGCTGGAAGGGGACTTCGAGCCGGGAACCCGTGTTTTTCTGCAAGCAAAAGCGGGATGCGAGGATTTCCTGCGTGCAAAACGGGTGGAAGAGTTGGTGCGCTACTACTGCGATTTGCTGCCCTGCCCAATTTTCCTGTCGGATGAAAATGGGCCCCCGCGCCGGATCAACCGGATGGATTTGCCTTTTGGCCAAAAAAACATCAGCGAAGATGCGCTGATGGCGTATGGCAAGGAGTCGTTTGACCAGCAGTTTATGGCCTTAGTCCCCCTGCGCACGAGCGATGACAAAACCGTAGGCGTTGCCTATATCCTCGAGCATTCCCCGAGTTCAGTGAACAGGCCCGCCCACCGGGTATATGTCAACCGCATGTTCCTGTCGGATGAAAACCGGGATATTTTGCCGGAATGGGCTTTCTTCGCGCGTGCAGTTGTGAACAGCAGCGAGCTCAGGCCTACGGCTTCGCGCGAGGCGCTCTATCAGGACACCGCGCTGAATAAGGTACGCAAACAAATGGGGCGCTGCATTCGCGATTATCTGGTAAAGTTGCACCTCGACAACCCCCAACTGCTGAACCAGATTATCGGGCGGCACCGCATTGCCATTAAAATGCTGGCCCGCGATGACGATGCTTTCTTCCGGATCATCATCCCCTACCTGCGCTTCCCGACTAATTTTGGCGACCTCACGATCCAGGAATACCGCAAGTATTCCAAAGTGATCTATCACCTGCCCAGTGAACAGGATTTTGAGCAGGTACGGCAGGTGGCGAATTACCAGAAGTTTGCTATTATCAATTCGCGCTTCGATTTTGACCAGGAGCTTATCCTCAAATTGCCCGATGTTTTCAAGGGCATTGAGGTGGTAGAGGTGGACCCCCAGTACATCATGGAGCAACTGGAGATCCCTTCCGACATGGACCAGGAGCTTTTTCTGCCGCTCCTGGAGCAAATAAGCGAGGAACTGAAGCCCTTTCACTGCGATGCCATCCTGCGGAGGTTTGAGCCCGCGAATGTCCCGGCGCTCTACCACATGGATGGCAACCTGGACTTCGCGCGTTCGGCGGAACGGATGGACAATAACCTTTCGCCGCTTTGGGGCGCACTCCTCAAAGCAGTAATCAACGACAACGGAAAGGCAACCCTTTGTCTGAACGCCGCCAACCCGCTGATCCAACAGATGGCCCGGTTAGACCCGTCGGTCCTCCAGCCCTTTATCCGCCTGCTGTACATCCAGGCGCTGTTGATGGGCAATAATCAAATCACTGCTTCGGAGCTTAACCTCCTGGCCGATGGCTTTGGGAGCTTGTTGCAGTACCACGCTCAGCGCAATGAACAGAGGGGGTAGAGTGCCCCGCGCAATAAACCTGTTTTTTAGCGGCTTCGCCGCGAAGGATTTTATTTGGTGAGGTTGTGTAAAAAGACTTTTGCCGCCTGCGGCGGCAGAATTTTCTTCTGATAGACGCCTCATTTTCACGATTTCGCGAAGCGAAATCGCGAAAATGAGGCGTCTATCAAAATATTATACCCACCAAATCGTATTTCCCGGAGGGCAATTCCCGGCTAAATAGATACCTGTTTTTAACTAATACATGAATATGAAGGAAAACCTGGAAGCTGTTAAAGAATCCCTTCTAGACGGCCTCGACCTGGAAACGCTACCTGAAGTATTTTCCAGAATTGAAAATTTTAAGACCCTGGCCGATACTGCAGGCAATATAAAGCATCAGGTCTCGGCGCGAAGTTATAGCATCCTGTTCGGATTGGAGAACGACCGTCTGGACCATGCCATTGCCGACGCAATATGGATTGCGAGCCAATGGGATATGCGCCGCGACAACGAATATTTGTATATGGCAATGGAAGAACTGAACAAAACAGTGGAATATCTTCCCTTGTTTCCCAGAATATCCGTAGAACAAATTGAAATGGTGCTCGGCATTCTCGGTGAATGGCTGCAATCCAAGCAGTGGTCGCCCCATTTCTTGGAATGGGCAAAGTTCAAGACCTATCAAAAATTGGGAAAGACGGATTTGGCAGAAAAACATAAAGCTGCCTTACTGGCCCTGGAAGCAGAGGCCCCGGTGGATTTGATGGAAATGTACAACTGCAAAGGTTGTAGAGAAAGCATGTCGGTGTGCTACTATTCCGCTCTGGGATTGCCCGATAAAGCCATCGAAAAGGCCTCCTCTGGTTGATGAGCGAAGATATGGAAAAGTGTACCACGGCCCCCCGGATAGGCCTGATCAACCTAATTGACGTACTTGTAGATGCAGGAATGGCTTCCTGTGAGGAAGCTGCCCGGGCAATGAGCATTTTGGAAAATTATTTGGACTTTCCGTTCAAGGCCAGCCTGCGCGTCATTGTTCCGGTATTGCGCTATTATCTCGCTAACGGGCATCTCGATGATGCCGCCCGTATAATCCGCCGTTACCTGCCCGTGCTGGATAAAACCAGCGATACCTGGAATGCCCGGCGATTTTACCTCGCCGCAGCTACCCACCCGGAGTTTGACGGGGAAATATTCCGCGGTAAAGCGGAAGCGCTGGCGCGTTCGCTTCAGCGCTGAGCACAGGCCTTTCTTCAAAATGCACCCCGCTTGTTAGCAAACTGCGATTTGCATCGCTTGCCGTGCAACTTTTTCCGGCTTTAATCCATTTCTGTTTGTGATAAACAGGAATGGAAGCTCCTGCTGTCCTGCAATTTATAGGGGTTGTGTAAAAAATATTTCGCCGCCTGCGGCGGCGAATATTCTTCTGAGAGACGCGTCATTTTCACGATTTCGCGAAGCGAAATCGTGA
>JBMOJO010000345.1:0-3496 GCA_049315745.1 Saprospiraceae bacterium | reverse complement strand
TTGGCGCGAAGCGCCATGAAAAACCTTTTCACACCACCCCTCTCAACAGATTATTGCTCAGGACAGCTACCTGCTAAATAGATACGATTCTTTACGGCAAGGGAGGACAGCCCTGCTGTCATTCCGGAAGCTGTAGCAGGCAGACAGCGGGATTGGATCACTCCAACGCAGCGGCGGCGGCGAAGTACCAGCGGTTATTTTTACAGATAACCCCTTTTTTTTGCATATACACGTCCACGCCTTCCGGGCGGATCAGCATTTCATCGAGGAAAAGCGTCCCGGCAGCATCGGGGTTGTGGAAAGAAATCCGGACGCGGGAGCCGGCGGCGTTCGTCCGGAAAGGTACTTCGAGCAGCGC
This sequence comes from Saprospiraceae bacterium, assembly GCA_049315745.1. Classification (GTDB taxonomy): domain Bacteria; phylum Bacteroidota; class Bacteroidia; order Chitinophagales; family Saprospiraceae; genus JADJPL01. The sequence goes on along the minus strand of JBMOJO010000345.1, from coordinate 3,138 downwards.
CCAGCCGCCGGGGTCGAATACCCGTGCGGCGCTGCCGGCCGCCGTGGTACTGGAAGCGATTGCCTTCCGGCCGGCGGGGTCGTATTCGAGCAGGGTGCAGGAAGTCGTGCCGCGCATATCGGCATCGAGGTACATCCAGATAGAAAACATATAGCGCTTGCCGGGCGCCTGACCGGGCAGTTGATCGTCGAATACCGTATTGACCTGCCGGATGGCCGCGGAAAAGCCCCCCTTGCCCTGGTAAGGGGATGGTGTCGGTGTGGCATCCCAGGCGTTGGTTACCGGGACGGCCGTGCTGTCGCTTAGGCGGAATATCCCGCGTTGAAAAAGGGGCAAGCCGGCCAGCTCCGCTGCTACAATCTCGCGCTGACGCTCGGCATTGGCCTCAAAATGGGACAACGGGACGGCAAAGACCGCCATCCTTCCCAGGTCTTTTATAAAGCGTATGCCCGTACCCGAACCGCCAAAATGGTCCCAACGGGGCGCTTCGGAGCGGAAGCGCTCCTTGTCCACGAGCATCAGCAAAGGTTTGCGGTTGGGATAGTCTTCCAGGATACGGGGCGTCCTGTAGGGCTCTCCGACAAGTTGCAACTGCCGGAAGGTCTGCCCGACCGAAGTGCGCGACATCATCGCGGCACACAAGGGCAAGCCGCTCTGAAGCGCGAGTACCATGGCGTTTTGCTGGATGAAACCTTCCGGCTCCAGCCAGAAATTATCGCTCCCAATATGAAAATAAGGAATGGGGAGGATGGCCTGGAATTCCCCCGGGTCTATCCCGACCTGTGCAAGCAGGGGCTGCTCCGGGCGCAGGCCTTCTACAGGGTCGAGGCGAAGGTCGCGCGCGCGCAGGAAGAAAAAGGCCTCTGCGCCCAGGATCAGCAATACCGCGGGGGGGAGCCACTTTTTCGATCCGGAGGCCCGGACAAATGTGCTGAGGGCGATAATATTTGCCGAGAAGAAAAAGAACCAGGAGAAGCGCCCAAGGGCCCTGAACTGTTTCAACGGGCCGAGATATCCCACCAATTGTTCCAAGTTCGGCAAGGTGAACGGGAAACCTGTGGAAAAAATGAAAACCAGGAGCCCCGCCCAAAAAAGGCGGTTGAGGTAGGCTTGCCCCGGCCCTTCGCCCTCTTCAGACCTTACAGGCCGGGCGACGTACCTGCGGAGTAGCTTTCCGAGGAAAAACAGCAGCCCGAGCATTGCAACGAGCCCGATGTAGTTGCGAGCCTCTATGTCGGGCAAGGCATTTATCCCGAAATACTCCAGGACAGGCTGCCAGTGCGGCTGATCGGCAGCGGTGAAGGTACCCGCAATACGGGCACGGTAATGCAGAAACCCGAAAGGTCGGCTGGCGCGGTCAACCACCCCGCTCCCGGCCGATAACCACAGCGCCAGGGCCAGGAGCGGAAGGATGGCCTGCAGGGAAAAATGAAGGGCCATCCGCGGCAGCCTGTCCCGGCGCGGGCGGTAGAGGAAGTCTGTCAGAAAATACGCGGATAGACCGACGAACAGGATACCGAAATACTGAAAATGAAAAAGGGAGAAAAACAGCACAGTCAGCCCGATCCCCAGGCTCGTCGCCCATCGCTGTCGTTCCTGATAGACCAGCAACAAATATAGTACGGCAGGGATGGCCGCCGGCTGGGCAAGGCCGTAGTGAAACCCGATCCGCGCCAGCATCGGGGACAGAAAAGCGACCATGGGCCCGGCGAGCGCGGCGTATCCTGCGGGCATCCCCAGGCGAAGGAAAATACTGCACATCAGAAGCGCACAAGCCAGGATCGAAAGCAACATGAGCGCGTGCGTCCAGTTGATTGCCACCTGCCCGAGCCCCGGGCCTGCCGGGTAAATCAGTTGCAGCGCATTCGCCAGGAGCGGCTGTGGATCGGAGAAAACGAGGTGGTCGCCATAGGGATAGTGCATACCCTGAAAATGCGTGGCGCTGCTGTCGTACATCGCGTGGTAAGCCGTACTCATATACGCCTTGAACCCGTCTCCGTAGGGCTCGATCACTTTTCCCGGCGGAAAGGAAAGGTAGGTCCCGAATTTCAGAAGGATGCCGGTAGCGGTGAGCAGTGCTGCCACTGCGAGGGCCAACACCACACTGTTTTTATGCCCCATGCGGATCTGCATTTTTATGAACAGGCACAAAGTTATCGCTTTGGAGCAGAAATTACGCCTATTTTTTCAGTGGCAGCGCGGAAGGTGCAGCCGCCGCCCCCTGGTAACGGAGGTTTCGGCCATCAAAGCGGGCACTTCATCAAAATATCGCGCTGTGCCTCCTCGCCCAGCATAAAAGTATGCTCGTCGAAAGGCACAAAGCCATTTTTACCATAAAACCTGATCGCACGGGGGTTGTGTTCCCATACCCCTAACCAGATGTAAGGCGCCCCGGCCTGCCGTGCAACCCCGATCGCTTTTTCGACGAGTTGCTGACCGATATTTTTGCCGTAAAATGCCCCGGATACATAAATCCGCTCAATTTCTACCGCCTTTTCGTCCTGCGGCACGCTCTGCGACAATCCGGAATTGATTTTCAGATAGCCGATTACCCGGTTGTCGGACCAGGCGAAATAGAACTCTGCGTTAGGGTCCCGGAGTTCCGCCTCCAGTTTTTCGACCGAAAACGCCTTGTCGAGATATTGCTGCAAGTTTGCTGCCGTGTTGTCGGCGGCGAATGCTTCTGTGAAGGTGGCTATGGAGATGGCCTGCAGCTGGCGCACCTCTCCGATGTGTACACGGGTAATTTCTGTATGATTGGTCATTTCTTCTCTTTCGATTTATTATATTTAAGCCACGCTTGGTTCATGGATTTTGCTCCGCAAAATCCATGAACCAAGCGTGGCTTAAATATAAAAATTCTGCCGCTGCAGGCGGCAAAATACTTTTTACAAAACCCCTAATATTTTTTGAGAGGTTGTGTAAAAAGGTTTTTTACGGCGCTTCGCGCCGAATTATGTTTTGAGAGACACGTCATTTTCACGATTTCGCTTCGCGAAATCGTGAAAATGACGTGTCTCTCAAAAGAATATTCTGCCGCCGCAGGCGGCAAAATACTTTTTGCACAACCCCTAATATTTTTTGAGAGGTTGTGTAAAAAGGTTTTTTACGGCGCTTCGCGCCGAATTATGTTTTGAG
>JBMOJO010000071.1:0-15663 GCA_049315745.1 Saprospiraceae bacterium | reverse complement strand
CGTTCAGGGACTTGCTTTATCAGTTTCCCTTCCGCTATATAGACAAAACGAAGTTCCACCGCATCCGGGATATCCACGAGGACTGCGGTGCCGTTCAGCTCCGGGGCATCCTTCGCAGGCTGGAATTTGTAGGGGAAGGCCGAAAGCGACGTTTGGTCGGACAGTTTCGCGATGATTCCGGCGCACTGGAAATCGTTTGGTTTTCAGGATTTTATTCCCTTCAACGCACCCTCGAGATCGGCAAGGAATATGTTATTTATGGCAAACCACAGGAATATCGCGATCAGTGGAGCATCAGCCATCCCGAGATAGAGCCTGCGCTCGAAGAGCACCTGCAAGCTGCTACTTCCTTTGCCCCCGTTTATCCAAGTACAGAAAAACTCAACACCAACGGACTCGACCACAAGGCAAGACGGCGCCTGATGAAAACCCTGCTGGAGCGTCTCGCCCCGGAAGACCTTCCGGAAACCCTATCCCCTGAAATCGTCCAGCGCTTCAAATTCCCTTCCAGATGGGAAGCCTTCCAGCATATCCATTTTCCAAAGAACCAGGAGGAACTCGACAGAGCGCGCAACCGCCTTAAATTCGAGGAACTTTTTTTCCTCCAGCTCCGCCTCCTTCAGCTCAAGCGCGCACGCAAGGCCGAAGTCCGGGGGTATGTTTTTGAAAAAATCGGCGACTTCTTCAACGCGTTCTACCATCACCATATCCCTTTTGCGCTCACCAACGCTCAAAAACGGGTGCTCCGGGAAATCCGCAGAGACCTCGGCACAGGGTTCCAGATGAACCGCCTGTTGCAGGGCGATGTCGGCAGCGGTAAAACCATGGTCGCCCTACTGACCATGCTCATGGCGCTCGACAACGGCTTTCAGGCCGCCATGATGGCCCCAACCGAAATCCTCGCCCAGCAACACTTCCAGTCTATCGCCGCATATCTCAAAGATTCCCCTATTCAAGTGGATTTCCTCTCCGGCAGCGTTCGGGGGAAAAACCGAAAGGAAATCTTAGACCGCCTCAAATCAGGGAATACCCATATCCTTATCGGCACCCACGCCCTCCTCGAAGAAAACGTAGCATTTCACAACCTTGGCCTCGCCATCACCGACGAACAACACCGCTTTGGGGTAGCCCAAAGGGCAAAACTCTGGGCAAAAAGTAAACCGCTGCCACCGCATGTGCTCGTCATGACTGCAACGCCTATCCCCCGTACCCTGGCCATGACCCTCTACGGCGACCTCGATATCTCCGTCATTGATGAATTGCCACCGGGACGAAAAGCCGTCGTAACCCTTCACCGCAACGAAAACCACCGCCTGCGCACCATTGAATTTATGCACGAACAAATCGCCCTCGGACGGCAAATCTATATCGTGTACCCGATGATCGAAGAATCCGAAAAACTGGACTTGCTTAATCTGATGGAAGGCTATCATGCCTTGCAGCGGGAATTTCCCCAGCCAACATACCAACTCAGCATCGTACACGGCAAAATGAAACCTGCCGACAAAAATTTCGAGATGGGGCGCTTCGTCAGGGGCGAGACCCAGATCATGGTCGCTACTACTGTGATCGAAGTAGGCGTCAATGTGCCCAATGCCACCGTAATGATTATCGAAAATACCGACCGCTTCGGCCTCTCCCAGCTCCATCAATTGCGCGGGCGCGTTGGCAGGGGCGCAGAGCAGTCATTCTGTATCCTCATGACCGGGCACAAGCTCAGCGCAGAAAGCAAAGAACGGATTGCCACGATGGTACGCACCGGCAACGGTTTTGAAATCGCCGAAGCCGACTTGCGCCTCCGGGGGCCCGGAGACCTACAGGGCACCCAGCAAAGCGGGATCGTCCAACTGGCCATTGCCGACCTTTCACAGGACAGCGCTATCCTGCAGACCGCACGAATGGTGGCTGAAAAAATTTTGGAAAATGACCCAAGGCTCGAAGAACCCGGGCACGAGCCGATGCGCAGGTTCATCCAAAAACAGCAAAAATCCTGGGAGGGCTGGAGCAGGATCAGTTGATCTGGCGCACAAAACCCGAGCCTGCAACAGAAGACCTGACTTGTGCAGGGCCATTATACCATACCTTGCCGCTGCCGGCGATAGATGCCTCCAGGGTATTGATCACCGTCAGCCGTGCTTCTCCGGCACCGGCAACGCTGACGACCGCTTTTTGTACTTCCAGGCCTTCTAAATTGATCTTGCCACTGCCCGCAAGGTTAACCCTTAGCTCGGGCACCGTACCGTCCAATTCGATGCTCCCTGAACCCCCCAGGGATATTTCCAGCGCCGTGGATAATTTGAGGGGCCGATCCGAAATAATCGCCCCAGAACCCCCGATGGCAAGCGAAGTTAGACGTTTTACCACAATGTTGATCTTGATCGTATCTGCCGACTGCGCCCGGCCGGTATAGCGGATATCCCAGATGCCGTCCTTTACTTCGAGACTGATCTCCTGTAAAAGATCTTCCGGCCCCTGGGCCACGACTTCCTGGAATTCCCCCTGCCGGATACGCACTACGGCATTGATGCCAAGGTTAATCCCCCGGAATTCCGTAAGAAGTAAGGTCTTTGTGTCCGTCTTGACGGTTTGACCATAAGCAACCCGCCCAGACCACAGCAAGAAAAGACAAAAACCCATGATACGCATCAGCATTGCTCCTTTCATAATTGTGCCGGTTTTAAGCAATTTATTTTGAACTCGTTTGTAGATTCCCCCAGGTACGCCCAATTCCATAACTTATTGCGATAAGATGTTCATGGGTTAAAAATGCCTGTGTTTCCTCCTGCGATATCCCGCTGCAACGAACCCTTACAAATAGACGGCTGCCATTCAGAAAAAGTTGCTTGTGCGATAGTGCTAATTGAACGCTTTAACGGAATATTAAGAGAATTTTGACAGATGGCCGGGGCAAAATGGAAAAAACGACATTTTGTAATGGCTTTTTGAACAACAAGCCACCTTGGGGCAAAAAATAAGTATTTTTGCCTAAGCTTGCACAGAAAGTCCTTTTTTATGCCTTGGTTCAAAATATTATTCCAAGATTTGATCAAAAAATAATATTTATTTCAAAAATAATTTTGGCGCTTCGCGCCGAATGATGTTTTGAGCGACACGTCATTTTCACAATTTCGCTTCGCGAAATCGTGAAAATGACGTGTCGCTCAAAAGAATATTCTGCCGCCGTAGGCGGCAAAAGACTTTCTACACAACCCCAAAAGAGAATATTCCGCCGCCGCAGGCGGCAAATAATTTTTACACAACCCCTCTCACGAGAAGTCACGCTCAACATATTATTTGGCACAAAATGCCAAATAATATGTTGAAACAACCACTTATTGAACAGCCCGGATGGAGGCTGTTTAGCTTTAAATCACGCTAAAGCCAAAAGAGCCGTATGGAAAAAACCAATACACGCCTTTTATCACTTGACGTATTCCGCGGCATGACTATCGCGGGGATGATCCTGGTCAATAACCCTGGTGATTGGGGCAATATTTACGCGCCGCTGAAACACGCCGTGTGGCATGGTTGTACACCTACCGATTGGATTTTTCCTTTCTTTCTCTTTATTGTGGGGGTTTCCATTGCCATAGCGCTCGGGCGGCGGAAAGCTGACGTGGGCGGCGGCAGTTCCATTTACGGGAAAATCGCCTATCGGACGGCTGTTATTTTTGGCCTGGGCCTGTTCCTGGCCGCTTTCCCAAAATTCAAGTTTGAGGGCAATGAAGGGCTGTTGCGGATCCACTATGTATTGCTGGGTATTGCCACCATAGCGGTTTTCCTGCGGGAAGTCCTCAACCAGCGACAATTTGAACAGGCACGACACCGCAATATCCGGAAATGGCTGGGATTTGCAGCAATAGGAGCGGCCCTGGGAATGTTTGTGATCGGGCTGGGGCATTATCACCTTGGCACACTCCGCATCCCGGGAGTGTTGCAGCGCATTGCCGTAGTCTATGGTATCGCGTCGTTACTGTTCGTCCACTTTTCGCCACGTGCCCAGACTGCTACCGCTGCAATATTGCTTGTGGGTTATTGGGTACTGATGACCTTCGTGCCGGTACCCGGCGGAATTGCCCCTAACCTCGAACCCGGGACAAACCTTGGGGCATGGCTGGACCGGACAGTCCTCGGAACCGATCATCTCTGGAGCCAATCCAAAACTTGGGACCCCGAGGGAATCCTAAGCACACTGCCTGCAATTGCTACTGCCCTGATCGGTGTGCGCAGCGGCGCATGGCTGCGTTCTCCGCGGAAAATGGAAAAAAAAGTACCCGGGTTGCTGGTTGCGGGGATTATACTCATCCTGGCAGGCCAGGCATGGAACCTGATCTTCCCGATCAACAAAAGCCTCTGGACGAGCGCATTTGTGCTCTATACGGCCGGGCTGGCACAAATTTTCCTTGGGCTGTGTTACTGGCTCATTGATGTCCAAAACTGGAAAAAATGGGCAAAACCTTTCGAAATTTTTGGGGTAAATGCCCTTTTTGCGTTCGTGTTGTCGGGGATATTGGCGAAACTGATGTCGGCGATTAAATGGCAGGTGGACGAGGAGCGTATCCAAACCGTTCGCGGGTGGTTGTATCAGACCTTCTTCACCCCCAACTTCGAGCCGGTTAATGCGTCCCTGGCGTTTGCCCTGTTCCACATCGCTTTTATCTTCCTTTGTGCATGGGCGCTTTACCGCAATAAAATATTCATCAAAGTTTAACCTGTTCCGGCGTTCTTGCATCTGGGGAAGCTTTCCGGCATGCGCTATACTTCGTATTCCCAGAGGATCAGGCTGCGGTCGTCGCTACCGGAAACCAGCAGCCCGGTGCCGGGGTCCCAGAAGAGGCAGTTCACCGAATTGATGTGTCCTTTACTGCGAATGCTGTCGAGGACCTTGAGCAGGCGGAACGTTGTGGCATCCCAGATTTTAACGGTCTTGTCCCTGCTCGCCGTCGCAAAGTGTGGTTTGGCCGGGTGAAAAACAATGTCGTTGACCGTAAACCAATGGGCGGGTTGCTCCATAATTTGCTGCCACGCATTGTCCGTATCCCATGCCCGCAAAAAAGCATCGCGGCCACCGCTGAGCAGATAATGGCCCTCCGGCGCATAACGCAGGGAAAAGACGGTATTTTTATGGGCGCCTGTAATAACATGTCGGAGATCGAGGCTTTCGGCATCGAGCAGGTAAATATTCCCGTCCCCCGCACCTACGGCAATTTCAGCGCGGGCCGGTGAATAATCTATCGCCCGGATACTGCCATAACAGAGTTGGAGGGTTTCTATTGCACGCATCTCTGCGACAGACCATCGGGTAAGCCGGCCATCGCCGCCCCCACTAAGCAAATAGCTGCCAACGGGAAGAAGGGAGAATGCCCCTTTACGGTGATGGGCAATATCGCGGGAGCGGGAAGGATCGTCCAGATCTACCCAATGTACCCCCCCGTCCATGTTCCCCGCTACCAGCATTGACGTTCCGGGCACCAGCGCCAGGGAAAAAACCTGACGGTCCACACGTGCCAGCAGCCTGCCTGTTTCGGGATTCGCCAAGTCCCATTCCACCAGCCAGCCATCTCCCGCTCCGGACAGGATCGTTCCGCGCCTACGGGACGCCCCCAGGGCAAAAACCGAGGCCTGATGGCCGGTCAAAATGGCGGATCGCCGGATATTCAGGTACATGATATCAATGATAGTGCGAATAACCAGGAAATATCCTTGACCTTGCCGGTACGGGACGGTGAAAAACAGATCGCACAGGCGCGTCGAGGTTACACTTCAGACCCGATGGATGCCATCACATAACGATTCTGGCAGATGCCCCGCTCCATCGCGGCAAGTCTATAATGGTAACTATTTACCAGGGGTATCCGCGGCTTCGCCGCGAAGGATTTTATTTGGGGGTTGTGTAAAAAGGCTTTTTACGGCGCTACGCGCCGAATTATATTTTGTTAGACACGTCATTTTCACGATTTCGCTTCGCGAAATCGTGAAAATGACGTGTCTAACACAAAAATATTCTGCCGCCGCAGGTGGCAAAAGCCTTTTTACACAACCCCAAAGATTATTTCTCAGGACAGCTACCTGCTAAATAGATACCTATAATGTACCATTATTTACCGGATATTGTTCAACGGACTTTACAGGGGCTGTCCCGTCGGACAGGAAAATGTAATACTCAATGCAGCGACACGACGTGGCCGGAAAACGGCCAATCCTTTGCATACCCCCCCAACAACTCTGTTCCTTTGGCCCAAGACTATTTGGAAAAGTGATTTCAGTCACCTAAATACCGACCCTCCGGGTTTAATTTTGCCGGACAAACAGACTTGCCTAATCTATCAAGAAACTTCAACATGAGCTGGAAGCGGTTTTTTCCTGTCCTGGAATGGTTGCCGGGATATTCGGGGCATCAATTCAAAGGCGATTTATCTGCGGGCATAACCGTTGGGGTGATGCTCATTCCGCAGGGGATGGCTTACGCCATGCTTGCAGGGCTAAATCCTATCCATGGGCTTTACGCCGTCACGGTTCCGTTGATCATATATGGTGTGCTGGGCACTTCCCGGCAACTGGCAGTTGGGCCTGTAGCCATGATCGCCTTGATTACTGCTTCCGGCCTTGGGGCAATCGCCTCACCGGGAAGCGGGCAGTATTTTCAACTGGCCGTAGCGCTGGCCCTGCTTTCAGGGCTAATACAACTGCTCCTGGGCATTTTCCGCCTGGGTTTTCTCGTGAATTTCCTCTCCCATCCGGTTATCAGCGGCTTTACCTCTGCAGCGGCCCTGATTATCGGGTTTTCACAGTTAAAACACCTCCTGGGGGTGAATATGCCCTCCAGCGAATATTTTCACGAAATCCTCCTCGCTTCTGCTATAAGCGTCGGGGAAACAAATCCTTACTCCGTAGCCCTGGGTATTATCGGGATAGCGGTTATTATTGGCACCAGGAAAATCCACGCTGCCCTGCCCGGCCCTCTGCTGGCCGTTGTCTTTGGGGTTGCCGCTGTGGTGATATTCGACCTCTCCCAGTATGGTATAAAAACAGTGGGGCAGGTGCCAGGTGGCCTCCCGACTTTTTTCCTGCCCCGGATCAGCGCCGGGGAGTGGCAGGCGCTCCTTCCCCTTGCCCTGACCATCTCGCTGGTCGGGTTTATGGAAAGTATCGCTGTTGCTAAAGCGATTCAGTCCCGCAGGCGGAATTATCAGGTGGATGCCGACCAGGAGCTCCTCGCGATCGGGGCAGCAAATATCGCTGCAGGGGTATTCAGGGGCTTCCCGGTAACTGGAGGTTTTTCGCGTACTGCCGTCAACGACCAGGCCGGCGCACAGACGGGTATGGCCTCGGTCTTGAGTGCCGGAGTTATCATCATGACCTTGTTGTTCCTTACTCCGTTATTCTATCATCTGCCCAATACGATCCTTGCATCTGTTGTCATGGTCGCGGTCTTCGGCTTGATTGATTTCAAAGAACCCAAGCACTTGTGGCACAGCAACCGGGCCGATTTTTTTATGCTGCTGTCCACTTTTGTGGCAACCCTCACCCTAGGGATAGAAAAAGGGATCGGCCTTGGGGTCGTCCTCTCCCTGGCAATGGTCATTTACCGTTCTACCCGTCCGCACGTTGCTGCCCTGGGGCAGGCCCCCGGCACTACGATTTACCGCAACCTCAAACGCTTCGACCACCTCATCGAGCGGCCTCATCTGCTCGTTTACCGTTTTGATGCCGACCTCTACTTCGCAAATGCCAACTTCTTCAAAGAATCCCTGGAGGAAATGGTCCAGGCAAAAGGGCCTGCCCTTAAGGCCGTCGTGATCAGCACAGAAAGTATCAATAACGTGGACAGCAGCGCTTCTCAAATGATTGAAGACCTCGTGCGGGACTATCGCCGCAGGGGCCTGGATATCGCCTTTTCAAATGTCAAAGGCCCCATCCGGGACGCGCTTGCCAAAAGTGGCCTGATGACCGTGATTGGCCACGACCGGATTTTCCTCACGATACAGGAAGCCGTGGACGCCCTAGAGGCTGTATGATTTTTATCACCATGTCGAATGAAAAACATCATTTTCTGCCAAACGAAAAAGGTGCAACTTAGGGGTGTTATTTAACTATTGTCTCACCTCAAAAACTATCGCTATGTCAATCGTTCGGTGGCAACCTGCATTTTCCCCCAACCTGCGGTCCTGGGTTGAAGGTTTCTTCAGCGACCTTAAGCTTTTTCCGGGTGACGGCGCCAGTATGGCCCCTGCTATCAATATCCGCGAAACGGAAGAGATGTTTGTAGTAGAAGTGGCCGCACCTGGCAAGCAGAAGGAAGACTTCAATATCGAAGTGAAGGACGGCGTCCTGATGATTAGTTCCGAACAAAAAGCGGAAAAAGAGGAAAAAACGGAGCATTTTACGCGAAGAGAATTCAGCTACAACAAGTTCTCCCGTTCCTTTACCCTCCCGGAAAATGTCGATCAGGATAAAATCAAAGCCAACTACAAAGACGGCTTATTGATGATTGACCTTCCCAAGATGGAGAAAACCTCCCCGAAAGTCAAAAAGGTGACGATCGCATGATTGCAATACCCGTGCGGGGGCCAAAGAACATTTTGCCGCCTTTGGCGGCAGAATGTTCTCTTGAGGGGTTGTGTAAAAAGGTTTTTTACGGCGCTTCGCACCGAATTATGTTTTGAGAGACACGTCATTTTCACGATTTCGCGAAGCGAAATCGTGAAAATGACGTGTCTCTCAGAAGAATATTCTGCCGCCGAAGGCGGCAAAAGACTTTTTACACAACCCCTCAAAATAAAATTTGGCGCGAAATGCCGGGAAAAGGCTTTTCATACAAACCCTGCTGCGGCAGCCAACCCGGGCAGCCATCTGCGCACCGGTACAGCTCATAAGTATTTTTTGCACCAAAAAATAATATGTATATGCTCCGATCCCTCAATATTCCCGTTGCTGAAATCATGACCCGGGACTTACTTATCGTCGAACCTGGGGATACCCTCGAAAAAGTACGCGATATTTTCCAGTCCAACAGGCTGCACCACGTGCCGGTCGTGGACAGACAGGGAAAACTCGTCGGCTTGATCAGCAAAAGCGATTTTAACCGGGTCAACCACATCCTGACCTTGCTCGATGGGCAAAAATACCGTACATACAACGATGTGCTCTATCGTTCGCTTACCGCGGAGGAAATCATGACCAAACAATTGACGACTTTAGGCCCGGAAGACACCCTTGCTGTTGCAGCCGACTTTTTCAGGGAAAATCTTTTTCAGGCATTGCCCGTGGTGGACAAAAACTTCCTTATCGGCATCGTCACCACCCACGACCTGATTAACTATTGCTGCAGCGAAACCCAAGCCCTTACCTAGCCGCCTATCGTTAACCTCAGCTTATTTTCCGAATAAAACCAACTAATACTTACCCAGAGCCTGTTCGAAACCCTGGCGCGATGCCTCGAAGCGGCGTTTTTTAGCTTCCCCCGGAAATTTTCGAATAGGCCCTTAAAAACCACAGCCATGCAAGTCGTTCACCAGGAAAACCAGGCACAAGACCTGCACTTTGAGCACATTTTATGGATCAAAGAGCTCGATTTCTTTGAAGGCGAGCTAAAGTTTTTTGAAAACCGCCTTGGCGATCTCGTCATGCGTTACCGCAGCATCGAGGTGCTCGCCCAGTTGGAGCATTTTCAAAATCAATTTATCCGCCAAAAAGAAGTGCTCGACAAGCTTTCTCGGGACATCCGCGTCCACGAACAAGCCCTTAGCCTGAAAATAAAAAAAGAACAGCCCCTTAGCGACCTGCTCCCCGGGGAACATACCGAATTGCGCAGGCGTATGGCGGACTTTCGAAAAATCTATTCCGGCCTGAAAGAAAAATTCTTTGCCTTTCTGGCCAAATGGTATTGAGGCTATTTTTTTCGGCCCTATCGCTGCCCCTGTTCCTTTAACGCCATCGGTATGTGCATGCCCTGCGCCGTCATACCACCGTCAACCACGAGATTATGCCCGGTGACATAGGATGCGCTGTCCATTGCCAGAAAAGCTATCGTGGCCGCAACTTCTTCCGCTTCGGCCACCCTTCCCAGCGGGGTGTTCTCGAGGATGCGTTGCAGGCGCTCTGCCTGCTGCAGAACGGGCATCGCGAGGGGCGTACGCGTGTACCAGGGAGATACCGCATTGACCCGTATGCCAAAGGGCGCCCACTCCACAGCAAGGTGCCGGGTCATCTGCAGCATGGCCGCTTTAGTCATCCCGTAGGGCGCCCCGCTATGTACATCAACCATGCCTGCCACAGAGGCAACGTTGATTACCGATGCCCGGGAGGCCTGCCTCAAGAGCGGGAAAAACAGCCGCGTCAATGCGATCGTGCTAAAGAGGTTGGTTTCAAAAACCTTCCGGTACTCCTCCGCGGTGTATTCCGTAAAATGCTTGCGGATGTTTGTCCCGACGTTGTTTACCAGGATGTCGAGGCAGCCCCACCTTTCTGCAACGGCTTCCCTTAAACGCTGCTGATCCTCAGCTTCCGTCGTATCAGCAGCAATGCCCCAGCATGCCGCACCACCCTCGGCCATACCCGAAACAGCTGCATCGAGTTCAGTCTTATCGCGTGCGACAAGGCAGACCTCGGCGCCGAGGGCAGCCATCTCCAGCGCTGCAGCAAAACCAATACCCTTTGATGCTCCCGTGATAAGGGTTCGCTTTCCTGTTAATTTCCATTTTTCCATAAAAAAAGTGTTATCAGATCAGCGGCGAAAGGTTGTTTTGAGACAGCCGCTTCCCCGCGGTATAATATTCTGTTGCCCCAGGCCCAAAAAGTCTTTCCGTCAAATACTTTTGTGATCAACGTCACTGCAAAAAACACATTATCAGATGAATTTTGTTGCGATTTTGAGCATTATGCCATAATTTATCCCCAGACGCACCGGGCGGGGGATTCTTTGGGAGGCAAAATGCCTTTTTTCGGTCAAATAAAAATCCAAGCAAAAAATAAAACCAAGATGGAAAAGAAAGTATCTTTCAAAGAACTTATTAACGGTGAAAGGCCCGTATTAGTAGATTTTTCTGCCGAATGGTGCGGGCCCTGCAAAGCGATGTCCCCCATTTTAAAAGAAGTCGCCGGTGCGATTGGCAAAAAGGCGGCGATCATCAAAATAGACGTGGACCGGAACCCTGCCCTGGCCCAGCAGATGCAAATCGCAAGCGTTCCTACTTTTGTCCTTTTCAAGGGCGGGAAAGCGATATGGCGGCAGTCGGGGATGCAATCGGCCCACCAGTTGAAAACAATTATCGAAGCGCACTTAAATTGATTGTTCACCAAACAGGCTCACCACTAAAGGGCGGCGCGAAAACAAAAACCACAAGGTATCCACCAGGTGGAGGTTCCACGCGCCCGAGTCTGGTTTAAATGTATCTCAAACATGTTGGAATTCATCAGCCGGCCCTGGCACTGGGCCGTATCCGGAGCAGCGATCGCCGCCACCATGTTCCTGCTGACCTGGATGGGGCGTGCATTCGCGATCTCGCTAACCTTTAAAAACTTCTGTTCCATCGCCGGCGCGGATAAAATCAGCGACTTTTTCAAGGTGGACTGGACCAAAGAAACCTGGCGAATGACCTTTGTTGCCGGAGGGCTCATCGGGGGAATCATCGCAGGGCATTTTTTGAAAAGCCCGGAACCGGTCAATATTTCCCAGGCTACGATAGACCATCTTGCCGCCTGGGGCATTGCTTATCCGGGATCCGATGCGAAAGGAATGGGGTTCATGAATACCGAGATATTTAATTTTTCAAGTGTAAAGGGGATTTTGTTAACCGTGATCGGAGGTTTCCTGGTCGGCTTTGGCGCACGTTACGCAGATGGTTGTACTTCCGGCCATGCAATATCCGGCCTCTCCCATCTCCAGCTGCCCTCGCTGATTACCGTAATTGGTTTCTTTGCCGGGGGACTGACCATGACCTATATCATTATGCCCTTATTGTTTGGCTAACCCCGTCTTTTTAACAACATTATCCGGAGGCGGGCGGGTCGCCCCGTTCGGTCATTCTTAACCAGTTTGTATTTCAATTATGAAAAATATCTCGTTCCTCCTTATCGGTACCTTCTTTGGGATTGTGATGACAAAATCCGAGGCGCTCTCCTGGTACCGCATTCACGAAATGTTCCGCTTCGAGAGCTTCCACATGTACGGGATCATTGGCTCTGCGGTATTGATCGGTGCAATCGGCATCCAGCTCATGAAGCGCTCCGGCATGAAAACCCTGCGCGGCACATTGGTCGAATACCGCCCCATGCCCTTGCGCCCAACGCGCCATCTCCTCGCAGGCTCGATTTTCGGCCTGGGATGGGGCCTGATCGGGGCATGCCCCGGCCCGATGTACGTTTTGCTGGGCAATGGCTACTGGATCGCAGCCCTGATGATGCTAAGCGCTATCCTGGGCACCTTTGTCTATGGCCTAATCAAAGACAAACTTCCGCATTGACAGGGTGATGAAACCAGCTATACTTGTGGTATTCCTGGTCCTTACGGCTGCTTTGCTCCCGGGGCAGGACAGTACCCAAAGGACTTTTGACAACTGGATCAAATACCGGGAAGGCTTTCGGATAGAACCGTTGCTTATGTGGCAAATATGGACGCTGTACAGCCATGGCCAGGAAAGCTACCAGCAATCCACCCAAAAATACCAACCTGTCGAGGACAGGCTCAATATCCATTTCCGCAGGGCCCGGTTTGGTTTTCGTGCCCAGCCTTTCAGGGATTTCCGCTTCACCCTTGTCGGCGCTTATGATGTGTTGGGAAGGGACGCGCTAACAGGGACACAGGGCGGTACCAATAACCTCTCCCTGCCGAATATCGGTATCTGGGATGCTTATATGGAATGGCGGATCCTCCCGGAAAAAGAATCCCTGTGGCTGGTCGCCGGGTATTTTCGCCCACAATTCAGCCGGGAGAGTATTACCGGTGCATGGGCAGTACCCTCCCTGGAAAAATCCATGTCGCAAAATTACCTGCGCAAACAGCTCGTCGGGTACGGTCCGGGCAGGGCCATGGGGCTTAACCTGGGCGGTATTTGGAGGGCGAAACAGCGGCGGATAGGGCTCAACTACAATCTTGGGGTTTTTACCCCGCAGTATATCGCCCCAGGCGGCCTGAGCACAGGAAGCCTTTTTTCCTCACTCTGGGTAGGCCGCATCGTGCTCGAACTCGGCGACCCGGAGTCTGCAGCCTATAAGATCAATTACGATCTGAATTTTTACGGCAAGCGCAATGGGCTTTCGCTGGGTTTCAGTGGGGCGTATCAGGGCACGACCGATCTCTTCGCTGCCAATTCCGGTCTGCAGGGCGATATCCTTTGGAATACCGGCCCCATTAATGTTGATGCCGAATACAACCGGCTTTGGCGCAGGGGAGATCAAAGTGCTGTTCGCCCAGCCTATCGTTCAGGATATGCCACCGGGCATGTCCGCAGCAGTATCAACCTCGTCCTGGCACAGAAATACCTGATTGAGCCCAGTGCAATGCTGATGTTTTTTAGCGGGGCAACAAACCCGCAGGAACAGGCTGATGCCGCTGTGCTCAAATTATCATCAGGCCGTGAATATAGCTTCGACCTCGGTGTCAACTGGCATTTACAAGAGAAGAAGATGAAATTACTGCTCCACTATATATGGCGTAACGGCGATCCCGGGAGCGAAGGCCCGGGCGCACAGGTCAACGCATTTTTCTTTGAACCCGGTATCGGCCCCATCCGACGTGGCAACGTCCTGGGACTGGGCCTGCACGTCATCCTTTAGTAAGCGGGCCGCTAAAAATTGTTGGCCGAAGCCCAAGATGCACGATGCGCGAACCCGTTGGACTGATCGGGTCAACGCTCTTTCCTATGACTATACCGCGTTCAGGAGCATAGTACCTGCGGTACAAACGACCAAAGATGTCGCGGATTTCCGCAATGGGGTCCCCCTTCTCCAGCCAGGCACCCAAAGGGGGAAAAACTTCTAAAATGCCCCCTTTATCCGTGTATATCCACGATGATGCCTCACAGATTACCGGCGGTGTACCTTTTTCTACAAGTGTACCCTCCAACATCCTCAGATCATACAATACATTGAAAATCCCCGCAAGAGCATCCCGGATGACCGGTTGCTGGAACACATGGGGATCGCGCAGTTCGAGGGTAATCGCCTGTATGCCCAGCGCCCCGGCAGTTCCCCGAAAGGTTCCGTCGTTTGCTTTATTGTGCAGGATAATCTCCGGGTTTTGCAACTTCGCCATCCTCGCAGCCTTGGGCGAATGCATGTCGGCACGAATATACCAGGAATTGATCCTTCCAAAACTCGCCGTATGCAAATCTATCAGATAATGCATGCAAGGCAGCAGGCGCTGTACCAGTCGGTTGATATACACCTCGCTGACGTTACCGTCCGGACGGCCCGGCGAAATACGGTTCAGATCCGTCCCATCATTAAACTGGCGTTTTTCCTGCAGTAGTCCCGGAATATTCAATACGGGAACCCCTACCACTGCCCCCTGTAATTGTGCTACCGGCAGGGCGGCAAAAAGCTTTTGCACCACAGCGATCCCATTGAGTTCATTCCCATGGATCGCAGCTGTTATCCCTAAAACAGGGCCTGGCGCCAGACCCCTGGCAACCAAAACCGGTACCCTGACCGGCATACCGATGCCGTTCTGGATGATTTCCAACCAGTAAGTCCCTAAAGTCCCCGGCTCGGTCGCTTCGATACGCAGGGACTCGACAAGGACAGGTGCCGGGTCGTTCCAGTCAAATCGCTCAATCATTTTTAGCTGAAAATGCAGCAGACTCGCCGGGACGGGATTTTTCAAGGGGCGATACGGCGCGCTTGCGTCCGTACTGCACCTTTCTCCACTCGCGTGGGTAATACGCCCTCAAAAAGCCTTCCACCGATAAAAATGGCGTATTTTGAACCTCGCAATAACCACCCGTCGCAACAAGTCTGGTATGTTTATCCACCGGCCATGCCCAAATATTTCTCTTCAGGAGCGGGCCCGTCACCAGGACATCCGTTCCATGACCTGATCCGAAAAAAAAATTGGCCCCCGGCAGCGTTTTAATACTGGATAGCGTTACCTGAAAATAAAATGACCTTCCTCGCGGAAGGCCACTACTATACACTCACTAGTTTATGAAGTTCTTATTTTATTAACAACGTATTCGGCTTTTTTATTGCCGCGTACCTTCATATTCTGAAAAATCAGGATAAAAAGCCGCGGTATCCCCTTTCAAAAGTCGTCTCCACTAACCTGAACCCGCAGTTTACTGCCGCTTTTTATACAACCCTGACGCGGAAGGTTTGTTCTGTTGCCGGGCTCCCCTATTTCCTGCACCGACCCAACTTGTAGGCGGTCGTTACGTGCCCGCGTGTTCTCACAAAACGACGTTGACTGGTAAGGCGTGGTTTTTCCACTTTCAAGGAATTCCGCTCAACGAACCCGGCTGAAGCGTAATAACTGCTGAAAAGACCGGTGCCGCGGCCTTATGGTTGGTTGCCCGCCCTTCTTTTTTTGCCGCCCATGAGCATTTTCATCCAGAACCAAGGGTTAATCAGCTGCTCGCGAAGTTGTAGGTCGGTGTACATACCTGAAAAATAATCAATGACTTGGCACCACTGGAGCAGAGAGCAAGCTGTCAAAGCAGAAAAGAC
>JBMOJO010000344.1:0-3508 GCA_049315745.1 Saprospiraceae bacterium | reverse complement strand
CTCTCAGAAGAATATTCTGCCGCCGCAGGCGGCAAAATACTTTTTACACAACCTCAAAAGTCTTTGCCGCCTGCGGCGGCAGAATGTTGTTTTTAGAGACACATCATTTTTGAAATTTCGCTTCGCGAAATTTCAAAAATGATGTGTCTCTGAAAAAATAATTTGGTGTGTAGCGGTGCAACAGCGCCTTAAGGGCGCGCAAGCTCGGGGGCAATTGGGTCAGAGGCGGATTTTTCTGAGCTTATCCATCTCCCTTTTGTTGTCGCGCTCTTTGATCGCATCGCGTTTATCGAAGGCCTTCTTGCCTTGTGCAAGGGCGATTTCGAGCTTCACAAATCCTCGTTCGTTGAAATACATCCGATAGGGAACGATCGTCATCCCTTTTTCCGATACCCGGCGCTCGAGCTTGCGCAGCTCTGTCTTACGGAGCAACAGCTTGCGGGTCTGACGGGGCTCATGGTTGGAATAAGTCCCATTTTCATATTCGGAGATGTACAGGTTGCGGATATACAGCGCACCGCCTTCAAAGGTGCAGTAGGCGTCGTTGAGGTTAACATTACCCTTTCGGATGGACTTGATTTCGGTACCTTTCAACATAAGGCCTGCCTCGAAAGTACTCACGAAGTAGTATTCGAACCTTGCTTTCCGGTTAATGATCTCCGGTGTATGGGTATTTTTTTTCTTTTCGGACATAGCGCTGTATTTTAGCTGCAGAAGGGCAAAACCCATTTTCGCCCCTAAAAGTTTCATCGGGGTTGGCACCAAAGATCGTTGGGCAGTTAAAAATGATGATCTTCCAGTACGTAGGCCCCATTTTAACAAGTCTATTGCGTCAAGGCTTTTATTTTTTCTTCGATCCGGTTCAAATGGATACGCTTTTCGATAATCACAGGCGGCGCCGAGCGCTCGGGGCAGTCCATGAGTGGGCAACGTTCGCAGGTTGTATGTACCTGGCGGTGCATCAATGCGGGGTCGTCAAGGAAATTGATCTTTTCCCTGAGTTCCTCATTGAGTTGCAATGCAATGGTGACGCTCACATTTTGGGAGGGCCCGGGATAGGCAGCCCGCGCGATTGTCAGGCAGAGGTAGGCATCTTCTGTGTTGAGATAGTGGGACACCTGCGCTTTTACCAGCATACCGGAAAACGCCTGGCCAAGCTGTAAATCCCTCAATTCCCGGAGCAAGGATAGAGATATCCAACGCCTGCAATAGTGTTCATCGAGACGGCTGCCTTGGGGGTTATGCCTTTGGTTGAGGTACAATTCCCGGTCGAGGGAAAAAGTATCTGTACCCGTATCGTGGACGAAGCGCAGGAAAAATAATTTTTTCATACCAAAGTACCGGGGCAAGATATTGGTCAGGCGGTGAAAGTACATCTCCGGTGATGCGTCGTACGCGGACATAATCCGGAGAAAAGCTGCCCCATCCCATTTCGGCAGACGAAAAAATGCCTCCATGTCCCGGATGATCGTCTTGAGGGGAAAAAGTAAGGCTACAGAAAAGTAAATCGCTTTAGAATGGTTGAGCACCTCCTCGAAGGTCCTTCCTTTGAGCAGGGAAGACGTTAGGGCGCGCTCCTGGATCTGAAGGTATTGAAAAGCCAGCTCTTTACCATACTGAAACGACTGCTGCATCGGGGCTAACCCTCCGTTGAGCAGCAGTTCTTTCCGCTGCGGTACAAAAACCGAGCGGAGGTGGGCCAATTCGGGAAAAGGGTCTAAGCCCTGCTCCCGGACAGCATACCCAAACCGCTTTTCTAAAAGCTGCTTCAGGAAAACCGGGGCGAGCGGGCGGGCCCCGGGGATTTCGTATTGCCCGATAAACCTTTCGACCTCCAATTCGAGGTCTTCGAAATAATTATGGTGCAACTCCAGGTAAGAACGCAGGGCCGCAAAATAGAAATGCTCCTCCTTGACGGCGTAATTACGCGCAAGCTCGAGGAGCGTAGCGATGAAAGCGCCGACCCGCGCAGGTGCGTTCGCGATCATTTCCACGACTTTGGCCAGGTCAATTCCAAACAGGTCCAATGGCAGCTCGTTCAGGAAGTTGGAACGCAACAAATCAGCGACCGGTGCAAGCCCTTCGTCGAAGTCTTCGTCGAGCAGGGCCTGGGTCGGCACGCCCAGGGCCTGGGCGAGCAGGGCAGTTTTTTCTTCTTTGGGAAATTTTTTGCCCTTTTCTATCTCGTTCAGGTAGGAAACCGACATCCCGGTTTTTTCTGAAAGCTCCGCGAAAGAAAGCTGCGCACGCTGCCGCAACTGGCGCAGCTTAAGGCCAAACAATATCCGACGATGTATCCTGTTGCTCATAGCGGGCAAAGATAAAGGGATTTAGCGAACTTTCGCAAAGGTTGCCCTCTGCAGCAATATGTTGCCTATAACCAAGCCCTACAGATGACAAAAATCAT
Source organism: Saprospiraceae bacterium (assembly GCA_049315745.1). Classification (GTDB taxonomy): domain Bacteria; phylum Bacteroidota; class Bacteroidia; order Chitinophagales; family Saprospiraceae; genus JADJPL01. Next base: position 1,101 of record JBMOJO010000344.1, on the reverse strand, counting down.
TTATCCACAGTATCCAATGTCAGCAGATAGACGACCGCAATGGGCTAATATGCGCTTGTGATCAACTTAGTCCACCATAAAAACATAATCTATGCGTACCCAGGTCCTGAAAAAGAAGAACGGCGTGCGGAAGTCTCCGGGTTTTTCGGTCAAGCATCTGTTGGCAGCCCTGGAGTTGGGCAGCGCTGATGATACCGTGCTGCGCTATCTGGATTTCCTTACCGCTGCCGTACCTGTAAAAAATATCCGCCTGCTCCACGTACTCCCGACCTTTGAACTCTTTCAAAGCCCGGTCAACCGCGAAGCGGCAGCGGTGATGGGCCATTTGAAATTAAATAAAACGATTGTGGCAGAAATGCAGCGAAGGATTGCGCTCCACCCGATGTCGCAGCATAGCGAAATCGCGATTGATATCCGGGAGGGGAAGCCTTTACAGGCCCTGTTGGAAGAAGCCGCACATTTCCGCTCCGACCTGACCGTCATCGGGCAGCGCGCGGAAGCGGGCGAGCACGGCATCCTGGCCGCTAACCTGGCAAGAAAAGCAAAAGGCAATATCCTGATTGTGCCGGAGCAGGCACGGGCAGAAATCAGGCATATCATTGTTCCGGTGGATTTTTCCCCCTATTCCGTAAAAGCATTGAAGCTGGCCATGGGCCTGCGCAAAACGATTAAGGGCCCTGTACGGATTACCTGTATGAATGTTTTTGAACTACCTAACCTCAATATATATCTTGTCGAGAAAATTGAGGATGTGCGCAAGATCGTCCGGGAAGACCGCCTGGCAGCATTCCGCCTGTTCCTCGGGCAATTTGCCCATGAAGATATCAAGGACATCCATACAGAAGTTATAGAGCGGCAATTCGGAGGGATAGCAGGCTATATCCGGGAATTTGCCGAAAAAGTGTCCGGTGACCTGATTATCCTGGGGGCAAAAGGACACTCCAATGTTGAGCGCCTGCTGCTGGGCAGCGTTGCAGAACGCCTGATGGGATTGAACGACAATATCCCTGTACTACTCGTAAGATAAGCCCTCTGGGTTACGGCAAAATATTATTTTCAGAGACACATCATTTTTGAAATTTCGCTTCGCGAAATTTCAAA
>JBMOJO010000070.1:0-15698 GCA_049315745.1 Saprospiraceae bacterium | reverse complement strand
CCGTCGTACACAATCCGGACCAAAAGATTGAGAAGTATTTATTCCCTTATCTCCTCGACCCTGTAACTGGTAAACTCCTGCCATTTTCGGCCTCTATCGGGAAACACGCCCCATTCAATGGGCGTATCAAATCCCTGAACTGCTACAAGGAAAACCTATATGTCGGCACTCATAATGGCCAGATATATACTTACTCAAACGGAAAGTGGAGTCTTTTTTATTCAGATCCATCGAAAGCCCCTATTCGAGAACTGCTGATGGACAGCCCCGAAAAGCCCTTCTAGGTCATGGCAGGAGATACCCTTAGCTATATCACCCCGGAAGGCAGGCGTCTTCACCGCCAGTACCTTGACCTTAGTCCAAGCTTTTGGGGATTGAAACATTACGATGGCAAAGTTTGGATATACACGATCCAGCCAGGTGAGAAAACGGCGGCTTATTATTTGGCTCCTGGCCAACCCTTGCAATCCAAACACCCCGTAATTGGCGACTTATCCCGCTTCGAATATATTCATATAGACAGAATGGGCAGGATCTGGCTATGGGAAAAAAATGCATTCCATGTTTTTGACCAGGCAGGTCAAAAAATTGTCGAAGTACCCGCCCAAACCTCAATGCTCAATATCCCCTATGTTTACTTCGATGCCAATAACAGGGCCTGGGTATCCCAGCGCCAGGAATTCAATATCGTCCGCATCACTAAAAAGCCCTTTAAACGAGTACTCGACGACCCATCGGTCAGTGCACGGCAGCTGGTGGAAGTAAGACCAGGTGTGGTTTGGGCAGCAAGTTACGGCGGGCTATTTGAATTCTCAACAGACAATACAACAAGCGTCAGCAATGTTCCAGTCCCTACCCCCCTCATGTTTGGACTTTGCCAGGCAGGACCTTATGTTTGGATAGGAACCCACGGGGAATATATTGTAAGGAAGGATTCACGGAACAAGAAACACGAAAAATGGCACTTAGCAGGACAATACAAAGGCAATAATCAAGGTTTCATACATCTGCTCAACCCATTTGTGGACAAAAAAGGGAACGTATGGGTTGGAAGCTCAAGAGGGATTTTCCTGGTGGATACAATTCGCCGGCTGATCTATCGAGATGTGCGCTTCAATAAGGATGGCCTCGAACAGTGCGAAGTCAACTTCCAATGGGAAAACGACGAAGGTATCTGGACCGCTACCAACAAAGGGCTCTACCTCCTCGACATGGCTCAGGGGGTGAAAAAATTTTTTCCGGAACTTGCCCGTTATTCCATTTCCTATATCCATGAAAAACCGAAAGGAATATTCTGGATGGCAACCAGGGAATACGGACTGATTAAATGGGAGCGAAACTCCCGCATCGTTACCAATTTTGGAATCCCGGAGGGCATTGTCAAGCCCAACCTGCATGCTATTTTGGAAGACAAAAAAGGCCGCTTCTGGATGCCCAGTGACCGCGGGCTAATCTATTTTGACCCCGTGACCCACTTTGCACGAATCTTTTTCGAAAGTGATGGCCTTACCCATGACGAGTTTAACCGTCGGTCTTATTTGAAATTATCAGATGGCAGCTTTATTTTTGGTGGTATAGCAGGTATAAACCACTTTGATCCAGGGGATTTTGATGAACTCGACCGTCAGCCCTCCGTATTGCGCATCACCGACTATGATGTTTGGGATCCTGACCAAAGAAAGTTTATCAGCCAAACCAACCAGATCCTGCAAAATAAAAAAATCACACTTGGCACCGGGCAAATCTCCTTCCAGATAAAGTTTGCGCTACTGGATTACGACAAACTAACCGAAAACCGCTATGCGTACAAGATAGACCCCATGGACAAAGATTGGATCCAGCTCCGGGAAAACCACCTCCGGTTCACGAGTCTGCCCTATGGAAAATTCACTTTGCGCATCAAAGGCGCAACCGCCAAAGGTATTTGGTCAACCAACGAACTTTCTATTCCTATTGAGGTGAAGCGCCCATTTTACCTGAAAGGATGGTTTTTTGCCCTTTGTGGCTTGTTCCTGCTCTTTGCCATCTGGGCCGGTGTCCGTTGGCGCCTCTATCGCCTGGCCAGGATCAAAAAATTGCTCGAATCCGAAGTGGCTGCCAGGACCAACGAACTGGAAAAAGACCGACAGACGATTGCCCAACAAAATCGGGAATTGGAGGCCCTCAACCACACCAAAGACCACCTTATGGCTGTGATTGGCCATGAACTCCGCGGCCCCATGCTCAGCATTCAAAATATTGGCGATAGTATCAGCTACCTGCTCAAAAACGGCCAGGGGGAACAGGCCGCTACACTCGGTGAGCATATCAAACACCGGGTTTTCTCCGTCCGCATGCTCCTCGACAACCTGCTCTACTCGGGCCTCTCCCAGGCAGGGAAACAGCATGTTTTCCGGGAGTCGGTCCCCCTACACCCCTTACTGGTTGAATCGTTTGAACTCGTCGAGTTTTGGGTGGCCTCCAAAAAACTGAACCTCACCATTGCCTGTCCACCTGAGATCATCCTCTTCACCGACCGCAATATCCTGCGAATGGTACTCCTCAATTTATTGGCAAATGCGATCAAATTTACTCCTGAAGGGGGAGTAATCACCTTGAATGCCAGCCAACGCGCCAGCCAATATTGCCTGATCGAGGTCACTGACTCCGGAACAGGTATGGGCGAAGCCTGTTTTTCTGAAATCCAATCCGGAATCTATCACTCTACCCCGGGCACAAAAGGGGAGAAAGGCACCGGAATCGGGCTTGCCCTTTGCTTTAAACTCCTGGAAGCCCTGGGTGGACAACTAACCCTGGGCGCCAGACCGGACGAGGGAAGTACGTTCAGTATCTTCTTTCCATCCAACTGTATTCAACCCGCATGAGCAAGCCTCTGCGTCCCAACCGACCTTTCATCACCTAAAAGAAGGCGTTCATCCCCTATTTGTTCCTAAGCTCAGGAACATTATATTAACTTCATCAATTAAATTGAAGTGTTCTGTTTAGTGTCGCTTCATCTCCTCGGCTCAGCGCTTCCTCAACAAAAAAGGGGCCACCGCACTGCGGTCACCCCCTCACACTATGAAACACTATTATCTTATGCTGCGGGTCGGGTTCTCCGGCCTGCATTTTTTATGCAAAAATCCGAACGGGCAACGCACACGACCAGAATTCATCTCTCCACGAAGCAACCGGCATAATTCTGGAGCGTACCTACCCCGTATAACGCTTCCCGGGCGAACCCGGCCAGGCGAATTCCCGCCGGGTCGCGAAAGCGCTGTCTCGTGCCTCCCGAAGGTGAGGCACCTCTTCGCATCGTCCAACAAATATAGCTGCACACAAGCACAATTTCAAACGTGCCCTCAAAAATAAAAATATTACAAATCAATGAAGATCAATGTTTTGAACAAAATTTGTACTATTATTGTAGCATCCTTTGTTCAAAAAAAAAGCATGTTATTAGGGAAATGAGACTGATATGTGCCAATGGACTTTGCCGATGAATCGGAGTCGTAATGGCCGAAGATTGTACCAAGTGTATTTTACGGTGTAAAGGTACTTTTATTTTTCCTCTGCACCGACATCGTACCAGAAGATTAATAAAAAAATATTTTACCATTCCACCATTCTTTCTCAATCGTTGCCCCATATTTCTCATAAAAACGTACAGCGGGCAGGTTCCAGTCCAGCACCTGCCATTTCACCAGGCGGCAACCCCGCGCCTGTGCCTCTGCGAGAAAGGCTTCGAATAACTGCCGCCCGATCCCCCTGCCGCGAAATGACCCGCTGACAACGAAGTCCTCCAGGTAAAGCATCCTTCCTTTCCAGGTAGAATAATGTAAAAAATACAAAACCATACCCACTACTTCCCCCCCCACATCGGCAACTTTAGCCTCAAAAACCCCAGTTGCAAAATCATTTTCGTAATCTTCCAGGGTAGCGACAAATTCCTGCTCCGCTTTCTCATAAACGGCAAGCTCCCGTACAAGCCCATGAATAGCCGGAAGGTCCGTACTTACTGCATCGCGTATGTTAATTTCCATGTTTGAAGGTTAGGTGAAGTCAAGCGTACTTACGTTTCTCGCTCGGGCAATGATTGTTTTGATTGCCAATGGGGTATTCCGCATATACATCCGACTTGTTGCGCCAGGATGCACGCGAGGTAAAACAGTCCTTTTCGACCCAACTCGCCTTTTTTGATTCCGTAGCGGGCTGTGTTCCCTTCCAAAGCCTGCTCATAGAAGCAAAAGCGCATATTTTCCCCTCACGACAGCCCATTTTAACCGGTCTATTGAAAAACAATCCCCATATATCCAGAGGACGACTTATCTTTCCACGAAAAAATTATCGCCATGGTAAAAACGTTCCAAGGGGCGCTTATGTTGAGCCTCCTGATTTTTTCCTGCACCAGGCAAAAAACCACTTTTGCCGACCAGATCCTGACGAATGGCAATATTTACACCGTGGATCCGGCGAACCCCCGCGCGCAGGCCCTCGCCATCCAGGGGGAACGCATCCTGGCCATTGGCTCCAATGAAGCAATAGCTGCTTTCCGTGGGCCAGAAACAGAGGTCATAGACCTGGAAGGCAATTTTACCATGCCGGGGTTCATCGAAGGGCACGGGCACTTTTCAGGACTTGGCCAAAGCCTCATCCACCTCAACTTTCTGCAGTCCAAAAGCTGGGACGAAATCGTTGCCGCGGTGGCAGAACGCGCAAAAACGGCCAAGCCCGGGGAATGGATTATCGGACGGGGATGGCACCAGGAAAAATGGACCAAAACGCCTGAACAAAATGTCCTGGGCTATCCTTATCACGACCTGCTCAGTGCAGCGGCCCCCAACAACCCTGTCATGCTCCGCCATGCCAGCGGGCATGGGCTGATTGCCAATGCCAAAGCGATGGAACTCGCAGGCGTTAGCGCAGAAACACCCAACCCCAGCGGAGGGGAAATCGTGCGCGACTCCAGGGGGAAAGCTATCGGGGTCTTTGAGGAACGCGCGATGGGCATCATTTCCCAGGCCTATCAGGACTATCTGACTACCCTGCCGGAAGCAGCTAAAGAAGCAGAATGGTATAAAGGTATTGAATTAGCCCAAGAGGAATGCCTGAAAAAAGGCATCACTTCTTTTCAGGATGCCGGATCCCCCTTTGTTGAGCTCGACCGCTACCGCAAGCTCGCGGAAAGCGGCAAACTGCGTATCCGCCTCTGGGCCATGATCCGCCAGCCTTATGCAGAAATTAAGGATAAACTCGACCGATTCCCCTGGATTGATCTCGGAAATGGCTTTTTCACCGTCCGCGCCATCAAATCAGAACTCGACGGTGCCCTCGGCGCTTTTGGGGCCTGGCTCCTGGCGCCTTATGCCGATAAAAAGGACTTCCTGGGCCAAAATACCACTCCTGTGGAAACCGTAGAAAAAATAGCCGACCTGGCTATTAACCGGGGGCTACAACTCTGCGTACACTCCATCGGCGACCGGGCCAACCAGGAAGTACTCAACTTGTTCGAACGGGAATTCCAACGCCACCCCGACAAACAAGACCTGCGCTGGCGGATCGAACACGCCCAGCACCTCGATACCACCGATATCCCCCGGTTCAAAAAACTTGGGGTCATTGCTTCCATGCAAGCCATCCACTGCACCTCCGATGCACCCTTCGTGGTCAAGCGCCTTGGTGTTGAACGCGCCCGCTATGGCGCCTACCCCTGGCGTTCCCTGCTCGATGCCGGGGCGGTGGTCACCAATGGCACCGATGCCCCGGTAGAAGACGTGGACCCCATCCAGTCATTCTATGCAACCGTTACCCGAAAACGCGCAGATACCGGCTTCGAATTTTTCCCGGAGCAGTCCATGACCCGCGAAGAGGGGATCCATTCCTATACCCTCGCCTGCGCATATTCCGCATTTGAAGAAAAAGACAAAGGCTCCCTGCAGAAAGGTAAACTCGCTGATGTGGTGGTCCTTTCCAAAGATCTCCTCACCTGCCCGGACGATGAAATTGTGCAGACCCAGGTACTGATGACGATGGTGGGGGGAAAGGTGCTGTATAAAAAATAAATTGCGCTGAGGTTCAGAACGATCTTCTGCCGCCTGCGGCGGCAGAATTTTATATTGAAACCGAGCTTGATTCATTGATTTTGCTTCGCAAAATCAATGAATCAAGCTCGGTTTTTAATAATTATTTGGCGCGAAGCGCCGAAAAAAGACTTTTTACACAACCCCAAAATAGAAAATTCTACCGCCGAAGGCGGCAAATTATTTTTTACACAGCCGCAAACTTTTGTTCGGCGCTTTGCGCCAAGTTATATTTGGATAGAGACATCTTTTGCTGATTTTGCTTCGCAAAATCAGCAAAAGATGTCTCTATCCAAAGAATATTACAACCTGAAAAAAAGCATTTTAAAATTACAACTAACTACCATTCTAACTGTTTACCCTTTGTTTTTCATAAAAAATACCTATATGATGAAAAGAATATTTTTTCCAATTGCCCTGGTAAGCGCCCTGCTCCTGACAGCGGGGTTCACGGGTCTTTCTTCCTTAATAAATCCCTCCAACATGCCATTCACTTTCTTTAAATCCAAACCTACCGTACAACAGGAAGTTGAAACGGTTTATCAGTTCACGGTCAAAGATCTCTATGGCAAGGAAGTTTCCCTGGCCGATTATAAAGGAAAAGTGCTCCTGATCGTCAATACAGCTTCAAAATGTGGGCTTACACCCCAACTCAAGGGGCTGGAAGCTTTGTACGAAACCTACAAGGACCGCGGCCTGGTCGTACTCGGATTCCCCTCCAACGATTTTGCCGGACAGGAGCCCCTGGAAGGGGAAGCTATTGCGGAATTCTGCTCCAAAAATTACGGCGTAACCTTCCCGGTTTTTGACAAAGTAAAGGTCAAAGGCCAGGATGCCTGCCCGCTCTATCAATTCCTCGCAGATATCAGCCGCAACGGCAAGGTAGATACCAAACCGGGCTGGAACTTCCATAAGTATCTGATTGACCGCGAAGGGCGGGTTCAGGATTATTTTGCCAGCCCCACTTCCCCTGACGCTGAAAAAATACGGAAGGCAATTGAAGCATTGCTTTAACATTGCCCGTAATGAAAATTGACTTGCTCGCCATCGGCGTCCATCCCGATGATGTAGAACTGAGTTGCAGCGGCACCCTGCTGCGGCACCTGGACAGGGGCCGCAGCGTGGGCCTGCTCGACCTTACCCGCGGTGAGCTCGGAACCCGCGGTACTGCGGAAATCCGCGACCGCGAAGCTACAGATGCCGCAAGGCTCATGGGTGCTTCCTTCCGCAAAAACCTGGGGATGGCCGATGGCTTTTTCCGCAACGACAAAGAACACCTCCTTCCGATTATCCAGGCGATCCGCGAACACCGGCCGGAAATCGTGCTGGCCAACGCGGTCAAGGACCGGCACTCCGACCATGGCAGGGCTGCCCAGCTTACTTTGGATGCCTGTTTTTATGCCGGCCTGGCTAAAATCGAAACATTCGGAGAAGACGGCCATCCACAGGAACGCTGGAGGCCGAGGGCGGTGTACCATTATATTCAGGATTACAACCTTCCTGCAGATTTCGTGGTGGACATCACCGACTATATGGAGCGTAAAATAGCAGTCGTCCTCGCTTTCCGCTCGCAATTCTACCTGCCGGAAGCCGATGAATTTTCCGATCAGTTAAATACGCCTATTTCAGGTAAGGATTTCCTCGATTTTCTTCGGGCAAAAGCCCGCACTTACGGCCGCTCGGCAGGTTTCGAATTCGCGGAGGGTTTTACCGTGGCCCGTCCTCCCGGCGTGCAGGATTTATTCGCATTGAGTTGATTTTCCCCTCCATTTCCTCTACATACTGCACCTCCCCGAGGCGGATCCGCAACGGAAATTTCAATGCTTTTTCCATTTTGTATTCCAGCCGGCAAAAGAAAGCGAGATCGGCAGGTGAAAAAGCGGGTTTCAGGGGGGTGGGACCAGAGGGTACTAAAGCGGAAGGAGTTGGGGTTTTGAAGGGAAATTCCCAATACATCCTGTTGTACATCATCGGTGCGGGCACTGTCGCTTTGCGTTCCGGATGCAGGGCGATGAGCGGCTTTCCGGCAATGCGGTCGCTCCTCGGCTGCTGTGCACCAGCGGGAAGGGCAAGCGGTAAACAGACCGCCACACAAAAGAACTGGAGCAGGTATTTAATGCCTATTTCCATATCCTGGTATTGAGTAAAACCGGGCAGCACGGAAGTTCCCCCCGATCTATCGGTATTACCTTTTAAAACGATCATCGCGCCACCGTTGATCAGAGCGATTGCGGGGGCCCTCCCTGAAAGGACCGGGGCCTTTACCTTCCCATCTTTGCGGAGGCCGCTTTTCCTCCCCTCCCTCCCTGAATTTTCGGGTACCTTCATACAGTTCAACCTGCACAAAGCGACATTCCAGCGGCCCGTTAAACAAGGGAATGCGCCGGGAAGTCCTAAGACCAAGGGATTTTAAGGCATCCATATTTGCCGAGATAATCCAGGCGGTATAACCCCTGAACGCTTGTTTCAGGCGGTCGCCGATCATTTGGTACATGCCTTCGATATTGCGCTCCTCCATGCGGGCATCGTAGGGGGGGTTCATCACGATAATCCCCTGTTCTGCCGGAGGGACAAGCGTCTCGAACCTGCGGCGCTCAAAGCGTACTTTTCCTTCCAGCCGGGCCTGCCGGACGTTCGTTTCAGCTGCCTGGATGGCGCGGTAATTTTTATCGAAGCCCAGCACCGGATGGGAAAAAGTCGTCATCGCATCCCGTGCTGCCGTACGCACCGCCGCCCAAAGCATCGGATCAAAATCAGACCAGCGCATGAAGGCGAAGCCTTCGCGGTACCACTGGGGCGGGATATTCCAGGCATATAAAGCCGCTTCGATGGGGATAGTACCCGAGCCGCACATTGGATCAACAAACGCACAGTCCTTTTTCCATCCCGACAACAATACCAAGCCCGCCGCGAGCACCTCGTTGATCGGGGCAGGGCCCGTTTCCATGCGGTACCCCCTCTTATGCAGGGATTCCCCACTGCTGTCGAGCGAAACCGTAACCTGGTTGCCGGTGACGTGGACGTTGAACAGGATATTCGGCCGCTCTACATCCACGGAAGGCCGCCGCCCGGTTTTGGCACGAAACCAGTCGGCTATCGCATCCTTGGTTTTTAGTGCCAGGTATTGGGAATGCGTGAAAATTTTGGAGTAGGCTACTGCATCAATCGCGATCGTATCGTCCACATCCATCACTTCTGACCAGTCGAATTCCAGTAAAGCATGATAGAAACGCGCTTCGTCGTCGGCCGTAAAAGTATAGACCGGGCGCAGGACGCGGAGGGCGGTCCGAAGCTCGAGATTGGCCCGGTACATCAGGCGCAGGTCCCCTTCTCCTTCTACTGCCCTTTTGCCCACAACAACCGATTCAGCACCGAGGGCCCTGAATTCTTCCGCCAGTACCTCTTCCAAACCAGCGAGGGTTTTTATGATTAGTCGCACAAAATCATTTTTGCAAAGATACGATTTTGAGCCGTTGTTCGCCGGGTAATTGCCATCAAGGCTAACTTTTCGGGCATCTGGGGCATATTCCCGAATTTTACCTTATTTTGGCAGTACAAAAAACACCTGAAGATGCAACACCGCAAAATCCTGTACTGGTCGGTCACCGTAGCCCTGGCCGGTTTTTTATTCGGTTTCGACACCGTAGTGATTTCGGGCGCGGACCTTTCCCTGCAAGCCCTTTGGCCACGGGGCGACTTTTTCCATGGATTTGTCGTCATGGCCTCTGCCCTCTGGGGTACTGTCTTGGGTGCACTGACCGGCGGGGTCCCGACCGACAGAATAGGACGAAAAAAGACCCTTTTCTGGATCGGGATTTTTTATCTGGTTTCTGCCCTCGGTTCAGCGCTTGCCAGTGATCCCTGGACCTTTGCCTTTTTCCGCTTTCTGGGTGGATTGGGGGTAGGCGTCTCGACCATCGCCGCGCCTGCCTATATCTCAGAAATTGCGCCTGCCAAAGATCGCGGCAAGCTGGTGGCTCTTTATCAGTTCAATATTGTTTTCGGCATCCTGATTGCCTTTCTTTCCAACTTCCTCCTGCGCAATATGGGCCCCAGCGCCTGGCGGTGGATGCTGGGCGTTGAAGCAATCCCTGCGCTCGCCTACACGCTGATGGTGCTCACCGTGCCGCGCAGCCCCCGCTGGCTGCTCGTCAAAAAACGCGATAAGGCCGGGGCAATCGCCGTTTTAAAAATCATTGACCCGAATATGGACACCGAAGCGGAAACCGGCCGTATCCTCGCCGAACAGGCCGCCGCAGACCACAGCGAGACGATTTTCCATCCGAAATATCGGTTTCCTCTAATGCTGGCTTTTTTAATCGCATTTTTTAACCAGTTCTCCGGCATCAATGCCTTTTTGTACTATGCCCCCCGGATTTTTGAGATTGCCGGGCTGGAAAAGAGTGCGGCCCTCCTCAGCAGCGTAGGCATCGGGGTCACTAACCTGATTTTTACCTTTATTGGCCTTTCAATGATTGACAAATTCGGGCGTCGCCAGCTCATGTATATAGGCTCATTCGGCTATATTGTATCGCTATCCCTGGTCGCAGTAGCCTTTGCCCTGGGGATAAAAGGCATGGCGGTCCCCTTGTTTCTTTTTCTCTTCATCGCAGCGCACGCCGTCGGGCAGGGCGCCGTGATCTGGGTATTTATCGCCGAAATATTCCCTACCCACCTGCGCGCACAAGGGCAGGCCTTTGGCAGTTCGGTACATTGGGTCCTTGCTGCGGCAATCCCGTCTTTGGTGCCGGTGCTGTTCAACGCCATTGGTGCAGCTCCGGTATTTGCCACCTTCGCCTTTATGATGTTCCTCCAGCTCCTGTTCGTCTGGCGCATGATGCCGGAAACAAAAGGCGTAGCCCTGGAAACCATCGGGCAACAATTGATTACAAAATAGATTACGTTGCTATGAAACCGATACATGTTTTCCTCCTTGCCCTGCAAGCCTTAGCCTTTTCCTGCAAAACGGAAAATAAACCACCTGAAGTGGCTGAAGCGACAAAACCGGCATACGACGAAGCTCATCGCCCCCAATTCCACTTCTCCCCACCATCCAACTGGATGAACGACCCCAACGGAATGGTCTATTATGAAGGCGAGTACCATCTGTTTTACCAATACTACCCCGACAGCAACGTTTGGGGCCCTATGCATTGGGGGCACGCCATCAGCAAAGACCTTGTGCGCTGGGAGCATCTCCCCATCGCCCTGTACCCGGATTCGCTGGGTTATATCTTTTCCGGGAGCGCAGTGATGGATTGGCGCAACAGCAGTGGCCTTGGAAAGGATGGACGCCCCCCGCTCGTAGCCATTTATACCTATCACAATAGCGAAGGCGAACGGGCAGGACGAAACGATTTCCAGACCCAGGGAATCGCCTACAGTAACGATAAGGGCCGGACCTGGACCAAATATCCCGGCAATCCGGTCATTCCCAATAGCGGAAATATCCGGGATTTCCGGGATCCCAAGGTCCGCTGGCACGAAGAAAGCAAGCAATGGATTATGGTTTTTGCTGCGTATGACCATTTAAAGATCTGGGGCGCTCCCGACTTAATCCATTGGAAATTACTCAGTACCTTCGGCGAAAACGCTGGTTCACACAGCGGTGTTTGGGAATGCCCGGATATGTTTCCCATGCAGGTTGAGGGAAGCACCGATACAAAGTGGGTCATCCTTTCCAGTATCAATCCAGGAGGACCGTCGGGAGGGTCTGCAACCCAGTACTTTATTGGGGATTTTGACGGAAAAAAATTTGAGCTGGATCCTGGATTTGCAAAAGAGGTCCCTAAAGGCAAGGGCGTTTGGCTGGACGGCGGTCGCGACAACTACGCCGGAGTCACCTGGTCCGACATCCCTGCTGCTGACGGGCGCAGGATTTTTATGGGGTGGATGAGCAACTGGGCCTACGCACAGGTAGTACCCACCACCGCCTGGCGCAGTGCCATGACGCTGCCCCGGGAACTCACCTTGCACCTCACTCCTGGAGGGTACCGGATTTTTTCAGTTCCGGTAAAAGAACTGCAAGCCCTGAGGGGCACCCGCGCTGCAATCCCTGGTGCTGCCGTTGAAGGAATTTTGGATCTGGGTACCCCTTTGAAAGGCATTTCCCCGGCTGCTATGGAATTGAAGCTCGACTTCATTTATTCTGGTTCCGGGGCAGATTTCGGAGTGGAACTATCCAATGAAAAAGGGGATATTTACCGGATGGGGTTCGATGCCGCCCGGCAAGTGTGGTACAGCGACCGTTCCAGATCGGGTAAGAACGACTTTTCAGAGTCTTTTGCCGGGGCCCGTCCTGCTGAAGCGCCAAGAGTTTCCGGCAACAAGACCGTCCGTTTCCACTTCTTTTTCGATACCGCTTCCGCCGAGCTCTTTGCCGATGACGGCGCGAATGTTATGACGGAGATTTTCTTTCCTCAGGAGCCTTTTTCGAATGTCAAAGTGTATGCTGGCAAAGGAAAGGTCAAATTAATCGGAGGGGAAGGGTTTGCGTTGCGCGGGATTTGGTAGAGGGGGGTTGGGGTAATACCAGGCGAATACAATGATGCTTTTAAGGAACCGGCAATGACGCAGAAACAATAGCGTTCTTTGCGGCTTTGCGTGATTATTACAAATCTTAAACTTACCTTCAGAATTTAGTTGCCTTGCCACTGATTACAAAGGCATACACGCCACTGTTGGTATTGTGCAGGGTGGATTTTCTCACTATGGGTAAACAGTAAGATAAGATTAAGCAGCCAATTATGATGATTTTTCATAGAATCCTTCCCAGGTCTCACTGATTCCCAAAAGTGGTTCTTCCTCACTTTTAGTGATTTGTGACAATCATGAAAGGAATCCACTGTCTTTTCAGTGCAATTTCCGGTATTCATTAGGCGAAATGCCCACCTTTTGTTTGAATATCCTGGAGAAATGATTGGGGTATTTAAATCCAAGCTCGTAGGCTATTTCATTAATGGATTTATGGTGATCAAATATTTTTTCTTTGGCCAGATGAATAACCCGCATTTGAATATACTCTTGTGCGGTTTTCCCGGTTTCCTTTTTGATCAAATCCCCGAAATAATTGGCTGATAAGTTTAGCTCATTTGCGCAGTATGCAACGGTAGGCATACCAAGAGATGCGAGTTTATCAGAGGAAAAATATTGGTTTAACAGTTGTTCAAACCTTTCCAGGATCCCTTTGTGGGGAAGATCCCTGGTGATGAACTGGCGATCGTAAAATCTCAGACAATAATCAAGAAAAAGTTCAATGTTGGAAATAATCAATCGCTTGCTGTGCTTATCCAGGGAATATTCCAACTCGTATTGAATTTTTGCCAATGCATCCAGGATGATTTTTCTTTCCCGTTCGGATAAATGCAAAGCCTCCCTGAATTGATATCCAAAAAATGAATACTCCTGCATCCGCTTTGCCAGGGTCGTACCATGAATAAAATCCGCATGAAAAACCAGCGCATAGCCCTTCGGCTGGTAAACTTCCTCCGTATTGATCCCGGCCAATTGTCCTGGTGCCATAAATACCAGGGTGCCCTCCTGATAGTCGTAAGTATGCCTCCCATAAACCAGGTCACCACATTTAACATCCTTCAGAAAGATAGTATAAAATCCAAAATACATACGAGATCCACTCCTTGGAGCAGCCTTTGATAAGTCCACTACGCTTATCAAAGGATGCAAGGTTTCGTTGCTGTTGAATTTGTTGTATTGGTCTATGGTTTCAAACCGCCTTAATGTTTCCATGTGATGATAAATCTTCGCTCCAAATACAAAATTGTAACTATTTACCAGGTGTCTCCGCGGCTTCGCCGCGAAGACACCTGGTAAATAGTTACAATAAAATTACCCTTCTGGCAGTCGTTGGAGGTAATGAGGTGACGAATCCATTCATAGCTACCGAAGTGTACATCAAACAACAGGGAAAGTGGAAGCTGGGGTCTTTATCTTTTACCAAAACGATTACCCCCTAATTGTTCCTCAAAAGTTCCTTTCAATTGCCGGGCATTAGTATCATTGGGCTGAATGCCATGCAGGTTAACGGTCGTTATTCCGAAAATTCCTTTTTCACTTTCCCCGACAGCGCATCCCGCTCCGTCTGCACCTTCGCTACTACCCACTCCCCTACCTTTTTGCCTTGCTTGACGCCTTCTTCAATGGCTCTGCGGTAGTGAATACCTGCATATAGGCGGCTGATGGCGGCTTCCTCCCCTGCTTCCCGGAAGGAATTGAAGGTTCGAGCGGGCAGGCCATATTCCTCCTCAGTGGTGTCCGTAAAACGGAAGGGCTCGCCGAACAGGTCGGTGAGTACCGTTGCTGAAGCATTGGAAATGACGCTGTGACCGCTGGTGTATTCGGGGAAAGGCGGCGTTTGCAGAAGGGGGATCCAATCTTCGTCCACATATTCGTTGATTACCGTTTCCGGGCGCACTACGATACTCCTCCACTTTTCGTCCCAGCAACTGATAAAGCCATCGAAAAGGGCTATAGATACCCGCGTGTAAGCCTCTACAGTTTTCGGCAGGCTAGCTTTTGATTTTTTGCAGGCAATTGAAGTTATGCCCATCCAGTGGCCGCCCGGGGTGATTTTTTTTGCTGCAAACATGGCATGGCCATGGTGGTGGGAAACGTAGGGGTTGCAGTCCCAGAATTTCGCGATTTCTGTCTTTCCTTCATTCAGTTTTTTCCCGATTTCATAGACTTCCATCACTTCCGTGTGAAATGGGCTTCCCTTTTCCATATTAAAAGGATGCGGCGGCAGGGGTGCAAACTGGTTGCAGGAATCCAGCGCCAGGGTCCTGATTTTCATCCAGTGCGGCTCGATCCCTTCCATATAATCGGGGGGCGTAGGCTTCCAGTAGCCGGCTTCGGAGCGGATGGTGTATTTGGGAAAAGAACGGGTTTGTTTGTAATTATCTTCACCGGCCCATTTCAAGATATGGGCCGCAACGGTTTCCCCATATTGGAGGGAGTTGTCAAAAATATCCTCCGGGATATCGGTTGCCTGGATCTTCTTATATACTTCTTCCCGGTAGGCATCCATAGTTTCTTCTGAAAAAATCATGGCTTTTCCAACGGTGAGGAAAGCATGCAGGGCAGATAAATGCAGGTCCAAGGGCTTGTCGGGATCCGGTCGGGGTACTGCTTTTAACCCGTTGACCTGCCCGGCGAGGGAAAGGTATTCCGGATATTTTTGCACCATTACTTCATACGCGGCAATATTGGGATATACATAAATCCGGCTGGCAACAGGCGGAGAAAAGATATCGTGCACGATAATGTCTGTCAACTGCTTTACGGAGGCGTGATAAAGCTCCGGGTCCTGCAGAATTTCCCGGTATTCGCCCTCCGTTTTTTTGCACGAACTGCTGCCGATGAAAAGGGCTACGCCAAAAGCGATTGCACAAAGGTATGGCTTCCTCATGGTGGATGGTTGTTTTACGGTATCTATTTACCAGGGTTGGGGTTGTGTAAAGAATAATTTACCGCCTTCGGCGGCAAAATATTCTTTTGGGGTTATGTAAAAAGTCTTTTTATGGCGCTTCGCGCCAAATTATCTTTGGATGGGGGTTGTGTAAAAAGTCTTTTGCCGCCTGCGGCGGCAAAATATTATTTTGAGAGACACATCATTTTTGAAAT
>JBMOJO010000343.1:0-3533 GCA_049315745.1 Saprospiraceae bacterium | reverse complement strand
GAAAATGACGCGTCTCTCAGAAGAATATTCTGCCGCCGAAGGCGGCAAAAACCTTATTACACAACCCCTCTCAAAATAATATTCTGCCGCCGAAGGCGGCGGCTTGCTTATGAAGCAGTATTATTTTGCCTGTACCCTTCCACATTTTCAGGCAAGCAATGTCGTGCCCAGACTTCGGGCAGACAATCCAGCACTTCGGGTTTTTGGCGCCATTCCCAGTACCTGGCCTTGTTCTGACGGGTTGCCTCGTCAAAATTAACCACAGGGCGTGGATAATCCCTGCCGATGATACATTGGTAAAAATGCTGCTCCATATCTGTCATCGTCCAGGGTGTATGGATCAGCGGGGCAGGCACCTGCTTTAACTCAGGTACCCAGGTGCGTATAAACCTACCCTCCGGATCGTGCCGCTGTGCATTCACGGTGGGGTTAAAAATGCGCAATGGGTGATAGCCCGTAAGCCCGGCCTGCATCTGAAACTGTGCATAATGGATGCCCGGCTCGAAATCCAGGAATAAACGGGCAAGATGCGTAGCGGCAGGCTTCCAGTCCTGCCACAGGGTAAAGGTGACGAAAGTAGCCAGCATAGCCCGCATACGAAAATTGATCCAGCCATTAGCATGCAGACAGCGCATGGAGGCATCCACGAGGGGAATCCCGGTGTGTCCGGATGCCCATGCGGAAAAAAGCCGGGGATCAATCGCGCGGTCTAAATCCCGCAGTCCTTTGTTGATGGGTTCAAACTCGAGCTCGCACGCACTTTCCATTTTCTGGATATAATGGCTGCGCCACCAGAGGCGGGAGAGGAAGTTCTCGAGAGGTTGGCGGAAACCCGGCCGGTCTTTGGCCGCAACGGCACTTTGATACAGCTCCCTTGCACTTATATTGCCCCATGCGAGGTAAGGCGAAATACGGCTGCAACTTCTCCGGCTCAGTTCCGGCTTGGATAAATGGCGGGAATACTGTCGTGCCCGATCTTCGAGAAAACTATTCCAATAGCGCCTTGCATACGTCTCCCCTCCCGGCTGAAAATGGGAGTCCGGCTGAATATATGCAGCAGGCAGGGCAGGGCCGGAGAGTTCGTCTTCCAGTACAGGCGGTAGTACAACTGCGTGGAGGCCCTTCAGATCCGGCTTCGACATTGGCTGGGCCATTTCCGCTTCCCAGCGCTGTTGCCAGTTGAGCCGGCTGCGCAGGCCCCTGAATACACCATCCTGCCGGAATTCCCGGAAAACAATTTTCTCCGATTTACAGAAGTTTTGCACTTCCAAATCCCGGTCAAACGTAATTTTCAGTCCGGTTTCCTGATGGGCATAAAGTGCCCTGATGGCAAAATGCCCGGAGAGGCGTCGTAACACATCGCATACTTCCCCGTGTATCAGATAAAGTGGCGCCCGAAAAGGGGCCAGCTGCCGGCGCAGGTCCTCGATAGATTCATGCTGAAACCTCCAGTGACGGGGGTCATATTGCGGTGCAGTGATAAGGGAAGGTTCGAAAAAAGTACAGAGCAATACCGGCCGACCAGCGGCAATTGCTGTCGCCAAAGGGGCATGGTCGCTAAGGCGCAAATCCCGTTTAAACCAAACGATCGCAATTTCCGGATAGGGCATATTGCAAAAACGGCGTTTTGCCCGCATAGTTTAGCCATAATGGCATAAAAAATGTGTTTTTCCAGTGAGTCAGACGAACAAAAATTCCTGAAGTAGTAAAAAATCCTTTTCTTAGACGGGAAAAAACAGTATTTATGAAATTCACCGAATTATTTCGCCAAAAACCTATTGACAAGCTGGCGCCGGAGGAGGAAACGCATGGCCTGAGCCTGCACAAAACCCTCGGAGTCCGGGACCTTACCTTTTTGGGGATTGCAGCCGTTATCGGTGCGGGTATTTTCTCTACGATCGGGAGTGCTGCGTACCAGGGAGGACCCGGGGTCAGTATCCTGTTTATTATTACTGCGATTACCTGTGGTTTTACAGCACTATGCTATGCAGAATTTGCCTCGCGGGTACCTGTATCCGGGAGTGCTTATACTTATTCCTATGTCACTTTCGGGGAAATAATTGCCTGGATTATCGGTTGGGCGCTGATTTTGGAATATGCCATCGGAAATATTGTTGTGGCCATTTCCTGGAGTGCATACTTCAATAACATCCTCCAGGCCGTCCACGTCCACCTGCCCGATTGGCTGACGATTGGATATCAGCCTGCAAAAATCGCTTACGAGGCAGCCTTGGCCGACGGAAAAGATATCCGGGATATGACCTACCACAATGCACCGGGATTTATGGGCCTCAAATTCATCATCAACCTCCCCGCCCTGCTGGTTGTGGTTTTCGTTACCTGGCTGGCCTACATCGGTATCAAGGAAAGTAAAAACAGCGCCAACGCTATGGTTTGGCTCAAGATTATCATTCTGGCATTCGTTGCCTTAGTTGGGCTGGGGTATATTTTTTCCGAAAGCACTACTGAAAACTGGTCGCCTTTCCTGCCCAACGGCATGGCTGGCGTGTTGCGCGGTGTCTCGGCTGTCTTTTTCGCTTATATTGGTTTTGATGCCATTTCCACTACGGCAGAGGAATGTAAAAACCCCCAACGCGACCTGCCCCGGGGTATGATTTATTCCCTGCTGATCTGCACGTTGATTTATGTCGTAACGACGCTGGTCATTACCGGAATGGTCAACTATCGGGAATTTGAAGGCGTTACCGACCCTATTGCTTTTGTTTTCGAAAAACTCGGTATGCAGCGCATAGGTTTTGTCGTCTCCATCAGTGCAGTCGTAGCAGCTACAAGTGTATTGCTGGTATTTCAGCTGGGCCAGCCCCGGATTTGGATGGCAATGAGCAGGGATGGCCTGCTGCCCCGCCGTTTTGCAAGTGTTCATCCCAGGTTCAAAACCCCGGGCTTTGCCACTGTTGTCACCGGACTGCTGGTAGGCATACCCGTAGTATTTATAGATGATTTACTGGTGACCGACCTGACGAGTATTGGCACCTTATTTGCATTTTTTCTGGTATGCGGAGGCGTACTTTTGCTGCCCAGGATCGAGAAAGCACCCGGAAAATTTAACCTGCCGTATATTAACGGCAAATTCATTGTGCCCATTCTGGTAGCAGGCTTTATTTACCTGTCCCACGGACGTATCCTGGCAGCTTTCTCGAACATCGGCAACGAAGCCTATCAGGAGATTTTGTTCCTGGTTTTCCTGGCTCTAAGTATTGGTATGGCCACAATGTCGTTTTTGCGCAGTTTTTCCCTCATTCCTGTCCTCGGCCTGCTCTCCTGTGCCTATCTGATGATCGAGATCCCTGCCAAAAGCTGGCTGGTCTTTTTCGGCTGGATGGCCGTTGGGCTGAGTATCTATTTTCTGTACAGCTTCCGAAATAGCCGGCTGGCAAGACGTTAACCTGAAGAGGCGCCATAAGCCGTTTTGCAGTGATTGGCGCAACCTTTTCTTTTTTGGGGTTAAGTAAAAAGTATGGGGTTGTGTAAAAAGGTTTTCGCCGCCTGCGGCGGCGAAATATTCTTTGGAT
>JBMOJO010000342.1:0-3534 GCA_049315745.1 Saprospiraceae bacterium | reverse complement strand
CCAGCTTTTCGAATTTATCCGGGGGTAGATTTTTAATTCCGGACAAGAAAAGGGAATTAGTTTGTCTAATTTGGAACAATTTTAGCGCTCTAAGTGATTTCTGAGTTTCCGGTTTCCCCTGCCAATAAGCGTCCTCCGGATTTTGAATGGCCAAAAACAAATCTGCCGTATCATTCAAACTTCGGATTAATTCAAATACTTCAGACTTAGAATGGATTGCCGCCTTTATGGTTTTAAACAGGTTTTTTTTGCTTACCGGTTTGCGGATACTGTTCCAGTAGTATCTCAAATAATCCTCAAATTTTTGTTCACCTAATTTCCCGATTATTCTGCTCCAGATATTTTCTATTTCCTCTATTTCTGAAATATGCGGCCGCGTTTCATCTACAACAGAGAAGAGAAAATTCTTGAGCAAATCGGCAGAAGACAATTGTACACCCCTGGCATTCAGGGTTTCAAATACTTTGAACGCATTTAACTGATCGGTTACTTCGATTACTGTGAAGAATAACTTATCTACAATATAATCTACAAATCCGGCGAGTTCCTCGCCCGTGGTATAGGATTTCTCTATCCTTTCAAAAAACCACAGAAAGCACTCCCTCATCTGTTTTTCTGAAGTATTGGTATTTCTAAGCGGTAAATCCTTTAACAGGACAAGGTACTGCCGGTAGTAATCGTCACTGTTTCGGTTAAGTTTGAGTTTATTTCGTGAAATTAAGGTGACCGGGTCAATATACCCGATATAGGCATTCAGCAGGCTTTCTTTGCGCTTTTGGTTGTTTTCGGGATCATTTCCTGTTTCAATTAATTTCTTTAATGCTTTTAGGGCAGCAAGAATGAGCAAACTCATGGTCGTGAGGCGCTGCTGTCCATCAATGATCTGAAATTCCTTATTATTGGTAGTTTGGAGAACAAGATAGCCCATATAGTGCTCATTCTCCGCATCTTCGTACAGCGCCTGAATGTCTTGCCAGAGATCGTCCCACTGCTCCGTTTCCCAGGAATAGTCACGTTGGAATTTAGGTATTTCATAGCGTAACCCGTTCCCCAGCAATTGGCGGTAGGTTTTATTTGACGTGCCCTGAATTCCTTTCATTCGTATCGTTCACTTAATTTTACGTTTCTGGCGGTTCAGCAAAGTTAGGAGAATTTTTGGTCAGATGAATGTGGGTTGTGTCAAAAGTCTTGTTTTGTAGCGTCTTGTTGTCAGAAAAGATTCTCCGGTAGAAAAGCGAAATGGATGGAGTCCATAAGGTAGGTTTTTGTTATAGATTTTGCCACACCGTTCCGGAGCTTGAAAAAAGTTCCTGCTGACCGGACTTTTTGTGATTAAAAATGGGATAATCCTTAAATTGCATCAGGATTGGGCGAAATTCCTTATTCAGCGCTTCGCGCCAAATGATTACTTGAAACCGCGTATGATTCATTGATTTTGCGAAGCAAAATCAATGAATCATACGCGGTTTAATAAAAAACCCCGCCGCCAAAGGCGGCGAAAGACAATCATCACGTTGAAAATGCCTTATATGATGTGCCGTTTATGTTTGCTATTTCTTGCCCTATTCAGTCTTTTTACTGAATTGACAGCGCAGTCTATCCCCCCCATCGCCTATCAAAACCTCCGCTATCGGATGATCGGGCCGTTCCGCGCGGGGCGTACAGTGGGCGCAGTCGGCGTACCCACCCAGCCCAATGTGTTTTATGTTGGGGTAAACAATGGTGGGATATGGAAAACGGACGATTACGGTCGTACCTGGAACCCTATTTTCGATGGAGCGCCAACCGGCTCGGTAGGCGATATCGCTGTCTCTCCCTCCCAACCGGATATCCTGTACGCGGGGACCGGAGAAGGGTTGCACCGCCCCGATCTCAGTGTCGGCGACGGGGTTTATCGCTCTGATGATGGGGGAAAGTCCTGGAATCATAAAGGTTTACCGGATATTCAACAGATTGGACGGATAATCGTCCATCCTTCCAACCCGGAAGAGGTGTTTGTTGCAGGGCTTGGCCACCCTTACGGTCCGAATGCGGAACGGGGCGTTTTCCGTTCCCGCAACGGTGGGAAAACCTGGGAAAAGGTCTTGTATGTGAACGAGAATACGGGGGCTATTCAAGTAGAATACGACCCCAATAACCCTGCAACCTTATTTGCCAGTCTCTGGGAACACCGCGAAGGGCCCTGGGAAAACGGGAATTTTTCGGGTCCGAATAGTGGTCTTTATACTTCCCGGGATGGAGGAACCACCTGGTCGCGTGTGCTCAACGGTCTGCCGGCAGCAGCCCAGGGACTTGGCAGGATTGGGATCTGTTTTGCCCCTTCCGACTCCCGAAGAATGTATGCCACGGTTGATGCCAGGGAAAAAGGAGGGATTTACCGCAGTAATGATGGGGGCAGTTCCTGGGAACTGGTCAGTACCGATCGGAGAACCTGGGGGCGGGGCAGCGATTTTGCGGAAATAAAGGTCCATCCCCGCAACCCGGATGTGGTTTTTATCGCGAATATTGCAGCGTACAAATCAACAGATGGGGGCAAAAACTGGTTTGCGATCAAAGGTGCCCCCGGAGGCGACGATTATCACCGGATCTGGATCAATCCACTTCAGCCGGAGATCATGCTCTACGCTGCTGACCAGGGTGCAGTGGTCACGGTAAATGGAGGCAAAACCTGGAGCTCGTGGTACAACCAGCCCACTGCCCAGCTCTACCACGTGTCAACCGATAACACTTTCCCCTACATGGTGTATGGTGGCCAGCAGGAGAGCGGCGCCATCGGCGTCTCCAGTAGAGGCAATGGCGGCCAGATTTCTTTCCGCGACTGGATGGGCGTAGGGGCAGATGAGTACGCCTATGTGGCCCCCGATCCCCTTAATCCGGATATCATTTATGGCGGACGAGTCCTGCGGTTTAACAAGAAAACAGGGCAGACCCAATATGTTGGTCCGGAAGCCTTGCGCTCCGGCAAATACCGGGTACTGCGCACGATGCCGCTACTTTTCCACCCTGCTGATCCCAAAACCCTGTTGTTCGCAACAAACGTCCTGTGGAAGACTACCGATGGTGGCCGGCAATGGCAAATCATCAGTCCCGATCTCTCCCGTGAACAGCCGGAGGTGCCGGAGAGCATTGGCACATTCCGGACGCCGGAACTGGCACAAATGGCGCGCAGAGGGGTAATCTACTCGATTGGTCCTTCCCCGCTCGATGTGGCTACGATTTGGGCCGGTACCGACGATGGCCTCGTACACCTCACCCGCGATGGTGGGGCAAGCTGGACCAACGTGACGCCACCCTCGCTCAGGGCATGGGACAAAATTTCTCAGATTGATGCAGGGCATTTTGACCAGAAAACGGCGTATATCTCTATCAACGCTTTTCGCAGAGATGATCTCAAGCCTTATATCTATAAAACTCACGACAGCGGTAAGACGTGGAAACTCATTACCCGCGGTATCGCAAATGATCCCATCAATGTAGTACGGGAAGACCCCAAACAGCCGGGGCTTTTGTTTGCAGGTACAGAGCGGGAAGTCT
>JBMOJO010000341.1:0-3551 GCA_049315745.1 Saprospiraceae bacterium | reverse complement strand
GATAAAAAATGACTCTTTTTTCCCACCTCGCTGACCCCTCGCAACAAGTCTATTGTCAAGGCAAATATACAGAATAATCATACAACGGTATCTTTTCAAAAAGCGCACAGAAAGCGAGGTATTGGGGTGCACAAAAAATTTAGGTATCTTGCGCCTAAAAATAACGGATTATGGCCAATAGCGCCTATTTTTCAAACTATGCGCCTATTTTTCGAGGAGTGGCGAAGCCCTGCCCGGGTTGGGTAGTCGGCTACGCGGCCATCATTGAAAAGTTGAACTTGCCGCTGCCCTTGCCGGCGGTGAAAGCGATGGTTTCGGAGAAAAACCAGCGCGTAAAGACAGAGGCGTGGCTAGTCTTGCCGTATGCCTATTTGCCCCAAGACCACTCTCAGATTACCCGGATGGAAGCCTTGTACCACCATCTGGTATTTGCACTCAAGTATGAGGGGGTTGACCTGTTGGTGTACTCCAAATTGCAGGCGGTGCTGAAGGAACAGGAATTATTGGAATTGGTGAACATCGAGCCTTCCGGGCGATACGCCCGAAGGATTTGGTTTTTATTGGAGTGGGTTTCGGGGGAACGTATCCAGGGTAAAAGCGACCTGCAAAAGAAAAGCTATGTCCCGGCCATAGATGAAAAATTACAGTTTGGCATTGCGGGTATCAAGTCGCCGAGGCATTTGGTACTGAACAATTTACCGGGCACCCCGAAGTTCTGCGCGTTGATCCGCAAAACAGGGAAACTCCAGCAGCACCTGTCTGTGGACTATATCGAAGCCAATCGAAAGCAAATCGCCGGGCTCCGAAAAGATATCCTTCAAAGGGCCTCCGCGTTTTTACTGCTCAAAGATTCAAAAGCCTCCTTTGCCATAGAGGGGGAAAGCCCAAAAAGCAAGCGGGCCGCGAGATGGGGCACAGCTATCGGACAAGCCGGGCTACACGATCTGAGCAAAGCAGAATTGATCCGTTTGCAGCGGCTGCTCATCGAAAACACCCGCTTTGTCGAGATGGGGTTCCGGACAAAAGGCGGATTTATAGGGGAACACGACCGAGTGTCCGGGGAGCCTATCCCAGGGCATATTTCGGCGAGGCCCGAAGATCTCGAAGCACTCATGGACGGTTTGATAGAGGGGTATCAAATGCTCGTCAAGGACGACCTGCACCCCGTATTGACCGCATCCATCATCGCATTTGGATTTGTGTTTATCCATCCTTTTGAAGATGGGAACGGAAGGATACACCGGCTCTTAATCCATCACATACTGGCCAAAAAGCAGTTCAGCGACCAGGGGATCCTTTTTCCGGTATCATCGTCCATCTTAGACCATATCAGCGACTACCAAAAGGTCTTGGAATCGTACTCAAAGCCACTGCTGGACTGGATAGAATGGGTGGAAACCAAGGACCACAACGTGGAAGTCACCAACCACACCAAGGACTATTACCGCTTCTTCGATGCGACCCGGCAGGCTGAATTTCTGTTTGATTGCGTAGCAGATACCATCCAGCACATCGTACCCCAAGAAATTAAATATTTGGGCCAGTACGATTCGTTTAAACAGTACCTGGATAGGGCGTTCGACATGCCGGACAAGTTGTTTTCCACTTTGGTCCGGTTTCTGGAACAGAACCAGGGCGTACTGTCCAAACGGGCCAGGGAAAAAGAGTTCGCCATGCTCAACGAAACCGAAATCGAACAGATTGAGGCCACCTATGCGTCTATTTTCCAGGTGTAGGGGGTTGGGTAAAAGGGCCTTTTTGCGCAACCCCGTACAGCCATTCCCCGGAGCCATATTCCAAACCTTTTCATATATTTGTCTGCAATATTGAACTAACACTTAGATATTACAGACATGATCCCACGTTATCAGGAGGAAGCGTTGCGTACCGCATTGGACCGTTACCCTGCGGTAGGGCTGATCGGGCCGCGACAAGTCGGCAAGACCACCTTAGCGAAGTCGCTGCAGGGGCTGATCCCCAAAAAGATCCGTTATTTTGACCTGGAGCGCTTGGAAGATTTTCAACGCCTGAAGGATGACCCCGGCTTTTTCCTGGAGCAATACCAGGACGAATGCATCATCCTGGATGAGGTGCAACGGATGCCGGAGCTGTTTGCCGAGCTGCGCGCGCTGATAGACCGCCGGCGCGTGCCCGGCAGGTTTTTACTGCTTGGCTCGGCTTCCCCGCTGCTCATGCGCCAGACCGCGGATTCCCTGGCCGGGCGCATCGCGTATTTGACCCTCTGGCCGCTGCACCATACGGAAGTCGTATTTTCGGACGACGACCTGCGGAAGCACTGGTGGCGGGGTGGTTTCCCCGATAGCTGGCAGGCCCCGACAGACGAAGGGAGCTTCGATTGGCGGGAACAATTTGTGCGCACGTACGTGGAGCGCGACCTGCCCTTTTTGGGCCTGCAAACCGACCCCGTGCGCTTCCGGACCTTCCTGCGCATGCTCGCAGCGGTACACGGCAACCTCTGGAACGCAGAGTCCATCGGGCGATCGCTGGGGCTCAGCGGCAACACCGTCAAGCATTACCTGGACTTTCTGGAAAGCTCTTTTTTTGTGCAGGTGCTGCGGCCCTATTTCGCCAACGTCGGAAAGCGGCTGGTGAAATCCCCCAAAGTATATATTGCCGATTCCGGCCTCTTGCACGCGTTGGCGGGCATCAGCAAGCCCGACGACCTGCCGGTACACCCATTGGCCGGCGCTTCGTGGGAGGGCTATGCCCTGACGCAGATCATCACCCGGCTTCCTGCAGGGGTAGAGCCGTATTTTTACCGCAGCTCCGACGGTACCGAATGCGACCTGCTGCTGGTGCGCGGGCTCGCGCCCCTGGCCTGCATCGAAATCAAATTGGGCAACGCCGCCCGTCCGACCCAAGGCTTCCGGAACATCATCCAGACCCTCGGAACCGCCCGGAACTTCATCATCACCTACTCCTCCGAACCCTACCAGTTGAGCGCGGAGATCACCGTCACCGGCCTACACGCCTTTCTGACCAAAGGCTACCTGGAGGATCTGGGGGGACGCTGAGGGGTATTGCCAGATATTTTCCAAATTCCCATCTAAACGAAACCTTTTCGCTACCCCAATTTCATAGCCCCCAACAACGGAACCAATTGTTTTGGACGGTGGCCGTAGGGGCGAATCATTATTCGCCCTGTTTTCGGGCAACCCATTATTCGCCCTGGTTTCGGGCAACCCATTATTCGCCCTGGTTTCGGGCAACCCATTATTCGCCCTGGTTTCGGGCAACCCATTTTCAGGCGAATAATGGGTTTGTAAATGATTATTGTAAAAATTATTATTCGGCAGGGGGGGGTGGGCGAATAATTATTCGCCCCTACGAGGATAATGCGGTGGATCGTACTACTGGACATTTTTTACAAAACCCATGGTCTTTGGCAGAAAAGAAGGCCAGGATATACTGGATAAAATTAGACTTGTTGCGAAGGGTCGGCGAGACGGGAAAAAGGCAGGGCCAAGTCTGGCAAATGGCAACCTGAGCCCCGCATAGCGCCCCCCGTACCACCCCTCTCCGTCGGGGCA
>JBMOJO010000340.1:0-3555 GCA_049315745.1 Saprospiraceae bacterium | reverse complement strand
ATGAGCGTAAAGCGAAAAAAACTTGGGCTGATCTTCAGTTACGACGAAGCGTGGATCGGGGGCACGTATTACATCATCAACCTGATCCAGGCCCTGGACCGTTTACCGGATGCAGAGAAACCCGAAATCCTGGTTTTCTCCAGCCCCAAAGACTACGCCATCCTGCAGGAAGCAGTCGGCTACCCGTATATGGCGTTTGAGTGGATGGATGAAAACCCGTCTTCCCCCGCCCTGCGCCTGGCCAACCGGATCAGCGGCAGGATACTGGGCAGAAAGGTGTTCCGGCGGCGTTTTTCCGGGGCGGTGGATGCAGTGTTCCCCTATCAGAAAAGCAACTACCTCGAAGGGATCCCCATCGGGAAAAGGATATTCTGGATACCGGATTTTCAGGATAAGCACCTCCCCCAATTCTTTACAGAAAAAGGGCTGCGCGCCAAAGACGAACGCTGCAGGTGGATTGCCGCCAACGCCGAAAAGCTGGTGCTGAGCAGCGAAAGCGTTTATGCCGACTGGAAGACCTTTTATCCGGAACACCGCTGCCGGGTCAAAGTGGTCCACTTTGCTTGTACCCACCCCCCTTATGCCTCGCTCGATATCGGGGCACTGCGCAGCAAATTTGAGCTGCCGGAGACCTACTTTTTCTCGCCCAACCAGTTTTGGGCGCACAAAAACCAGATGCTCGCGATCCGGGCGGCGGAGCTGCTGCGGGAACAGGGGCATTCCGTTGTGCTGGCATTTTCCGGCAAGGAAAACGACCACCGGAACCCCGGTTATACAGAAGGCCTCAAAGCCTATGTCGCGGAAAAGCAACTGGAGCAGGAAGTGCGCTTCCTGGGTTTCCTCGACCGCAAGGAACAACTGCAGTTGATGCAGCATGCCCGGGCCATCATCCAGCCCTCCCGTTTTGAAGGCTGGAGCACGGTCATCGAAGACGCCATGGCCATGGACCAGCCCGTACTGGCCGCAGACCTGGACGTGAACCGCGAGCAACTGGGGACAACCGGAAAGTATTTTGGTACCGACGCCGCCGCTGCGCTTGCCGCGCTGATGCTGGAGGCGCTTGAAACAAAGCCGTCCGTCCGCTACGATTACGAGGCCAGGATCGCGGCATTTGGACGGGGGGTGCTGGATTTTATGCGGGATGAGGCCTGATGCCGGAATCCATCGCAACAAGCCTGTTCATGATCCTGCTGCAACGCGTTCAAACGGTTTTTTCCCAATTACAGCGCAGGCAGCTCAAAATAACCGCATCTGATGAAAGCACATCCGGTTGACGTCAGTATCGTCGTACCGCTGTTCAACGAAGAAAAAGTACTTCCCGAACTGATCAAACGCCTGGACGCGCTGATGGCAGGATCTTCCCTGGCGATACAGGCAGTTTTGGTGAACGACGGGAGCAGCGACCAAACGGAAGCCATGATCCGGGAGATTGTCCAGGCCAACCCTGCACACTATAAGGGTGTCCTGTTGTCCCGCAATTTTGGCCATCAGGTTGCGGTAACCGCCGGCCTGGATCATGTGGACGCCCTGCATGCGGTGATGGTCATTGACGGCGACCTGCAGGACCCGCCGGAACTGCTCGAGGATATGTACCGGCTGCTCGGAAAGGGGTACGACGTGGTTTATGCCGTGCGGAAAAACCGGAAGGAAAGCTTTCTGAAAAAGCTCAGCTATGACTTTTTCTATCGCATCATCAATTGGCTTACCGACGGGATGATCCCACGCGACAGCGGCGATTTTGCGATGTTTACGGTCCGGGTGAACGATGAAAT
Source organism: Saprospiraceae bacterium (assembly GCA_049315745.1). Taxonomy (GTDB): domain Bacteria; phylum Bacteroidota; class Bacteroidia; order Chitinophagales; family Saprospiraceae; genus JADJPL01. The sequence continues at coordinate 1,783 of JBMOJO010000340.1, read as the reverse complement.
CCGCCGTATGCCGGAAAAAATCCGTTTTATCCGGGGGCTGCGGGCTTTTGTGGGTTTCCGCCAGGTAGGCCTGGAATATGACCGCAAAGCGCGTTTCTCGGGGGATTCGAAGTACTCCTGGAAAGCCCTCTTCAGGCTTGCCTCGGATGGCATTTTTAATTTTTCCGACAAGCCGCTGAAGTTGATTTTCACTGCCGGGATTTCCGTTTGCCTGCTGGGCCTGGCCTACCTCGGAGTGATTTTGTACAAGAAATATTTCCTCAACGAGGTCATCGAGGGCTTCACCAGTACCCTCGTGTTGTTTATCTTTTTTAACGGGGCGCAATTGATTTCCCTGGGGATTATTGCGGAATATATTTCCCGGATATACATAGAGTCCAAGAACAGGCCGACCTACGTCCTGAAAGAAGTAGTTGAAAGGAATTTTTAGCGGATGGATTTTAAAAAAATATCGTACGGCCTCCTGATCCTTTACTTTTTGATCGGCCTGGTATATGTTTTCAGGAGCAGTACCGTACAGGTCAGTGATGGGCGGACATACATGGGGAAGTTGGATAAGATGTACCGGGAAGACGTCCCGTACCCTTCCGAAAACGACCGGTACGATAATTACATCAATAACCCGGGCGCCTTAAACCTGTATGGCTGGGTCTGGAAATTATCGGGTCGCCCTACAGTTCGCATACTTTATTTCCTGAACCTGTGTATGCTTACCGGGGCGCTGTTCCTGCTGCAGCAAATTATCCTGCACTACCGCTACGACAACAGGGCCCTGGCTTTGACGAGCCTTTTCTGGATATTTTACCTGCCAAACCTCGGGTTGATCGCGACAATAACCAGCGATGTGGCCGCCTGTTTTTTTTTGACCCTCTATGTATTTTTAAGGGTAAAATTCGTTCAGGGAAAGCAAGTAAGCTATGTCATGTACGCCGGTATGGGGCTATTTATAGCAGTGATCGAATACATCCGTCCGGTAGGGGTCATTTTACTTGCAGCGGAAGTGCTCTGGCTTTTATCCGCCCAATGGACGCGTCGGTCGGATAGTAAGCTTAAGCTGTCTTTTACCCTCACCGGGGCACGAACGGCTGCCGGTGCCGGTTTTCTGATGGTCGTTGCCTTTCTGGCTGCCCAGCGCGGTATCGGGTACTGGAACGTACATAAAGGCGGGGTATATAATTACAAATCGGTTTCGATGGGATATAACTTTCTCATGGGAACCTATCCCCACTCGGACGGCACCTGGACGGGGGGGGTATTTAACCCTGGCGGTGCAGGGTACTTCGATGAAATCGGCCGATGGACAACAGAGGCAAAAAACAGCCGTTGGACGGCGCAGAGCATCGGATACATCCTGGAAGATCCGCTCCGGGCAATCGGCCTTGGCTTCAGAAAATTGATGGCCACCTACACTTACGACGTTTTAGCCCTCAACAAGGTCATTTTTGAAGATAAGTATGTGTATAATTTCAACGCGGTTGTTACAGAAGCTCGGAAATTGCCCGGAAATATTTTCGAACCCCGGGTTTTGGCATTCATCTGGAACAACCTGGTCTATTTGTCTTTAGCCTTTTCGTATATATTCCTTTGGGGGAAGTTAATCTTCCGCTTCGCCTCCGGCGGGGAGCAGGAGAAATTGCTGGTAAATAACTTGTATGGGTTGGTATTTATCATACTTTACTCGGGGGTAATTTTCATCGTAGTAGGAGGCAGCAGATATCATTTTGCGGTCATGCCGTTTGTTTTTCTGGGCTTCGGGTCGCTGATGCAACTGTACCTTGGTTTG
>JBMOJO010000339.1:0-3566 GCA_049315745.1 Saprospiraceae bacterium | reverse complement strand
TCGCGAAGCGAAATTTCAAAAATGATGTGTCTCTAAAAATAATATTCTGCCGCCGCAGGCGGCAAAACCTTTTTACACAACCCCTTGAAAAGCCGCTTAATATCACCCCAGGATAACTTGGAGGCACCTTAAGATAAATCATTTTGCCCATGGGGCTGTGATCACTTTGATCAAATAAATCTTTACCATTCCACATTCCCAAGGCGGGGGTTAGCTAAACAGGCACCATAAATGCCGGTTCAGCTAACTACCCGCTTTTTTTCTTTTGTAATTCTTTTGTTCAAAAGTTTACAATTCCTTAATACTGACTTCATATTCAGTTAACACTGCCGGGATAATTTCGCCGCTGAACCAAAAAAATCTTTTTCCATGAGGCGAATTTTGACACTCCTAATTGTCTTGTCGGCTTCAGTTACGGCGCTTCTTGCGCAAAACGTAGTCAACATTACGGATGCAAGTATCAGTGCCGGTCAGAAAGTGACCTGGACAAAAAACAATGTGTATCTCTGCGACGGCCTTGTTTTCGTCGAAACAGGTGCGGAGCTGACTATCGAAGCAGGCACAGTGGTCAAATTCACGCCGCGTGCCGACGTGGGCAACCCCTCCGCCCTGGTGATTACCCGTGGCGCCAAGATTTATGCCAACGGTACGAAAGATAACCCGATCATCTTCACGGCACAATCCGATGATGTCAATAATCCTAAAGACCTTGGACCCTCCGATGTCTCGCTCTGGGGCGGCATTGTCGTGCTGGGCAAAGGGGTAACGCAGAAAAACGGCAACGCGGAGGCGAATGTGGAAGGGATTCCTACGGGCGAACCTCGCGCACTCTACGGCGGTACGGATAACAACGATGACTCCGGTGTGCTCCGCTATGTTTCTATCCGCCACGGCGGCCGTATCCTTTCGGGCTCAAATGAGCTGAACGGCCTCACGCTCGGCGGTGTGGGCAGCAAGACGGTACTGGAATATGTGGAAGTATATGCCAACTCCGACGACGGGATCGAGTTTTTCGGTGGTGCACCGAACCTGAAATATGCAGTGGTGGCTTTTGCAGAAGATGATTCCTACGACTGGGACGAGGTTTATACGGGCAAGGGGCAGTTCTGGTTCTCCATCCAGCGCCCGGACGTTGCCGACCTGGGCGGTGAGTTCGACGGCACCACGCCGGATGATGCGACGCCTTATTCCAACGGGACGGTATTCAACTGGACGCACATTGGTACGGGCACGACAGCGACTGCCGGAGGTATCGGTCTGTTGCTCCGCGCGGGCACAGCAGGTACCATTGCCAATTCCATCTTCACAGAATCCCGTGGCAAGGCCATCGAGGTGCAGGACAAGAACGCAGGGGTGAACGATGCTTATGAGAAATTGAAGAAAGGCGAGCTGAAGATCCTGAACAACCTGTTCTGGGCGAACGGAACGACGAATGCCATAGATGCCACTGCCAGTGGGGTAATCCGCGTAACCTCTGGTCAGCCAACACAAGACGAGCCGAACGCAGCGACCCTGGTCAGCCACATGACCACAAATAAGAACCTGGCGGCTAACCCGATGCTTCGCGGCGTGAGCCGGCTTGCAGACGGCGGCCTCGACCCACGCCCGACGCGCAGCGGTGCAGCCTTCACATCTGATCTTGCTCAGGTTCCAAACGACCCGTTCTTCTCTGCGGTGGATTTCAAAGGTGCCTTTGGTTCAAACCCGGAGGATCTTTGGATCGCAGGCTGGAGCACGCTGGCACGCAACGGCCACCTGCGTGCCATGGGCATGGGACAAACGGTCAATATCGTGGATACTTCGCTGGTAGGCGGCAAAACTTATACCTGGACAAAAGAAAACACCTATGTATTGGATGGCCTGGTCTTCCTCGAGGAAGGCGGCGTCCTGAATATCGAAGCGGGCACCGTAGTGAAATTTACCCCGCGTGCAGACGTAGGCAACCCTTCGGCACTGGTCATCGCGCGCGGCGCCAAAATCTACGCCAATGGCACGGAGGATAACCCCATCATCTTCACCGCACAGGCCGATGATGTGAACAACCCGACAGATCTCGGCCCTACGGATGTTTCGCTCTGGGGCGGGATAGTCATCCTGGGCAAAGGGGTAACGCAGAAAAACGGCAACGCGGAGGCGAATGTGGAAGGGATTCCTACGGGCGAACCTCGCGCACTCTACGGCGGTACGGATAACAACGATGACTCCGGTGTGCTCCGCTATGTTTCTATCCGCCACGGCGGCCGTATCCTTTCGGGCTCAAATGAGCTGAACGGCCTCACGCTCGGCGGTGTGGGCAGCAAGACGGTACTGGAATATGTGGAAGTATATGCCAACTCCGACGACGGGATCGAGTTTTTCGGTGGTGCACCGAACCTGAAATATGCAGTGGTGGCTTTTGCAGAAGATGATTCCTACGACTGGGACGAGGTTTATACGGGCAAGGGGCAGTTCTGGTTCTCCATCCAGCGCCCGGACGTTGCCGACCTGGGCGGTGAGTTCGACGGCACCACGCCGGATGATGCGACGCCTTATTCCAACGGGACGGTATTCAACTGGACGCACATTGGTACGGGCACGACAGCGACTGCCGGAGGTATCGGTCTGTTGCTCCGCGCGGGCACAGCAGGTACCATTGCCAATTCCATCTTCACAGAATCCCGTGGCAAGGCCATCGAGGTGCAGGACAAGAACGCAGGGGTGAACGATGCTTATGAGAAATTGAAGAAAGGCGAGTTGAAGATCCTGAACAACCTCTTCTGGGCGAATGGAACGACGAATGCCATAGATGCCTCTGCCAGTGGGGTAATCCGCGTAACTTCCGGACAGCCGACACAAGACGAGCCGAACGCAGCGACCCTGGTCAGCCACATGGTGAACAACGGAAACCTGGCAGCTAACCCGATGCTGGCAAGTGTATCGCGGACTGCCAACGGGAAACTCGATCCGCGTCCAAGTCTGAGTGGTGCTGCTTATGGGCCTGTCGCTCCAGTACCTGCAGGCGATCAGTTCTTCACAGCCGTCAATTACAAAGGGGCATTCAGCAATGATTACAACAAACTCTGGATCAGGAAATGGTCCACGCTGGAGCGGAATGGGCACCTCGGGTTCATCGCTACTTCGGTACAGGAGTTTTCTAACAGCCTACTTAGTCGGTTCAGCATATTCCCCAACCCTGCTTCGGAGACCTTTACGATTGAGTATGATTTCGAAGAGGCAATGCGGATTGAAATTTTCTCGGTTGACGGTAAGCTGCTTCGGGCAATCAAGACCGAGGGCAATGGTCTAAACCGGGTTGAAATGAGCGGCTTAAACCGCGGATTTTACATCGTAAAATTCAGTGCAGCAGACGGAAAATTCGCTGCCAAAAAACTGATTGTCGAATAGCTTTTATTGACAATGATGTATTGATCCGGGCACAGGCCTTCTTCCGGAAACTTCCCGGAAGAGGCCTGTGCACATCAATATACGGGGTTCTGATAAAAGGCTTTTTAAGGCGGTTCGCGCCAAATTAAATTTGGATGGAGACATCTTTTTTCTGATTTCGCGAAGCGAAATCAGAAAAAAGA